>LR026961.1:707046-1062803 GCA_900498135.1 uncultured Desulfatiglans sp.
CATCAATCCTTCCGGGTATTAACCGGAAGGATTTTTTCCCACTTGACAGAGCTTTACGACCCGAAGGCCTTCTTCACTCACGCGGCGTTGCTGCGTCAGGGTTTCCCCCATTGCGCAAAATTCCTCACTGCTGCCTCCCGTAGGAGTCTGGACCGTGTTNCAGTTCCAGTGTGGCTGATCATCCTCTCAGACCAGCTAACCATCGCAGCCTTGGTGAGCCGTTACCTCACCAACTAGCTAATGGTACGCGGGCCCCTCCCCAAACGGCAACTTTCATGAAGAGGTCACCTTTCATCACAATGACCAAAGTCAAAGGGACGATATCCGGTATTAGCACCGCTTTCGCGGAGTTATCCCAGATTCAAGGGCAGGTTACCCACGCGTTACTCACCCGTGCGCCACTTTACTCTTCCAGCCGAAGCCGGAATTTCTCGTTCGACTTGCATGTGTTAGGCACGCCGCCAGCGTTCNTTCTGAGCCAGGATCAAACTCTCCACTTAAATCATCTTTGGGCTCGCGGCCCAATCTTTTCAGAAGGGCCTACAGCGGCATCACTATTTAGTTTTCAAAGAACAAGGAATCCGTTCGATTTGTATTTCAGAGATTAATCTTTTCTTCGGACCGTGTCAAGAACTTTTTTTTGTGCGCCAAAGAAAGCGTGTTTATACCTCGAGAGTTTTATCCTGTCAACAAAAAAATTCGCCTCACGAGGATTTTTTTGGGGTTTTTTTGGATGCAAAAAATTCAGCTATCTTATCAGCAACATACATAAGCTGATTTTCCTCCAGTTCCGGGTAAATCGGCAACGCCAACGTCGTTTCGGATGCCTCCAAGGCCACTGGGAAATCTTCAGGCCGATGCCCGAGCATCGAGAAGCAGGGCTGCATATGCATCGGGACTGGGTAATAAATCTCGCATCCAATGCCTTGCTCATTCAGGAAGCTTTTCAATCCGTCCCGGTCGTATGGGACTCTTATGACAAATTGATTGAAAATATGTCGGGGCGTGTCTTCGAACGGCAAGCCAATCTCCTTCAGGCCTTTCTCCTCGAACAAGCGTCTGTAAATGTCCGCGTTCCGCCGCCTGCCCTCTGTCCATCGATCGAGATACCGAAGCTTGACCCGCAGCACCGCCGCCTGGATCGCATCCAGCCTGAAATTCCCTCCCAACAGATCATGGTAATACTTCGTTCTTGCCCCATGCACACGCAGCAGATTCAGCCTCGAGGCGAGTTCCTCATCATGGGTGGTTACCATCCCCGCGTCCCCGAAAGCCCCCAGATTCTTGGAGGGGAAGAAGGAGAAACACCCCATCTGCCCCATCGCACCGGCCCTCACCGTTTCACCTGATGGAAGCCGATATTCCGCGCCCAATGCCTGCGCAGCGTCCTCGATGACCGCAAGCCCGTATCTTCCTGCGATCTCCAGGATGGGAGACATATCCGCACACTGGCCGAAAAGGTGGACCGGGACGATTGCCTTGACCTGTCGACGCTGCTCCTCGGGCAGCCGATCGAGCCTCTCGCCCAGGATCCTTTGATCCATATTATAGGTCTTCTCGTCGATATCGACGAACAGGGGCGTAGCCCCCACTCGAACAATGGAACCTACCGTCGCAAAAAAGGTGAAAGGCGTCGTGATCACCAGGTCGCCGTTGCCTATTCCGCATGCCATCAGCGAGATGAGGAGAGCATCCGTTCCCGAGGAAACGCCCACAGCATAGGCACTCCCGCAATAGCCGGCAATCTCCTTCTCCAACTGAGCGACCACCGGCCCCAGGATGAACTGCTGCGATTCGCAGACCTCTTTCACAGCCTGGTCGATTTCATCACGAATCCGAGCGTACTGCATTTTTAGATCAAGTAGTGGAACCTTCAAAAACCTCTCCCTTCCTCCGCCGCAAGGCGGAAAAACCCTCTCTGCCAAAGTGGCCGCAACGTGCGTCCAGCCCCATCCGGTGTCGCCCCAGGCATCCGAGCGGCAGATGAGTCAACGGGTTTTCACCAACTCAGAAACAGCCACCACCTCGAATTCACTGCGAATCCGCGAGGCGGATTCCCGCAGGACCTGCAAGGTGGATTCGTACGGGTGACCGATCCCCACGGCCGAACCGTTATGCCGGGCAAGACTCAGCAATCGCTCCATCTGCGTCTTAACGGCCCGCAGCGAAGGGTCGTCATCGAGAAAAACATTCCTGCTCACAGCCTCGAGCCCGAGATCACCCGCCAGATCGATGGCGACGCTTCGAGGGCTGGTGCGGCTGTCCAGGTAATACAGATCGTGCGACTTCAAAAATGCAAACACGACACGCATCTTCTGCAGGTTCTCGCTGAAGGCGGATCCCATGTGATTGTTGACCCCTTTGACACCGGGCACCCGCTCAAGGGCCCGATCCAGCGCGTCAACGATCTGGATCTCATCCATCTGCAGCAGCACCGCACCCTCGCCCGGATCCACCTCCGGGTAACCCTTCGGCTCCATCGGCAGATGCAAGAGCACTTCCAGCCCACGTTCCTCGCACTTCTCGAGGGCATCCCGTGAAAAGGGGCCGTAGGGCAGGATGGAAAGGCTCAGCGGAAAGTCCAGACACATCAGGGCGTCTGCCATCCGCTGGTCATATCCGATATCGTCGATGACGATTGCAAGCTTGGGATGGCGCGGAGCTTTCCGATCCTCTGGAACACCCCACACAAGCGATACGAGATGAGTCCGCAGATTGTCCTTGCTGATCTCGATCACCATCCGCCCGCCCGTCGAGGATAAGATCCTTCCCCGGATCTTAGGGGCGTCATAGACATCCGCGTTTTGTGCCAGGGCATGTGCCAGCTTCCTCGCAGACTCCTCATTCGAACAGCGGACCGAAAGCTCGGCATAATCCCACACGATCCCGTCGCGATGCTGAGGAATAACCCGCTCGAAAGAGACACTCTCCTCGTCGATCCCCGAATCGAAAAGCACGCGATAAACAGATCTGTCTATCTCCCCTACGGCATCGCGGAAGCCTTCGGGAACGCTGACAACCTCTTCGAAGGGCGGAATGGTCCGGACCGCATCCCCGGTGAACCCTTTCTCCCGGAAAACCCATAACGAGAAGGCCACCAGGCCAAGAAAGGAGAGGAAAAGCCCAATGGCCAAGGGGCGGAATCCTGACCGCTTTGTCCGCTTGCGAGGTTTTCTTTTCGTTCTCCTTTTCGCTCCCAACCAGACACCAGAACCGCGCGCCGATCCACGCGCCCGCTTTCCAACACCCTGGAGAAACCCTTGGGGCCCTGTTTTCCTAACGCTTCGGACAATATCAGGATGCCGACTTTATCCTGGAAAAAACCTTCCAGCTTTTCAGCAGATCCAAGGCATACCGAACTTGGTTGTCTTTTTCGAGGAGGGCCTGTGCGGCCTCCTCTCCCGGATCTTTGGCATCCTTTTCGGCGCCTTCCTCCGCATCGGATTTTTCGGAGGGCAGGTGCCCCTCCAGGTCCTCTTCCCTCATCATGAGCGAGAGGTCTTCTTTGGCCTTGTCCTTTTCAGCCCTGACAAAGGGCACTTCCACATCCGGCATGATCCCGCTCGACTGAATCGAACGTCCGCTGGGAGTGTAATATAAAGAAGTGGTCAGCCTCAACCCGGAGCCGTCCGAAAGAGGCAGGATCGTCTGGACCGACCCCTTGCCAAAGGTCCTGGTACCCACGACCAGTGCGCGGCCGTTGTCCTGCAACGCCCCGGCCACAATCTCGGCCGCGCTGGCGCTCCCCCCGTTCACCAGCACAGCGATGGGGTACGGCCTTGCGTGATCATCCCGGTGCGCGCTCGCCTCGATGTTCTGGGAGGAAATCCGTCCCTTGGTCGTCACGATAAATCCGGAATCGAGAAAAAGGTCCGACACGTCTATGGCCTGGGACAAAAGGCCGCCCGGGTTGTTCCGCAAATCGAGGATGAGCCCTTTCAACTCCCCACTCTGCTCCAGGCCATCCAACGCCTGAGATAGCTCTTCAGCCGTTTTGCTTTGGAACGTGGATACCCTGGCATAACCGATATCCGGGGTCAGCCTGAAGACCTTGACACTCTTCAGGGGAATGACATCCCTTTTGATGGCGAATTCCAGGGGGGCCTCTTCCCCCTCACGGATGATGGTCAAATGGACTTCTGTCCCCCGGGGACCGCGGATCATCTTGACCGCCTCGGTCAGCGTCATGTCTTTGGTGAACTTGTCTTCGACTTTGATGATCTTGTCCCCCGCCTGCAAGCCCGCATCATAGGCCGGGGTCCCCTCGATAGGAGAAACGACGGTCAGCACATCGTCTTTCAGCGTGATCTCGATGCCGATCCCCGTAAAACTGCCCTGGGTCTCCTGCATCAACTCCTGATGCTCCTCCCGCGTCATGAAGGAGGAATGGGGATCGAGGCTCCCAACCATCCCTTTGATAGCGCCGTAGATCAGTGTCTGAGCATCCTTCGGCTCCACATAGTTCTGTTCCACCTCGCGCAGGACCTCCGCGAATACCTCGAGGTTCTTGTAGACATCGTCGGTCCCGGCACGCACAGAGTCATGCCGGCCGTTCAAAAGGAAAGACCCCAGGATGACCAGGCACGCCAGCCCAAAATACCTGCCGAATCTTTTCGCAAACTGATGCATTCGTTTCTCCTCGCCCCCGCCGCAAGAGGGGCGCCGCTCAGTTGATTCCTTTCCACAGTTCCAAACGAAAACAGGAAGATCTTTTCACCGGCTTGGCCGGTGCAGGGAAAGATCATTGACCAAAACACCATCGATCACCCTGCCTGCATCTCACACGCCCGGACCTTCACCCTCAGCTTCAGGCAGAACAGACCGTCATGGCAGACCGAACCATTCACGCGGGTCGAGGTTCTCCGTTCCCGTCCTGATCTCGAAGTAGAGCGGTCCTCCACCTTTTACCGATCCCAACACCTCCCCCGCCTCCACCCACTCTCCCGTCTTTCTGCGCCGCTCGGCCAACTGGCCCATAACGGTATAAAATCGGCGTCCGTGATTCATGATAATCATATCACCGTATCCTTTCAGCCTTCCAGAAAAATCAATCCGGCCGGGGAACACGGCTTTCACCGTATCCTCATCCCCACGGATGAAGACGCCCTTGCGCTGATCGAGGTCGTTCTTACTCAAGAAGTCTTTAGCGGAAACAATCTCTCCGGGCAAAGGAGGCTGCAAACTCCCCTTGGCCCTCTCAAAATCCGAAAAAGCACGTTCTTTCGACGGCGATTCTTCCTCCTTCAGCATCGAAAGCCGATCCCTCATTTCCTTGGCGGCCACCTCGAGTTCCCTCACGGCCGTCTCGTAAAAATCCTTTTCCTGATGAACCTTTACGAGATCGAGAACCCTGCCCCCCAGCTCTTCCTGCATCGCAGCGGCCTGCTGTTCCAGAGCCCGATGCCGCGTCAGGGCATCTTGCAGGCCGGCCTCGAGTTCGGCTATCTTCTGTCTGCCGGCCGAAGACTCTTCCACGAGCCACTGTAATTCCCTCCCGTCGCGGCTGACGATTACCTTCAGGTATTTGATCAGATGCAGCAGTTCGCGCAGGCCCTGGGACGAGAAAATCGTCTTCAGATACCCTTCCCGGGCAAACTTGTAAAATACGTTCAGTCTTCGGGCGAGCTGCGCTTCTATGGCAGCGGCCGCATCTTCCATCCCGGCGATGGCTTCCTTCCGGGATTCAATTTCCTGCTCCAATGCCCGCTGTTCCCTGTTCAGGCGATCCAGGGCCGCCTCACCGGATCGAACCTTCTCCTGCAGCATGGACAACTCGGCCAGCAGGTCTTTTTCGCGCAGCTGAGCGGCCTCGAGTTTCTGCGCCTCCTCCGAAAGGTGGGTCTCGATTTGATCGAGCCGACGCACCGCATTTTCCGCCGCCCGGGACATCCCAGGGGAGCCCCAAATCCACAAGGCACCCATGACGATCACCACCTGGAAAATCCGGCCGGCGCTCAAAAAAACCTCTCATACGTCGAAGAAACGGCTCACGGCGATCAGACTGCCAATAACCCCCAACAGCGCGCTGCCGGCGAAAACGGCTAACAGCAGGTGGGGAGGAACAAACACGACCTCCAGAACCGGGATATCCATCCACTGGATCTCCCTCGCGGAAAGAAGCAGATAGCTCAGATAGAGAATACCCAAGGACACGGCTCCGCTCAAAACGCCCTGCACCAGACCCTCGAGGAGGAAGGGCGTCTTGACAAACCAGTCGGTTGCCCCGACCAGTTTCGCAATTTCGATCTCCTCCCGGCGTGCATAAATCGTCAACTTGATGGTATTGACGACGATAAAAAGCACCCCCACCGCCAGAAGCCCTCCGAGCACGGTGCCTCCAATCCTCAGCACGTCAAGCAAAGCGCGAGCCCGCCCGCGCCAGTCCTCGCTCAACACGACCTCATCGACACCGGGCAACGCCTCGACACTCCGCTTGAATTCCAGAAGCTCCGCCCCGTCCACCTTCGCCGCCTCGAACACCACGTCCAGGGCGATGGGCAGCGGGTTGGGATCAGGCAGATCATCCAGGATTTCCTTCTGGTCCCCGAGTGCCCTCCGCAAGATCTGCATCGCCTCCTCGCTCGACACGGTTCGCACGCATTCCGCGCCCTCGAATGACGCGATGAGCCCCTCGACCTGCCGCTTTACAGGCTCTTCTGCATCACTCCGAATATAGACGGAGGCGAAAAGGCTGTCACCCCAACCGCGGACCCAGCTATTCAGGTTGACGAAAAGGAGAAGGAAAAACCCGAAGATCAGCAGAGATACCGTCATCGTGCCTATCCCGATCAGCTGCACCATTCGGTTGGCGCGCAACCCGGCCATCGCCTGACGAAACAGATAAACGATCAGATAGATTTTCATGGGTCATCCAAAACGGCACCCCGATCGAGTCTGATCCGTCGATGCCCCATCTCCTCCAGCAGCTCCCGGTTGTGCGTCGCAATGATCACAGTGGTCCCTTTCGCGTGGATCTTGCGTAGGACATGCATGATTTCAAGCGTCAGATCCCAATCCAGATTGCCGGTGGGCTCATCGGCCAACAGGATGAGCGGGTCCTTGACGATCGCCCGTGCGATCGCCACCCGCTGCTGTTCACCCCCCGACAGTTCCAGCGGGAACATGGACTCCTTGTCCGCCAGGCCCAATGATCGAAGGGTTTGGTGGGTCTTCTTGCGGATCGTTCCCGGGCGCTCGCCGCATACCTCCAGGGCCAGGGCTACATTTTCGAAAACCGTCTTGCCGGGCAGCAGTTTGAAATCCTGAAACACGAAACCGATCTTACGGCGAAGCAAGTCGAGATTCGAGCGGCTGATCCGGCTCAGGTTGATGCCATGGATCAAGATTCCCCCGCTCGTCGGCCTCTCCGATCCAAAAATCAGCCGCAGCAGGGTCGTCTTACCGGCCCCGCTCGGCCCGGTCAAAAAGATGAACTCACCGGTATTCAGCGTGAGGTTGACATCTTTCAGTGCGACACAGGCCCCGAAACTCTTGCTCAACCGGAAAAGCTGTATCATGGCGGAACCCTCGGCAGTTTCCGGAAAATATCGTCATTTCAATCAATTCCCATAGCGCGCTGCAGCCGGGCCTTGGCGAGGTTGTGGTTGTACAGGGCCCTATAGTAGTTGACGCGCGCTTCCGTCAAAAGGGTCTGGGCATCGAGGACCTCGGTAATCGTCGTCACCTCCGCCTTGTAACGCTCCTCGTTAACCCGCAGGTTCTCTTCCGCCTGGTCCAGAGCCTTCTCCGTCGTCGGAATATTCTCCGCCGCGGTGCTGATATCCAGCATGGCGTTTTTCACTTCCAGACCGATGCCTTCTTCCAGTGACTGCCTGGTGTGCATCAACTCCCTCTGCTGGCTTTCCTTCTCATGGACGGCGTAGCGCGTTTTACCCCACTCCCAGAAGGTCCAGGTCAGGCCCGCTGTGATCTGCCAGCTGTTTGCGTCATGGTAGGGGCTGCCGGACACACCGGGTGAGTCGCCCTCTTTGATGTAGTCATAACTCAGTACGACATCCGGATAATAGTCGCTCGCGGCGATCCGCTTTTGCTGTTCGACTTGAAGAATATTGGTTTCGAGCAGCTTCATCTCCGGGCGGTTCTTCAGGGCCTTGGACACATAGGCCTCGAAATCACCCTCCTCCGGTGAATAGGCCAAAATGTCCTGGACCTGCACTGGGAGGGCGACCGGCCTGCCTAAGACATTGTTGAATGCCGCCCGCGCCAGAACGGCTGAATTCCGCGCGCCCACGAGTTTCTGTCTGGCGTTCGCCAGTTCGACCTCCGCCTTCAGCAAATCGTTGACCGGGATGATACCGACTTTGTAAAAATTATCCGCGACATTACGGTTCGACTCGAGCGACTGGACCGCCTGTTCGGCTACCAGCACCGCCTTGTCGGCGATCAGCACGTTGAAATACGCTTCCTTGACGCTCAAAATCAGGTCGAGCTTCGCCCTCGCGATGTTCAACTCGGCCTGATCGACTCCCAACTTGGCCAGTTCATAGGCGCTCGTCAATGCGAACCCGGTAAAGAGAGGTTGGGTCACCGTTCCTTTCCACTGATAATTATCGAGCGTCCCAACATTGATCTCGACTCCCGGAAGAAGATCCGAACGAAACTGAGGCGCCTCGTTCAAGCGGGTATAGCCGTAGGTGGTGCTGGCCTTGGGCAAAAACTCCGCACCAGCTTGTTTTTTCGCCATTTCGGCCTGATATTTTGTCTCCATCGTCGCCCGAAGATCGGGGTTGTTTTCCACCGCCTCCGCAATGCTGCGCTCCAAGGTGTACAGGTCCCGGTCCTGCGCCCATGCAACGCAGCTGCCCCACATCATTGCACTCGCCAGCATCAGCGCCGGGATCAAAAAAAACAACCGATCAACCCTCATCTTAAGCCTCCAGGTCCTAGAATCGGCCATCCGCTATCCTCTTCGAACGCCTCATCGGTCGGCCAAAAACGCTTCCCGCCCCATCCGGCCCCTTTCTGGCTCCAGCCAAGCCCGTTCCTCCCACAGCACAGTCCAAGGCCAAAGGCTCGGCGCGGGGTTGGGAACCTAGCGTCACTTCAGAGTTTCGAGCTTGGATTTTGCGATCTTGGCCTCCGGGGAGTCAGGGTATTTTTTCATGATTTGACGGAGCAGCAGGTGCGAGCTGGTCTTGTCGTTGATTTCGTAAAATGCCAAAGCCTGGCGCAACATGGCGCTCGGAACCTTGTTGCCGTTCGGATAATTCTTGATGACTTTCTGATACGCGAGGATAGCCTGTTCGTGCTGCTTCTGAGCCATGTAGGATTCGCCTATCCAGAACTGCGCATTGTCGGCCAGTGAAGACTTCGGGTATTCGGCCAGAAACGAATTGAACCCCTGGATGGCTTTTTCATACTGCCCAGCCCGGAACTCCGCCAGGACCTGCTCATACAAGACCTGGTCGGAGGGACGAGGCTTAGCCGCCTCGACAGCGGCCGGCGCCTTTGCATCCGTATCCGCCGGCGCTGCCTTTTCGGCCGAAACCGCAGCCGGGGGCTCCGAGGCCTCTTCCAGATTCAGGTAGCCCTGAACCTGGCGCAAGCCCCGCTCGAGCACCGCCACCCGCCGGCTGAGATCTTCGATGCCGGTGGCCGCCCGGTCTTCCCCGGCTCCCGGCTTGAGAGAGCCGTGCTTGAGAAGATATTGATTTTCCTCCGTCATGCCGCGCAGTTCCTGCATTTCGGTCTTGACCCGCCCGAGATCGGTCATCATGTCCGCCTGCGTAGCACGTATAGAACCCAATTCATCCTTCTCGACCCGCTCCTGCATCTGGGTCATCTGTTGATCCAATGCAGCCACCCGGTCATTCAGATAAAGAACATCCTGGCTGCTGGCGCATCCCAGAAAGAACGCCGTGATAAGCCCAAATACACAAATCATCTTCCCGCTTTCGATCCAGCCAGATATCACCATGCCTTCTTTACCCCCATCCGACAAATGACCTTCAAACCCACGGATCGAAGCGAAAGACTCCCTCAGATCCGACAAAAACGAGGGGTGGAGCACAAACCACGGTCCGGCGCCACCCCTCGTTCCCAATAAACCAACTGCCGTTTCGGGACAACCAACCTGTCGCCCTACCGGGTTTTCGCACAGGAGCAAAGTCGCCCCGAAAACGATCCAAGATCCTTGGAATCGCACACCCGGCATCGCCCAGGCCTCTTCTGCAAACCTTGTAGGAAGCACCGGATATGGGACTCTGAACCTCCCTGTCTCCGGGCTGCATATTCAACAGCGCCCGAAAACTCGATGTGGAGAGGCACTATTTGCTCAGGCGAAATTCAGCGCGCCGGTTCTGGCTCCACGCCTCTTCGTTATGCCCCGGATCCAGCGGTTTCTCTTCCCCATAGCTGATCGTGGAGATCCGCATATCGTCCACGCCTAGCGCCACGAGGTAGTCCTTCGTCGTATTGGCACGCCGATCACCCAGTGCAAGGTTGTACTCGTTGGTACCGCGCTCATCGCAATGGCCTTCTACGACCAGACGGTATTCCGTGTTCGACCTCAGCCACTCGGCCTTTTTCTGCAAAATGACTTTGGCTTCAGACCGAAGGTCGGAGCGGTCGAAATCGAAATAGATCCGCTCGTTCTGAAAGGCCTCCACCTGCTGTTGGGCCAGCCTCTGTGCCCTTTCGAGTTCCATCATCCGGGCCCGTTCAGCTTCCCTGGCGCGATCTGCACTGTCATCGGTCACCCCGGACTTCACGCCTGTGGCGTCAGAAACCGCAACCTGCTTCTTCGCGCAAGAAACGGTAGACAAAAGCGCCACACCCAACATCAAACAAAACAGGACTTCGAACAACCGTTTCGAAAACATTTCAACTCTACCTCCCTAAAATTTCCATGTGAGACACTCCCGGCCATCCATTCAGCCGGTCTTCAAATCCGACCCTATTCGCCGGCCCTGAAACGCTTCGCACGATTTCCCAGGGCACAGGCTCATTCAAACGGTTCACTTCTAACACGTTGACCCTTGCATTTCAAGGGTCTACACATCCCTCCCTTCATAAGTCGGCCCCTCACATTGCATCGTGCTCCAACACCTCGAAAAAGTCCGAAAGGTCCTGGATGGGTGCCACGTCAGTACCCAAGCTGAAAGCATCTCTTCACGGTAAGCCACACTCATCCGGAAACGGTTTTTCCACCTTTGCTCCAATGCCAACGGGTGTTTTCGCCTGTGTGGCCGTCTTCGAGAACATCTTCAACACGCGGATCGATCTCCCGAAAGCCACCAGGAACCCCGTCTATATTTGTGGATCAAAGTTCGGCTATGCCGTGAAGCATGCTTTCGAATGGGCACCAACGAAAAGGACCGGCCGCGGTTTCCTCCCGCTTTAAGGATAAACCAGCCCCCTAAACAACCTGTAAAACAAAAAGACAAGGGCTAAGGGGCCCACGACGGCGCTGTCTGTTCACCCGCGCCTGAGGTAAGCCTCTTTTGGTTCTGACCGTTTGCAGTCATCATATATATATGATAGCGCCCGGTACGGTTCGAGCTGAATGTCAAATAGCGCCCGTCCGGAGACCAGCAGGGGTCCTCGTTGTTTCCCTGGCCGTCCGTCAAACGCATCAGCCGCCTTCCGTCCGGGTCGATGGCATAGATATCGAAATTCCCGTCCTGCATGGACACATAAGCAATACGATCGAGAGCGGACCACGACGGCGACGTATTGTATCTGCCTTCGAACGTAATCCGCTCCTCCGAGCCGGAGCGGAGGTCCTTCACGTAAATTTGCGGTGATCCCGACCGATTCGATACGAAAGCGATGCGGCTGCCGTCAGGGGAAAAGGTCGGCGAGACGTCGATGCCCCAGTGGTTCGTAAGCTGCCTGATGTTTTTCCCCGCCGGGTCGATCAGATAGATATCAGGATTTCCCTTGCCGCTGCGGGTCAGGGCGACGCTCCGGCCATCCGGGGCCCACCCGGCTCCGATGTTCAGGCCTGCATCACCCGAGATTCGCCTGACAGCCCCTCCGGGCCACTCTTTGAGATAAAGCTTAGGGCCCCCGCCGTCTTTGTACGAGGTGAAAAGGATATTCCCTCCGTCGGGAGACCACCGCGGAAGAAGCGCGATGCTCTTGTCACGGGTGATCTGAACCGGGTTATAGCCGTCGAAGTCGCATACGTAGATTTCCTTGTTCCCGGTCGCCGTTCCGACGAAGGCCAGCTTGCTCTGAAATATCCCTTCGTTCCCGGTAAGGAGTTTGATAATCTCGCCCGCTAAACGGTGAACGAGATACCGGTGGCCGGCAGCACGGCCCGTCATCCGCTTCCCCAGGATCTGGCGACCGGAGAAGACGTCGTAGAGCTTTACGTCGATCTCGAGTTCATCCCCCTCAAGACGGTATCCACCTTTGAGAAGAAGCTCTGCACCGATAACAGACCAGTTTTTGAACTGCGTCACCTCCAGGTTTCCGGCATCCCCCGGCGCCTCGAGAAAGGCGCCTTTGTCCATCGGCTCGAAGAATCCGCTCAAATCGAGATCATTGGACATGATGCCGTCCAGTGGATCCGTAAAAACACCTTTCGGCGCCTCTCCTCCCAGATTGAGGAAATCGGGGATGGCGATCTTGAATCGCGGCGTGGAAGGCGCGTTGATATCGATATAGAAACGGGCAGAGGCATTCGCGGAACAAGGGAACAACACCACACCCAGAAAAACCGACACACCGACTGCAGCAACCGCCATCATCCGGCTCAACGGAAAAACAAAAGACATCCTGCCAACCCCTCACCGAGCAAAAATTACATCCCCTCGAATTCACTCAGATTAAATGTGATTTCAAACTCTCCGATGGGCCGATTGAACCCATCCGGAAACGGTGGCAACGGATCGGAGCGCTCGACCGCCTTCAGCACCGATTGATCGAACACAGGGTTTTTCGAAGACTCCTTCAACATGACATCCAACACCGTCCCGTCATTCTTGGCCTTCACCAGCACGACCGCCATCAAGTCTTTCCGCTGATCGGGCTCCGTCAGTGCGACGGGGTAGGACCAGTTGCTCTTGATCCAATTCGTCACCTCCATCTCATAGATACGCAGGGAAATTCCCTGCACCGGTCCGCCGCCGCCGGGGGCACCCCCCTCCCCGCTTCCGCCCCCGCTGGTCCGCAGGCGCTCCTCCAGACGGGCGACGGCGCTGTCGATCCGGTTCTCATCCCCGGCGGCGGCCTTTTTCGCATCCCGCCTTGCACGCTCAGCCGCCTCGCGCTTCGCACGCTCCGCCGCCTCCCTCTGCCTTCTCTCCGCCGCCTGCTTTTCGATCTTGGAAAGCGCCTCGTCGACACGCTTTGCAGGGCTTGCCTCAGGAGGCTTGTCCGCTTTGACCGGTTTTTCGATCGTCCGCTTGGCGATTGGAACGACCTTTTCCGGTGCCTTCTCCACCGGGGCGATCTTCTTGACTGCCGGCGGCTGGGGGGGCAGAGGTTTAGGCACAACCGACGGCTTGGGGGCGGCTGGTTTCGGAGCGGAGGCCTTCGGCAACGCAGCCGGCGCTCCCTTGCCCGCCTTCGGCGCCTTGTCCGGAGAACCGAGCCGGTTCGGCAAATCCACCAAGCTCACCTCGTAAACCGTCCCTTTTATGTCGCGCGTAGGCATCGCATCCGGAACGAGCAGGAGCACAGCAAATGCGCACACATGGAGCAGGGCGGATATCAGCAGCATCGACGGCCAATTCGGCTGCATCGCCCTCGCAGCCCGCCCGTGCATCACCCAGGACATTCCGGGCCTCACTCAAGTGGTTCGGTTACCATACCGAGTTTGTCAATCCCCGCCGCCTTGACCCGCGCGATGACCTGCATGACAAAGCCGTAGGACACGTCACGGTCGGCGCGGAGGAGCACCTCTTTATCCCGTCTGTTTTCGAAGATCTTGCTGATCTTGGTTTCCAGACCTTCCATCGGCATCTCGTGGTCTTCGAAAAGGATCTTCTGGTCTTTCTGGATGGTGATGATCAGCGGATCCTCCTTCGTCTTGATGGGGCGGGAATCGGTCTTCGGCAGATTGACATCCACGCCCTGCATGAGCATGGGTGTCGTAACCATGAAAATGATCAGGAGCACCAGCATGACGTCCACCAGAGGGGTGACGTTAATCTCCGACATGAACTTTTTTTGATCGCCGATGTGTCCCATCCCACCCTCTATCGCACCGGCCGCCCGATGGTCTGGCGTTTGAGCAACTGCCGTTCGACCATGCTTAGAAAATCGGCGGTAAAGATATCCATATCCACCCTCAACGCGGAAACCCGCCGGTTGAAAGCATTAAAAGCCACAACTGCGGGAATCGCGGCGGCGAGCCCGGCCGCTGTCGCCACCAGCGCCTCGGAGATCCCGGGCGCAACAACGGCGAGATTGGCCGCCCCTTTCAGACCGATGGAATGGAATGACTCCATGATACCCCAAACGGTTCCGAAAAGTCCCACAAAAGGCGCCGCATTTCCAGTCGTCGCCAGAAAACCCAGGGAATCCTCGAATCGGTTCACCTGATCGATCACCTCTTTTTCGAGAGCCCTGTTCAGGTTGTCCATCATGGTCTGCCTGGACCAGACGAGAGATCCGGAATCAGCGATGTGCCCCTCTTCTGCCGCGAGTGAGAGTTCGATCTTTTTCAGCCGGTTGAATTCCGCATATCCGGATCTGAACAGGCGTGCCACCGGACTGAATCCATAGTTCTCGGCCGCCGCGAATATCTTTTTGAGCTCCAGGCCCTCTTTGAACAGGTCCAGAAAGCTTTCCGTTTCCTTGCGGGCCTTGCGCAGAAGCCGTGCCTTTATCAGGATGATGGCCCATGAAACAACCGAGAAAACCAGCAAAATCAGCAACACCAGCTTGACCATCAAACCGGCGCCGAGCACCATATGAAGGATATCTCCCCCAGGGGCACCCGCCGCGAGAACGGCGGCGGGCCCTTGGGCAACGAGCGGAACCTGGATCATTTTCTCTCCCCGGCCGAGCTCCGGCCAAACTTTCCCGGCAGGCGGTTCTTTTCAGCCTGCCGACTGAACCTCCTCGAAATACCCTGCAGAGTTGGAGAACCGCTCCCCAATGCACCCTCTTCAGGATACACGAAAGCCTCCCGTACATGAACGCTTCCATGTTCACACTGGAGGAGGCTCTAAATACATAACCGGTTATTTTAATTTTCTATATTTAAAGATACAAGAAAAATCTCCCGCAACGAAAGAGATCCTTATCTAAATCCCATCCGGAAATCACTTCCTGTTAGAACCCAGTTTCCCATCCGGAAATGAGGATTTTTCTTTACACACTGCGCGTGCTCAGTCCCACCGCTTCACGCCGGGTCCCGGTTTGGCCAATATCAAGCAAACGTGCAGATTGACGCCAAAATGGGCCAAAAAGACCATTTCCGGATGAAAACTCTATTTGTGTGGGGTAACATCGAAAAAGGCCGCCAGGAACTGCGCCACAGCACCCGCATCCTCCAGGCCGAAACGCGGCACGCCCAGGTCCAGCGGCAGATCGCTCACCAGAGCGATCAGGTGGGGGTCGTTCGCACAAAGCGGCTGGGACTCCGCAGAAAGAGGCCGAAACACCTCGATCTTCTTCTCAGCCTCGTGCTTGTATCCCTCGGCCAGAACGAGGTCGACATTCCTGAAAAAGGGGAGCAATTCATCCAGGGTGTAATCATGGTCCACATCCTGCACCATCCCGATCCGCACAGGGGAGGATACGAGCGTCGCGGCGGCGCCCGCCTGTTTGTGGCGCCAGCTGTCCTTTCCGGCGCGGTCCATCTCGAATCCCCCCTTGTGGTGTTTGACGGTTCCAACACGCAGACCGGACTTCACCAGGACCGGTATCAGCTTTTCGATGAAGGTCGTCTTTCCGCTATCCGACCAGCCGACAAATGCAACCACCGGCGGCGCCGCGATCGTTTCGGGCATCGTCGTATCAATACTCCTTTCGAACAGAGCAATGGCCCTCGTGATGGCTATGCGGATTTCGAGGCAGAATCATGCTGGAGTGATTATCCGCCGATTCGGGACATCTGACGCAGGCAGGCCTCAGGACGCACCCGCTGCAGCCCGTGACCTTTCGGCTTGTTTTTGATCGCCCGCCTGATGAGATCGAGGAGTTCCTCGTCCGAGCCGCCCTGCCGCAAAGGGGTCTTGAGGGACACCTCGGCGTCGGAGAAAAGGCAGGTCCTCAGCTGTCCGTCCGCGGTGAGGCGCAGGCGGTTGCAGCGCTCGCAGAAGTGGTCGCTCAGGGCACTGATGAAACCGATTTGACCGGCCCCTTCGACCAACCGGTAGCAGCGCGCGGGGCCGTCGAGCATCCCGGCATCCAGCGGCTCCAGCCGACCGAACTGCGAAATGGTCTCGTAAATCTCCTTCGACGAGATGAACTGGGCCGGATCCCAGCTGTTGGCGGCACCGACCGGCATATACTCGATGAAGCGGATCTGATAGGGACGTTCCTTAGCCAGCAGGTAGAAGTCCCCGATCTCGTCGTCGTTCACTCCGCGCATGGTCACCACATTGATCTTGATCGGATCGAACCCGAGGCTCTCGGCCAGATGAATCCCGGCGACGACGTCATCGAACCGGTCCCGCCGCGTAATCCGTGCAAAACGCTCCCTTTTGAGGGAATCCAGACTGATGTTGAGTCGGCTGACGCCGCTCTTTTTGAGTTGCGCGGCGAATTCCTTCAGGAGCACCCCATTGGTCGTCAGGGTCACCTCTTCCAGTCCAGGCATTTGATGAAGCCTGCCCAGCAGATCCACGGCATCCTTCCGGACCAGCGGTTCGCCGCCGGTGATGCGGACTTTCCGGATCCCGGCCTGGACGAAGACCCCGATCAAACGGAGCATTTCTTCATAAGAGAGAACCTCCTTGTGCGGCATCACCGGGACACCGTCCTCGGGCATGCAGTAGCAGCAGCGCAGATTGCACCGGTCCGTTATCGAAACACGCAGATAGTTGATCGTTCGAGCGGTCGGAATAGAGACTAGTTGACTGGACATCGCGTACCCTCGGTCTATTTCTTCAATTCATCCCATTTATAATCGATCACTTCGAGTAGAACATTGTTCATCTTTTTGGGATGAACAAAGGCGAATTCGCAGTCCCGGAAAGGCCTTGCCACCTCCCCGTCCGGGGTGGGGATGAAGGGATAATCCTTCGATTGGAGCTCCTCGACGGCCTTGCGGGTGTCGTCCACGTTCAGGCTCACGAGCATCACCCCCTCGCCGTGCTTGTCGATCCACTTGGCCACCGGGCCGTCCGGCGTCGTCGACTCCATCAACTCGAAACCCACCTCGCCGACCCAATACCGCGCCACGCGGATCTTCTCCGGCTCATCGACGTAGGCATCGTCCGGTCCGCTCTTTCCGAGAACCGGCTCCCAAAACTTTTTAGCCGCCTCCAAATCCCGGACGGCGATACAGATGTGATCCAGCTTGTTGACCTTCATCATCTCCTCCTGACCGGGGGCGTTCATAACCGAGCGCCCAGTCCCCATTGGACGCGAAGCTCCCCCCTCAGCTCGGCGCCTGGCCCCTGAACAGCTTCGAAAACATCCGGTTTTCTTCGGCGATGCACTGCTCTTTCAGGACCCGGTACTTTTCGAGGAGTTCACGTCCGGCATCGGTCAGATGCGTGCCTTCTTTCCGGTCCGTGTGCACAATCCGCCGCCCCAGCGTCTTTTCGGTCGCCTTGATCTTGCCCCAGACCGCCTTGTAGGACATCTTCATGAGCTTGGCCGTCTGGTTGATGGACCCGGTCTTGTCGATCGTTTCGAGGATTTCCCTCCGGCCTTCGCCCATGATGATACGATCGTTTTCATCGACGATCCAAAGCCGCGTCTTCAACCGCAGGGCTTCGGCGCCCTCGCTGTCCGGCTGTGCTTTTCGCTCCTCCACCTCAACCCACCTCCTGCCAGAGTTCACCGCTTCGAGAGGGATCGTAGCCCCCCATCGCCGTGACGCGTCGTCGAAAATCATCGGATCGCATCGTTTCGATCGCCATCCGGACCGCCTCGGACTCGAGCGCCTCGCGCAGCACCACGACGTCGTACTGCTCCCGCACTACGGGGATAAAATCGAGGTCCAGCGCCTTGGCGGCGGCGAAGATCCCCATCCCGCAATCCGCCACCCCGCTCACGACATCCACCGCGACGGCCGTGTGCGTGAATTCCTCCTGATCATACCCCCTGACGTCGGCAGAATCAATACCGGCCGATTGGAGGCTGTAATCGAGGAGAACCCGCGTTCCCGAACCGGCCTGCCGATTGACGAACAGGACGTCCGGCCGCGTCAAATCCTGAAGGCTTTCGATCCCCTTGGGGTTGCCCTTGGCGACCATCAGGCCCTGGTCCCTCAAGGCGAGGTGAAAGACGGCCACCTGCACTTCCTTCAAGTAGCGCTCGATGTAAGGCAGATTGTACCGGCCGGATTCCACATCCAGGAGATGCGAACCAGCCATGTGGCACGATCCTTTCTTGAGCGCCAGCAACCCTCCCAGACTTCCCACATTCCCCGAGACGATCCGGGCCGGGAGGCCCAGCCGCCGTAATTCGTCGGCCAGGATGTCGATGGTCATGTCGTGGCTTCCGATCATCACCACCGTCCGGCTCAACTCTTCACGGTCCACGAGGAGCGTCGCCTCCACCGTCTCCTTGCGTGAGATCCCCTCCGTCAGAAGAGGAACCCTGATCAGGCCTTCTGCCCGGGTCAGACTCGTGATGGACCCGGCCGCCCTCGGCAGCGGCACGGCGACATAACGGCCGCCTACCTGGCCGATATTGACGCGGAGAAACTCCTCGACCCCCGGTTTCGAAGGGATGTCTCTCACCGGCGTAACCACTACGGTCTGCTCCGTCGGCAAGCGACGCCCCTGCAGACGGTAGAGGAGCGGTTTGACGAAATGCTCGAAGGAAAGGACCGATGAGACGGCGTAACCTGGGTTTCCAACGACAGGTCTGCCGCCGACATCGGCCAGGATGGTCGGCTTCCCCGGCATCATCGCCACGCCGTGGACCAGGATCTCGCCCATCGAACCGATGGCGTGCGCGGTGAAGTCCCTGCTGCCGGCGGATGATCCTGCATTGACTATCACCACATGGGGGCTCAGATCAAGGGCCTCTTGGAGCGCCTGACGGACGCGGTCCTCCTGATCCGGCGCCACCGGACAGATCACGGCCTCGCCGCCGCACTCCTCGACCAGAGCCGAGAGAAGATGCGCGTTGGACTCCACGATCTGCGTGCCCTCTGGCGCATCGATCCTCCGGGCATCCTCGAAAGGAACGATCTCGGTACCTGTCGGGATGATCGCGACCAGCGGGCGACGTCGGACCGGCACGTCAAAGACCCCTGCGCTGATGAGCGCACCGATGTCGTAGGGCCGGATCCGGTGATCCTGCGTAAAGAGCAACTGGCTGGCGACGACGTCCTCCCCCACCTTGCGCACATTCTGCCAGGGGTAGGCGGAGGCCCTGATCTCGATCCGATCCGCACCCAGGGGATGGATCTTTTCTATCATGATGACGGCGTTGAATCCCGCCGGCATGGGTTGGCCCGTGTTGATCCAGACAGCCTCCTTTCCGATCTCGAGCCGGCGCGGCCGGGTCTCGGTCGCCCCATAAGTGTCCGCGGCACGGACCGCCGCCCCGTCCATGGCCGCCGAGTGGTAAGTCGGCACAGACCAGCGGGCGAAGACCGGCTCGGCGGTGATCCTCCCCAGCGCCTCGCTCACCTCGACACGCTCGGCCTCCGTTCGCCTGCCGCGGCCGAAACGCTCGAGAAAGAGGCCCTGCGCCTCTTCGATGGTCTTCATATCCAGATAGACGTTTCTCTTCAAACCCCGATCTCCTTCCCTCACTCGAGCAGCATGACACGCACGGTCTCCCCCTGATAAAGCCCCTCGGTGTGCAAACCGATCTTCACGAGGCCGTCGGCGCGGATCAGCGTGGATATGAGGCCGGATTTCCCGAAAACGGGCTCGGCCGCCAGGGTTCCGGCGTCGTCGAAGAGCCTGACGCGGACGTAGTCTTCTCGGCCTGTGACGGATTCGATGTTGCGCGCCAGGCGGGCCGAGACCTCCTTCGGCCCCTCCTCAGCCTCTGCGGCCACCCCGGAAAGCCTTCCAAGCAGCGGACGCAGAAAAACCTCCGCGACCACCAGGGCCGAAGCGACATGGCCGGGCAACCCCACAAAAGGCTTGCCGCCGCAACGGCCAAGAATGGTCGGTTTGCCCGGGCTGATGGAGACCCCGTGGACAAGCAGTTCGAAACCGGGCAAGGCCTCCAGAACGGACAGGGTCAAGTCGCGCATGCCGACCGAACTGCCCCCGGATACCCAGACGGTGTCGCAAAGCCCCAGGGCGTCCGTCATCTTGGCCTCCAGGGCCTCGAACCGGTCCGGGCAGATCCCGAAATGCTGCGGCTCCGCACCGTGGCGGAGGCAGAACGCCTCCAGCGTATAGCGGTTGATGTCTCTCACCTGGCCGGGGGCAGGCAGCGCATCACAGGGCACGATCTCGTCGCCCGTCGAAATGATGCCGACCACCGGACGCCGGTGGACCGAAACCTCCGCGCAACCGAAACCGGCCAGTGCCCCGATCTCCTGCATGCGCAGGCGCACACCCTTCGGGATCACCGCCGCGCCCTTCCTGAAATCGTCTCCCGGCTGGATGACATTCTCAAGAGGCGCGATCGGCCGTGAAACCTCCAGGGTCGTTTCGTCGAGCAGCTCCGCATACTCCACCATGACCACCCCGTCGGCACCGTCGGGCAGCATGCCGCCCGTGGCAATCCGCACGGCCTCCTGCTCCCCGACCTTGACCTTGGGAGCAGCGCCCATTCGAACCTCCCCGGCCAAATTCAGAAGGGCCGGCAGTCCCTCGGAAGCCCCGAAGGTGTCTCTGGCCCGGACGGCAAACCCATCCATCGCGGACTTGAAAAAGGCCGGCAGATCTTCCGGGGCAAGGAAATCCCGCCCCAGTACGCGGCCAAAGGCCTTGTCGACCGGCAGACTTTCCTCGTCCAAAGGATCGAACGCGTTGATCAGGGTCACGACTTCGGCAGTCGTTTTCAGCTTGAAAAAAGACTCCATGTACAAAGGCTCCAGATCGAATCCGCCCACCGATCGAACCCTACAGTCCAAACGGCTCCACCGCGTACACATCTCAAAGAGCGGACCAAATTTCGTTGTTTGATTATGTCATAAAAAACATAGCGCTTCAAACAGAAAAACCCCTCGCGATCCTTTCGCAGAATCCGCACGGATAAAAGCCTCCCTGCAAGGTTGCCATTCGGACTCTGCTGTGGCATGATCGATTCGAGAGCCTCTCGGGCATGTAGACACGGGCGGGGTTGCACAATCCGCCGCTTGAGACGCCGACTTCTTCGATATCGGCAGGGGTTTTTCATGCCCGGACAAAAAGTTCAGGGTGCTGAATCACCATTTCCGGAGGAACACGAGGAAGACATGCAGCCCGCAACGCCGGATCTCAAAGGCAAACGCACTGGCCCCTACAGAAAGTTCATTTACTGGCTTACGCCGGAGGATACAGCCCGCTTGAGGGAGAACCTCACCGTGCAAGGCATCAAGGTGAAGGCCGCCAAAGGAGTCGTCTGCACCCCGTTCGACTCCTTCAATCGGATCAGCACCGTCGCGCCCGAGGTCTGGGATGACACCTGCAAACGCGCCGGCGCCTGGTACCACACCTCCGACAAGGACGGCCTCCACGCGGTCGTGAGCGCCGCAGCCCTGCCCGGCTATGAAGACCGTCTCGCTTCGGTCGTCACCGAATCGGACTTCGCTCCGCCCCGCCTGGCCGACAAGGAGGACAAGCGCGCCCTTCTCGAAGACCCCATGCTGAAGGCGCGGATGCCCCCGGCCTGGCTCAACGTCCTGCCGCGCGAGGAAGCGATCTATCTCCGCTGGGCGCACCGCATGGGCTCGGAGGAATCCCACTTCAACGCGCTCTTCCTCACCCACACGGCCAATCACGCCAATTTCATCCATCCACGCTGCTTCGTCGAAGAAGCAGGACGGATCGTTCCTTATTCCATCGACCGTACGGCCCACCTGTGCTCCTGTTGCCTCGAGATCTACCAGATCCTCGGGGGTGCCTACCCCGTCAAACAGGTGGCGCCCTGCCCCGGCGCGGCCCTCTTCGCCCGCCTCCAGCCCGACCGCTACCTCCTGGTACGCTCAGGGGCCGCAGTGGCGGACGACTGAAAGGACGCCGCGGCCATGACAGCGTCGAGCGGACCCCGCGCATCGATCGACAAGAAATACCCCAAGGAGATCCTTTTGCCGGACGGCCGGGAAGTGCTCATCCGCCCTCCCGGCAAGGCGGACGCCGACGGGTTGCTTGGGCTCTTTCAAAGGCTGCCGCTCATCGAGCGCTGGTGCTTCGGTGAAGATCCCTGCGAGCGGGGCGTCGTCGAAGGCTGGATCGATCGGCATCTGGAGGGTCGGACATTCGGCATTCTAGCCCTTTGTGAAGACGAAGTGGTGGGATTCGGCGCCATCTTACGCCCCGGCTACGGCGGCCGCCGCCACACGAGCACCCTGCAGCTCGCGGTCCTGCCCCCGTTTCGAAAGCTCGGCCTGTGCACATGGATGACCCTGGATCTCATTCGCCGGGCCATGGAGTTCGACATCGAGACCCTCCGCGCGGACCTCGTGATGGGGCTCGAAAACGACGTGATCGAGACGCTCGGCCAGTGCGCCTTCGTCGAACGGTGTGTCGTCGAGGACGGCTTCAGGTGCCCGGACGGGATGTGCTACGTCACGGTGGTGATGACGAGAACACTCTATCCGACCTGGGGCGATTTTTGAGCCGATGAGCCGCTTCCCGCCACAGGTCACCCGCCTGCAGACCCCTAGAGGCCCCGTCGATATCCAATCGTTCTGCCCCCCCGAGATGATCGGGCCTTTGGATTTCGACCCCTCGCTCAAACGGTACACCGCCTACAAACCGCTCCTCTCGGACAAAGAGACCCTGCTTGCAGCCGCCTCGAAAGAGGAGCAGAACGTCACGCTCGCCTGCACGGAAAAAGGCGACATCGTGGGTGTGGCCCTGCTGGAATATCCCTCGAAGGAGGAGCGCTGGGTCCGGGTAGGCGAGCGGACCATGATGGAGGTCGCCGTGATCGAGGTAGGCGCCGCCTGGCGCTCCGCCGGCATCGCGCGGGAGATGCTGCGCGCCCTCGTCGATCACCCCCTGAAGGAAAACCGCATCTTCTACATGGTCGGGTACTCCTGGACCTGGGACCTCGAAGGCACGGGGCTCACCCCCATCCGTTACCGCGAGATGCTGATCGGGCTGTTCTCGGCCTTCGGTTTCAGGACCTTTCAGACCAACGAACCCAACGTCCTGCTCCGGCCTGAGAACCTCTTCATGGCACGCATCGGCGGACAGATCCCCGAAGGCTTGCAGAAACGCTTCAAATGGGTCCGCTTCGATATGGATCGCTATATGGAGGACACCGGTTGGAAAGGCGCATGACAGGCGGTTCGAAGGCCCGTTTCCACTCCGCGCCGCAACGGGAAGAACATCCGCCTACCGCTTGAAGAGCAGCAGGGCGCCCAGCATGAGGAGCAGCACCCCCGCCATACGCCGCATGTCGAAAGGGATCCCTTTGAACCCGAACCAGCCGTAGTGGTCCAGAATGAGCCCCGTAGTCAACTGCGCCGCGATCGTCGCTCCCATGGCGGCGGCTGTCCCGATCCGGGGAACGGCGACGATCGTCAGGGTCACGAACATGGCCCCCAGAAACCCGCCTGTCAGTTCCCACCACGCAGCGTCGTAAATCCCCTTCAGGCTGCCGCGCCCCGTCACGAGCACCACCGCCAGGAGGGCCAGAGTCCCTACAGCGAACGATATGCAGGAGCTTTCAAGAAACCCCACCTTCTGAGCGAGGCGTGCGTTGATGGAGGGCTGGAGGGCGACAGCCATGCCGCCGGCGAACATCAGTGCGAACAAAACGTAATGGGACATGGGATCGTCTCCTCCCGTCAACTTATCCGTGTTTGTCCACCGGACCCCGCAGGCGGCGGATGGCCGCCCGGGCCGGTGTCGAAATCCCATGATAGCCATTATCGGATGTTTTTCCAGGAAAAATCCACCTGCAGGCCTCAGGCCCCACCGGCCGATCCTTGCGCCGCCCCCGCCTCCTGCGGACGTCCGCACCCCGTGTACTTGTCCAGAAAGCCGATCCAGCGCACGTTCAGGCTCAATGCCCCGCCGTCGTCCTCCACCCGGCCTTTGAGGACATAGGGCCGCGCCGCCTCCAGCAGGTGGCAGTACCGGTCGTAGACCCGCGGGAAAAAGACCGCTTCGTAGATCCCGGTGGGGTCCTCGAAACTCACGAACTTCATGGCCTCCCCGCCCCGCGTGTGCACGGTCTTGCCGGTCACCCACCACCCGACGGCCGTGACCTCACGCCCCACACAACGCCGCAGGTCCCGGGCCCAGGCCGGCCGCAGCCGCACGAGGGCATCCCGATAGCACGCGATGGGATGGACCGAGACGTAAAAACCGAGGGTCTCGGACTCCTGCCGCAGCCGGTCGGCGCGGCAAAGCGGCTCCCCGCGGCCGGGCGGGCGCATCGGAGCCGGATCGGGGCAGTCGAAGAGGCCCGGGCACCTCCGGCTTCGATCGCGGGCGAAAAAGCCCAAGGCTTGCCAGACGAGGGCCGGGCGGGCGGCCTCCCCCTCCAGGCGGTCGAAGCAGCCCGCCTTGATCAGGATGCGCGCGTCCTGGAGCGTAATCCGCCCCCGCATGCGCCCCAGGAAGGACTCGAAGGACCCGAAAGGCCCGTTCTTGCCCCGCTCCTCCAGGATAGCCGCGGCGCCCTCCGCGGAAAGGGCCTTCAGCTGCATCAGCCCCACCCGCACATCCCGCCCGACGCCGGTGTAGGCCGACGCGCTCGCATCGATGTCCGGCGGCAGAACCCGCAGCCCCATGCGTCGCGCCTCGGAGATGTATCCGAAGGTGTTGTAGTAGCCCCCGCCGTTCGAGATCACCGCGGCCATGAACTCGGCCGGGTAACGGGCCCGCAGCCAGGCCGACTTGTAGGCTACGAGCGTGTAGCTTGCCGAGTGGGGCTTGCAGAAGCTGTAACCGTCGAAGCCCATCATCATGCGCCAGACATCCTCGACGGTCTCCCGCCCCACGCCCCGCCGGGCGGCGCCGGCGCAGAACCGCGCGTAGAAGTCCTTGAGCCTCTTCTCGCGGTGCTTCTTGCTCACGACCTTGCGGAGGGTGTCCGCCTCCCCGGCCTCGAACCCGGCCAGGTGGACCGCCGCCAGGCTCAGCTGCTCCTGGAAGACCATCACCCCGAGCGTCTCCTCCAGAACGGGGCGCAACAGCGGATGGGGCGGCTCCCACGGCGCGCCGTGTAAACGCTCCACCCAGGTGTGAATGCTCTGGTTGGAGGCCGGTCGGATGATGGAGGTGACCACCACGTTCAGATGGAAATGGTCCATCCGCCGGTACGCCTCGAAATCGACCCCCCGGCTGACCTGGGTCAGGACCCGCCGGGTCGCCGGACTCTCGAAGTAGAAGACCCCGAAGGTGTCGGCCCGATGGAAGATGCGGACGGCCGCGGGGTCGTCGAGCGGATCGAGTTCGTCATAGGCCGGCACCCGGCCCGGGTGGTTCTCCGACGCCATGGCGAGAGCGTCCCGGATCACCGCCAGACTCCGGTTGCCGAGGATGTCGATCTTCACCAGCCCCGCATCCTCCACCGCATCCTTTTCCCATTGAAGGACCGGCACCCCCTTGGCCGATATCTCCACCGGACAGTAGCGGCGGATGTCGTCCGGCACCACCACCATCCCGCCGCAATGGGTGGACAGGTGGTTGAAATGCCCTTCCAGTTTGACCGCGGCATCCAGGATCGCACCCCAAGGCTCCTTGAAGTCGAGGCCGCGCATCCGGGGGTGCATCCGGAGCTCCGCCCCCATCTTGCCGAGCCGCCACCCGTAGCCGATCCTGCCGGTCACGCGGGCGATCTCGCCCTCCGTCAGGCCGAACACCTTGGCCACCTCGCGCACCGCCGCCCGCGCCCCGAAAGTGTTCTGGTTGGCCACCATGGCCGCCCGGCGGTGGCCGTAGCGCGCAAAGGCCTCGTCCATCACCTGCTCCCGCTCGTCCCAGGCGAAATCCACGTCGATGTCGGGCGGGTCCAGGCGCCCCGGGTTCAGAAACCGCTCGAAGAGAAGGTTGTGCCGCACGGGGTCCACATGCGTAATCCCCAGGGCATAGGCCACGAGGGAGGCCGCGGCGCTGCCGCGCCCGCAGGAGTAGCGGACCTTGCGGGTCATCTCCGCCACCACCAGGAAATAATGGGCAAAGTTCTTGGCGCGGATGATCTCCATCTCGTGGTCGAGGCGCCTGCGAACGGCCTCGGTGAGCGGACCGCAGCGCCGCCGGCAACCCTCCAGGGCCGCCTGGTAGAGGCGGTCGAAGGCCTCCCGGTCGCCCATCCCCGCAAAGCGGGGAAAGACGATCCGGTTGAACTCCCACGCCGTCAGACAGCCGTCCGCCACGCGCAGGGTGTTGGCAACGGCCGCCGGGGCGTGTGGAAACTGGTCGATCATGGCCGGCGGGGGCTGGAGAAAATCCGCCTCCCTGCAGACATCCGCCGGCTCCAGGCGCGAGAGGGTGCTGTTTTCGGCAATGGCCCGGAGGATCCGGTGCAGGGGGAAATCCCCGCGCTCCACGAGAAAGACCCGGCTCGTCGCTACGGGCGGCAGGCCGCTCCGGCGGGCGAAGGCATAGGCCCGGGCCATCCCGTACCCGGGCGACATCTCGACGAACAAATCGTCCCGGCTGTCCCTCCGCAGCGCCTTCAGGAGGCGGATGTCGTCCGAGAGGACCGTCAGGCCGCGCCGCCTGTCCCGCAGGACCCCGATGAGATCGAAGTCCGGATCACAGTGACGGGCCGAGATCACCGCGGAAAGATTGGCGTAGCCTGCCTCGTCCTTGACCAGCAGCACCGCCCGGCGCCCCCCGTGCACGAGTTCACTCCCGGCGATGGGCGTGATCCCGTGCTCCCGCGCGGCCTGGAGGAAAGGGACCAGGCCGTAGAGGCCGTTGGTGTCGGTCAGGGCCAGCCGCCGCATGCCCAGGGCCGCCGCGGCGCTGCAGAGCCGTTCGACCCCGCCGATCCCCCAGCCCTTGGAGAAGTGGGAGTGGACGTGCAAATGGACGAAATCCTCCATGGCTCATGCCCCCTCCCTCACACCGCCCAGGTCGCCCTGCAGGGGCAGACGCGCACGCCGGACCGCATCCGCACCGTAGCGCCCCCGGATCCGCTCGAGCGCCCGGACGAGGTCGCAGGCCTTTTCCTTCTGCGGTGCAGCCTCAGGGAACAGGCTGAGCTGGCCGCTTTCCGGGGCGAAGTCCCGAAACCAGACCCTCATGGCCCGTATCCCGACCCGCCGGGATGCGGCCTTCCTGAAAAGCTGCGCCATCCAGGGGTTCAATTCGAACTCCCACCAGCTGTAGACGGGAAGCTTCATCTGGCGGTGGACCTCCTCCAGATCCCCGTAGCGGATCATCAGACCCGCCCGGCGGGGCCGGAGGGCCTTTTCCCGCAGCCGGGCGGCGCACGCCTCCACCAGCCGGGCAAGCACCCCCAGGAGCCGGTCGTCGTCGTTTTCGTCCCCGGGCAGACTCACGCCGGCGGACACCACCGGACGGGCGGCCTCGGAACGGACGGGCGTCGGATCGATCCCGAGGACCCGCTGCCGGATGACGTGGGCCCGGCCGCCGAAGATCAGCCGGAGCGACCCGTCGTCCAGGGAGGCCAACTCGCCCGCCAGCCGGATCCGCAGTTCTTCGAGGAGGATCTTCCGCCGGACGGGCCCGATGCCGGGGACCATGTCCACCGGCAGCGGGGCCATGAACGCGGCCTCCAGCCCGTGATGGACGTCCAGCAGACCCGGGCGTCCCTGCACCCGCGAGGCGATGCTCGAGATCATCTTGTTCCCTGCCAGGCCGACACTGCCTGCCAGCCGGATCCGCGTCCGGACCTCTCGCTCGAGCCGCTGCCCGGCGTCCCTGGCCCGCCCCCAGAGGCGCCCGGTGCCTGTCATGTCCAGGTAGACATGCCCGGGCCTGAACGGCTCCCAAAGCGGGGTGTACCGGCCGGTGATCCCCGTCAGGGCCTGCCACGCGCGGTCGACCAGATCGGGGTTGGGGGGCAGGCGCAGCAGGTCCGGGCACCGTTTGCGGGCCGCCATGAAGGGCATGCCCTTGAAGACCCCCTGTCTCCGGGCCTCCTGCGACACACAGAGCACCGGGGCCCGGTCCGAGCGGGGCACCGCCACCGCCACCGGCCGCCCCTTCAGCCCGGGCCGGCAGACCTCCTCCACCGCGACGGCGAAGGCCGGAATATGAAGATGGATGATCTGGCGCTCCATAGCACGCACCCGCCCTTGCGGCAGTCACCGCACAAACACGTTCAATTTTCGAGCCGGAAACGGCGATACGGAGCCCTACCTGTAATAGCGGATCACCCCGACCACCTTGCCGTCGATGCGCAGGTCCCCCTCCGCCAACCGGATGGAGGCCATGCCGGTGTGGGCCGGCCGGAGTTCGACGTGATCCGGCCGCCGGTAGTAGCGCTTCACCGTCGCCTCGTTGTCGATGAGGGCCACCACCGTATCGCCGTTTTCAGCCACGGCCTGCTTCCTGACCACAACGAAATCCCCGTCCAGGATGCCGTCCTCGATCATGGAATCCCCCGTGACCTGCAGCACGAAATGGTCTCCCGAAGCCGCCATGGAGGGAGGCACCTCGATCGCCCGGCGGTCCTCCACCGCTTCGATGGGCTTCCCGGCGGCGACCTTCCCGAGGAGCGGGAATTCGAACCGCCGGGCCTCCAGCGGCCGGAGCACCTCGATGGCCCGCTTGCGGTTCTTCTCCCGCGGACGCCGGATATACCCCTTCCGCTCCAGGATATCGAGATAGGTCGTGACCGCGTTGTACGAACGGAATCCGAAGTGCCGGCGGATTTCGTCGAAGCTCGGCGCCTCCCCCCACTCCGACCGGTACCGGACCAGATAGTCCAGGAAGGCCTTCTGTTTATCCGTCAACTTCATCCTGCGCCCCTTTGTGGTGGTATTGGATGCCTATAGAGGCACACAATACTGTAAATATCACTGTAAGTCAAGCGCAAAAACCGGCCGGCTCCCACTCACGAAGAGATCCACCCGCAAGAGGGGCACCGCTGGCCGCGCGCCCGAACAGCGCCTCATCAACCACGTCTCAGAAAACCTGAGGCGCAGCCCCCTGTCCATTCTTCACGATATATCCAGGCACCTCGGACGATTCCTCCGGCCCGCGAAGCGCGCCTGATTCGGCGCCTCCCTCTGAACCCAAAACACACCGTTTCTCACAATTCCTTCGTGAAAAACCAAAAATCCCGTTGATCAAAAGGGGCAAACATGCCTATAGTGCGTTTTCCAAGGGAATATGTGCGCTGTGGTATCCCAGAAGGCGCCGCCCTCACCGTTCGTTCAAACGCCCCCCTGCAGCCCCGGTCCTTTCAGCGAAGGTAAACCGTGCATGCGCCGATGGATCCCGTCCAACGAGGAGATGCAGCCCATGGAGATCCTGAACAAACTCTACCGCCACTCCCTCACCCTGCTGACCGATCTCTACGAACTCACGATGGCTTACGGCTACTGGAAACTCGGGATGGCGGACAAGGAGGTGGCCTTCCACCTGACCTTTCGGCAAAACCCCTTCAAGGGCGGCTACGCGGTGGCATGCGGCCTCAGCCAGGTCATCGACTACCTGCAGAACTTCCGCTTCGACGACGAAGACATCGCCTACCTCGGCACCATCCCCGGCAACGATGGCCGCCCCATCTTCGATAACGCCTTTCTCCAATACCTCAAGGGCCTCACCCTGACCTTCAACCTGGACGCCCTGCCCGAGGGGACCGTCGTCTTTCCGCAGGAACCCCTGGTGCGCGTCACCGGCCCTTTGCTGCAGTGCCAGATCCTCGAGTCGGCCCTGCTGAACATGATCAACTTCCAGACCCTGGTCGCCACCAAGGCGGCGCGCATCTGTCTGGCCGCCGAAGGCGACCCCGTCATGGAGTTCGGACTGCGGCGCGCCCAGGGGATCGACGGCGGGGTCTCCGCCAGCCGCGCCGCGTTCGTTGGCGGCTGCTCCGGGACGTCCAACGTCCTGGCCGGAAAGCTCTACGACATCCCGGTCAAGGGCACGCACGCCCACAGCTGGGTGATGGTCTTCGATGACGAACTGCAGGCCTTCCGGGACTACGCCAAAGCCATGCCCAACAACTGCATCTTTCTGGTGGACACCTACGATACGCTCCAGGGGGTCCGCCACGCCGTCGCGGTGGCGAAGGAGCTGCGCGAGGCCGGACACGAGATGGTGGGGATCCGGATCGATTCGGGGGATCTTGCCTACCTCAGCAGCGAGGCCCAGAAGATCCTGGAGGAGGCGGGATTCGGAGACAAGAGCATCGTCGGAAGCAGCGACCTCGATGAACACGTCATCCACAGCATCAAGGTGCAGGACGCCCCCATCAGCAGCTGGGGGGTCGGGACGCGCCTGGCCACCGCCTACGACGATCCCGCCCTCGGCGGAGTCTACAAGCTCACGGCGGTGCGAAACAAGGACGGCCGCTGGGATTACAAGGTCAAGCTATCCGAGCAGCTGATCAAGGCCACGACCCCCGGGGTCCTGCAGGTGCGCCGGTACCGGCGCAATAACGATTTCAAGGCGGATGCCATCTACGATGTCCAGCTGGGCGTCGAAGAGCCCTGCACGATCGTGGACCCGCTCAATCCCACCCGTCTGATGCACATCCCGACCGGCACTCCCCACGAGGATCTCCTCGTTCCGATCTTCAAGGGAGGCCGCCTGATCTACGACGTTCCCGCCTCCAGCGCGGCCCGGCAGCGGTGCCTGGATCAGCTCGAGCGCCTGCACCCGGCCATCCGCAGGCTCCTGAACCCCCACGAGTACCCGGCCGGCATCGAGATGCGGCTCCACGACCTGCGGACCGATCTGATCCGCGCCGCACGCGAAGCCGCCGGGAAGTAGCCGCTCTTATAAACCAGCCAGATAGAACAGGAGAAAAAATCGAATGCGAAAAGAGAACCCTTTGCTCATCATCGCCTCATTTGCACTGCTGGCTGCAGGATGCGCCACGCTCGACGAAGATACCGTGGTGCAAATGCCCCAACAACCTGTAATCAGCAAAACGCTGCAGCAGTCACAAGAGGAAACACCAAAAGGCCTCAAGCGCAAAGTGGCGGTCGCCCGTTTCTCCAATGAGACCAGATATGGCCAAAGTTTTTTCATCGATGCAAGCAATGATAGAATCGGAAAACAGGCATTGGATATTCTTTCTGCCAAATTGATGGCAACAGACAAATTCATCCTCCTTGAAAGGGCGGATTTGGATAAAATCGAAAAGGAGCTTGCACTCGGAAATGCAGGGAACCTTCGCAACATGGCAGACTATCTGATTGTTGGATCAGTCACTGCTTTCGGAAGAAAGGATCAAAGTGAAGTTGGAATTTTCAGTAGAGTCAAAAAGCAAATCGCCTATGCTAAAGTCCATATTAGATTGATCGACGTTTATACTGGGCAAATCATATATTCTGAAGAAGGTGAAGGGGAAGCATTTTCCGAGGCAGGAACTGTTTTCGGTGTCGGGCAGAAAGCAGGATACGATTCCGCACTTAACGATAAGGCACTAGAAACGGCCATTAATAATCTATCATCGAATATCATTGAGAACCTACTGGATAAGCCTTGGAAGGCATACATCTTAGGATATGAAGATGGATACTTCATCATTTCAGGAGGTCAATCACAAAACATAAAACCTGGATCATTCTTCGAGGTGATCCAGGAAGGGAAAAAAGTTAAGAACCCGCAAACCAATATGTTTCTGACGCTTCCCGGGCATAAAATCGCGGAACTAGAAGTCGTTCAGTGTGTTGGAGATACCGTCGAAAACGAAGTATCCTTATGCAACCTAGCCCATGGTTCTTTATCTCCATTTATTGAAAAGAATGATTTCTCACAATTATACATAAGTGAAAGCGACAGGTGATTCGATATGAAAATAAGGGCAATATTTGTTATACTTAGCTTTTTATCTTTAGCAATATGCGGATGCGGATATCAAGAAGGCGTCATTGAACCAGATCGCCAATCCTATCTGCACTTTACTGGCAACACTGAGAACGCTATTTTTTATATTGATGATGGCAATGGAATTTTGATAGAGGGTAATTATTACACAGATTCACAGACTGGCCAGAAAATTCATAGAGAAGGCCGCGTACTATATGAAATTATTCCCGGAAAACACGAAATCCTAGTAAAAAGGAATGGGACCGTTGTCGTTAAGCGTCTCTTAATGGTCAATAAAGGATCAACCGTGGAGGTACATATTCCATGAATTATAAGTTTTTTCTATTTTTTACCATGCTGGCTTTGAGCGTCGCCATTGTCGGGTGCACTCCGAAAAGCCAAATGTATTATTGGGGAAATTATTCCGGCAACTTATATAATGCGAAAAAAAATCCTTGTGCTGAGTCACTATCAGAGCATAAAGCCGGCCTCGAAGCCATCATAGATGAGTCCAAAACTCGAAATTTAAGGGTTCCTCCAGGCGTTTACGCTGAGCTTGGGTATATATACTCTATGGAGAACAACACTCAAATGGCGATTGAATTGTTTCAACTTGAACAGAATACATATCCTGAATCGGGCATTCTTATGGCGCGACTGATTCAACAAGCCGAAAAACGTGCTGCAGACGGAAATGAACGGGGAAATACCCCAGCGGAAATTTCAATCCAGAATGAAAAAGAAATAGGAGATTTGGAAAGTGAAAAAAACTAGCAGGATCTTCTTTTCTCTTTTGTTACCTTTGCTTTTCCTTGGCGCAATGGTGTCTGGATGTGCCACGGTTCAAATGACGACTAAAGGCGAAGAGTTTCCAAAGATGTATGAAGAATCGCCAGTTGCCATACTTGTCTTGCCTCCTATAAACGAGTCGACAGCTGCAGACGCTAAACAATACTACGCTACCACAGTTCAAGAGGCCATTTCTTATTGGGGATTTTATATCTTCCCATATGAAATCACAACTGACATTCTAAAAATGGAAGGTCTGTATGATACTGAATTGCTATTAAATATGCCCATCAGTAAATTCCGTGAATATTTTGGCGCGGATGCGGTTCTATTTACAACGATAAAAAAATGGGATCTTAGTTATATTGTAATCGCTTCCACACTAACAGTTGCTATCGAAGCTGAGTTGAAATCTACAATAACTGAACAAACTTTATGGAGTTATAGAGGAACAGTTGTAGTCGATCTTTCCGGAGGTCAACAGGTTGGCGGTGGATTGGCAGGGATCATAGCACAGTTAATAATAACGGCTGTCAATTCTGCTGTCGCAGATTATGTTCCTTATGCTAAACAAGCCAATTATCGAGCACTGTCAACTCTTCCCTTTGGGAAATACCACCCCGACCACATGACTGATCAAAGCATGTCTTTTCCAGATTTGACGCCTGGAAAAACGGATTTATAAGGGCGATGTTTATCGAGCTGGTCCAGACGATGGCAGAAAATGGCTGGTACAGAAAATTTTCACGCGTTCGATGGGCCGGCAGCGGTGCCTGGATCAGCTCGAGCGCCTGCACCCGGCCATCCGGAGGCTCCTGAACCCCCATGAATACCCGGCCGGCATCGAGATGCGGCTCCACGACCTGCGGACCGATCTGATCCGCGCCGCCCGCGAAGCCGCTGGGAAGGTGCAACTCAATAATAGTACCAGATTGTCCGATAGTCCGCGGGGTCTTCTCCCACGGTCTTGAGACGCTTCATATAGTCGTAGATCGACACGTCCGTGTAGACGTAGGTGTCGACCAGTTCCAGCTTCTTTTCCCAGGGATGGAACTCGAAGACCCGGCATCCGTCGGGCAGGATCGAGATGACGTCGTGATGCTGCCTTGCGCGCAGGTAATTCTTTCCGAGGCGCGGTACATTGAAGACGATCTCGTCGGTCCGCACGGTCCCGGGCAGAAGCCGCGCCTCCTCGTGCTGCTCCTGCAGCAGACGGCTGATGGGCACCCGGTATTCGTCGGTCTCTTCCTTCCCTTTGGTGTTGAAGGTGTAGTAAGGCGTGACCCCGATGAGGCGCAGCTTGTGGCGCAGGAAGGCGGCCTCGAACTTCCGCGAGTTGTAGAAGGTGTAGACCAGCTGGTTGTAGACCTCCATGCCGTAGCGTCTGAATTTCTGCACCGCCTCGAGGGCCTGGGGCGTGATCTCGTAGGGGTGCTCGAAGTGGGTGATGATGATCACCTCCCGCTTGCCGGGGTGATGGAAGTGGTTGATGTCCCGCACCAGCGTGTCCGTGATCCGCTGCGGCAGCGTGACCGGCGTGCGGGTGCCGATCCGGATCCTCTCCACGTGGGGGATCTTCGAGAGGCGGTAGAGGAGGTTTTCGATACGGTCGTCCGAGAGCAGCAGCGGATCCCCGCCGGTTACGAGCACCTCGTGGATCTCCGGGGTCTCTTCGATCCAGTTCAGGGCCCGGTCGAGCTTCTCCTGCCCGAGGGCGGCATTGGCCGAATAGACGTCTTCGATCTCCCAGTTCCGCTGGCAGTAGACGCAGATCTGGGGGCAGGTCAGGATCGGCTTCAAGATCACGATGGAGGGGTAGCGCCGCGTGATGCCCTCGATCGGAGAGGTGTCGCGCTCGAGCATGAAGTCCATCGAATGCTCCGAGCGCTCCCGCAGGGCCATCATCTTGGTGACATAGTGCATACTCGGCAGGACCTGCGCCCGGACGGCGGTATCCCGTCCCCCGCCGGGCTTTCGATCGAAGAGGGACAGGTAGTACGGCGTGATGCCGAAGGGGATCCGGTTTTCCCTCGCCAGCTTGATCGCCCGGTACTCGTCCCCGGTCAGCTCGACCATGGCCGCGAGGGTGTCGGCGTTGCGGATGATGTGCTTCGTCTGCCAGCGCCAGTCGTCCCATTCGAGCTCCGTCGCCTTGAAGTAGTCGAGGATCCGGACCTTGTTGCGGCTGCGGCGCCGGATCACATCCTCGTCGAGGCCGCAGGCGTAAAGCGCCATGAACTTCTCCGCCGCATGCATCATGCGCGAGAGGTCCGCGGAGCGGAGCTTCGCCGCCCGGCGGCCTTCATACTTCGGAAACGCCGGCATCTTCTCCTGGTAGATGCCGCTCTTGCCCATCACCCCGCGCATGAGATGCTCGACCTCGGCCAGGAAACCGGGCGAGGGCCGATCGAGGCCGTGGTAGTCGGGCCGATGGAGCAGGTCGTTCAAGTACCCGAGCAGGCTGTATCCCGCAAGGCGCTCGCTGCGCCTGGACAGGATGCTTTCGAAGACCCTGATGGCGTCCCGGACCTGGATGCACTCGAGCGGGGGCACCGAGGGATCGTCCTCGAGCGTCCTGCGCAGCATGTCCTCCAGAAAATGCCGGATGCTTTGGCGTTTGTCATCGAGCGGGGCCTCCGACAACAGGATCTCCTTAATCGGAGGCGCCAGATCCAATATCTTGAGCAGCCGTGATCTGATCTTCTCTCGTTCCATCGTATGTCCTCTCTCAGTGAACTGCATGATGTCCGGCGGGCTTGCGGCGCCCTGAAGCACGGCAGGAAAGCCGCCCCGAACCAGGCTGATGCAGGCCGGGCGTCAGAACCCCTCCTGCAGCCATAGGGAATACCCTCAGCGCTCAACCGGCTTTGACCGGAAACGGTCGATTGCCTCGAGCCAGGCACACAGGGTGGCATCCTGTCCGATCACGCCTGGACGTCCACCCGTCAGGCGTTCTCTTCATGCCTTTCCTTCAGGATCACCCGGGCATCCACGATACGCACACCCTTTTCATAGGCGATCACAGGGTTCAGGTCCATTTCGGCGATCTCGGGATAGGATTCGATCATTTCCGAACACTGCAGCAGCACCCGCGCAATCGCGGTCTTGTCGTACGGGGGGTTTCCTCGGACGCCGTTCAGGATGGCGATCGAGCGAACATCCTCCATCATTTTGCGGGCCGAGCGCGGGGAAATGGGTAAGACGCGGAATGCCACGTCCCGGAGGACCTCCACCATCACGCCGCCGAGGCCGAACATGATCACCGGACCGAACTGGTCGTCGATCTTGGTCCCGATGATCAGCTCGAGGCCCGGCGGAGCCATCGGCGAGACCATCACGCCGCGGATATCCGCGTCGGGCCGGTATCTTCGGGCGTTGCCGACGATCTCCTCGAAGGCCTGCCGCACCGCGCCCTCCCCGATGACGTTCAGGCGCACGCCGCCCGCATCCGTCTTGTGGAGGATGTCCGGGGAGACGATTTTGAGGGCCGCTTCGCCACCGCAATCCGCCGCCATGGCCGCCGCCTCGTCAGCCGTCCGGGCAAGCCGGTCGTCGCTGACCGGCGCCCCGTGGATCTGAAAGAGCCGCTTGGCCTCCGGCTCGAGCAGGAAGTTCCTGCCTTCCTTTCGGACCGTCTCGATGATGGCCCGCCCTTCCGGCCGCGCCTTGGCGCCCCAGTTGAAGACGAAGTTGACCTTGGCGTGGTATTCCCTCAGGTAGCGCCCCCGCTCCGCCAAGGCCCCGATGCATTCGCAGGCCGTGTCGAGGGAGTCGTAAACCGAGATGTTGTAGTACCGCAGGAGTTCGAGGGAATGCGGCCTGGCGGAGCTGTAGAGGCTGTGGACGACGATCGGTTTATCCCGCTTGCGGACGAGCTTTCCCATCTGGTGCGCAGAGTCCTCCTCTTTCCACTTGAGGCTTTCGGCGAACCGGATCCCGTAGCCACCGAAGAGGCCGACTAGGAGCAGCCCGCCCACATGGGGGTCCTTCAGGATGATCCGGGCGCACTCTGCAAAGATGGACGGGTCCGCATCGGTTCCCCCGGCCACGTCGACCGGGTTCCTCACCGAGGCGGTGAAGGGCAGGATCTTCTTCAGGCGCTCCTGGGTCTTGTGCTCCATTTCCGGGATCTCCACGCCGAGGTCCGTCAGGATATCGGCCGCGATGGTGGCGTGGCCGCCGCCGTCAGCCAGGATCGCCACCCGGTTGTTCCGAATGGAGGGGAGGCTCGAGAGGGTCTCGGCAATCGGGAAGAGCGCATCGGATTTTTCGACGACAATGATCCCGGCCCGCTTGAACGCGCTGCGGGCCACCTCGGAGATGCCCGCGAGCGCACCGGTGTGGGAGCCGGCCGACCGCCGGCCGGTCTTGGACCGCCCGCTCTTCAGAAGGATGATGGGCTTGTGGAGCGTGGTCTTGTAGGCCTCCTGGAGGAAACGCCGGCCGTCGCGCATCCCTTCGACATACATCAGGACGGCCCGGGTGTCGGGCTCCTCCTTGAAGAAACTCAGATATTCATGGAAACGGATGTCGGATTCATTTCCCACGCCTACATAATAGGAAAATCCTTTGTGGCTCTTGAGGCGGGCCTCGGTCATAAGCGTAAGGGCCATGTTTCCGCTCTGCGAGACGAGCGCGATGTCGCCCTTGGGCGCATCCGGCAGCCCGACCAGGTTCATACCGGTCTTCAGGTTCATCATGCCGGAGGTGTTGGGGCCGATGATACGCACGTTGTTCCGGTTCGCGGCCTCGACCACCTCCTCCTCGAGCCTCCGGCCCTCCGCGCCGGACTCGCGGAACCCGCCGGCGATGATGACGGCCCCCGAAACTCCCTTCTTTCCACAGTCATCCAGAACCGCCGGGATCGTCCCGGCCGGTGTGGTGATGAGCGCCAGGTCGACCGGTTCCTCGATATCCGAGACCTTTTCGTAGCACCGGAAACCCAGGACGCTTTTCTCCTTCGGGTTGACCGGAAAGATTTTTCCTTCATACTTCCCGTCGATCAGGGTCCGCACGGCCTGAAAGCCGCGCTTCGTTTCACTCTTCGAAGCCCCTACAACGGCAACCGACTGTGCATTCAATATCCTCTTCAGTGGCATCAACCCTCCTTCGCATCTGAAATCTCCAGGGGCGCTCCGGCTGCAACCCGCGCATCCCTTCGCTCACTTTCGCCTGTCCTTTTCCTTTTATCCCCTGGGCGGGAGCGCCCACGCCGCTCGAAAAGGCCGTCTCATGAAGACCGCTTGCGGCCCTCGAACCGGACGAGCGACTCCTGCCGCTCCTTGGTGGACACGCAGGCCAGACAGGCCTCGATCTCGTAGTCCATCAGCGCCTCGAGGCTCACCTCGGAGGCCATGTGAAGGCCCCGCTTGATCATCCGCATGGAGAACGAGGAGTTCTCCGCGATCGCCTCCGCCATCGCATAGGCAGTCTCCATCAACTGCTCCGCCGGGACGGCCCGGTTGACGAGGCCGATCCGCTCGGCCTCCCGGCCGTCGATGTTGCGGGCCGTAAAGAGCAGTTCCTTCGCCCGCCCCGGGCCGATCAGTTCCTGGATGAGGCGCATCGCACCTCCGGTCACCGAGGAGGTCACCCGCGCCTCCGGGGAGCCGATCTGGGCATCCTCCGCCGCTATGCGGATGTCGCAGGCGAGCGCCAGTTCGTATCCCGACCCGAGCGCGTAGCCGTTGACGGCCGCGATGGTGGGCTTCGCGAAGCGCATGATCCTGCGGGAGGCCTCCTGAAGTTCCTCCAGATAGGCGCGGTACTCCTCGAGGCTACGGTCCTTCGACTCCTTGAGATCCGCCCCGGTCGAAAAGGCCCGGCCGCTGCCGGTGATGACGAGGACCTTGACGCCGCCGTCGCTCTCCGCGTCCCGGAGCGCCTCCTGTACATCCAGCCAGAGCCGCCGGTTCATCGCATTGAGAACCCGTGGGCGGTTCAAGGTGATGGTTGCCGTCCTGCCGCGCTTCTCGTACAAGATACACTCGAACTCCATGCTCACTCCCCTGTCCGGTCAGTCGTTGCATGCTCTCTTCCAGGCCGGTTTCCCCAAAAAGCATCCTTGCCCCGAAGGCCGCCGGGCGCGCCGCACCCCGAAACAAGCCGGTCTCTTGATCATCATTCTTCATGAATAACAGGACCTTTTCCCCGTATCCGGCAGCGGTCTCCCGGATGATAGACGGTCAACACGGGCACCCCTGCCACGCCCAGAACGGTCGATGTCACCAGCGGTCGCACCATCGTCTCATCCTGGGCGGCGGAGTACATCGACAGGGCGTAGGGGGAACTCCCTGAAAGGCCCTGCCTGTGCGTCCCTTCGGATTCTCCTGCCGGACGGGCCTCGGAAGTCCCTCTGGGCTGCCGGACCCATTCATTGCCGGGACCAAGGGATTCCCGCTGTGCTGATTCAGTGATCGGTTTGCGGAGGGACAGCCCGCAGGTCATCGGGTCAACGCACAGGTCGATACCCGGATCGGTCGAAAAGACCTTTTCCGTATGGAAACGCTTCAACGAAATCGGCAGGACAGACAGAAAAACTGCGAAGAAGAGATCTTCGCCGGATAAATCGAAGAACAAGCATCCGAGGATATCTGCGATCACGAGAGATCACAGCTCAGAACACATGAGCACAAATATTTTTGCATAGAACGGGTTTCTTGTCAACCCATCTGCCGAACACGGGCGGCGGGATCCCGCCCGCTCTCGAGTTCGACCCGATGCACGGGACCATTTTTTGAAGATTCAAAGGAGAATGAGGATTTTTAGACAATATAAAGGAAATCAAACGTTTGCGAAGATGCGACCTGTAGGTCGCCGGACAAGCAAACGTGCAGATTGACGCAGAGATTGGCCAAAAAGACCATTTCCGGATGCAAACGAGGTAGTTTCCAAGATCTCTACCGGCATGCCGCCTTCACCCTTTCTTGAGCGCCCATGCCTTTTCCCAGAGCCGTACTCCCCGATCCTCGAGGCGAACGAGATAGGCATCCCCATCCACCTCGACGACGGTTCCTTCGCCGTGGATGGTCCGAACGGCGTCGCCGACCTTGAAGGGTTTTTTTCGCGGCGTCTTCGGCGGCGGAACCACGGTCTTTAAAAAGCGCAATGCAGGCTTTGAAAACGGCCGGAATCCCCTCACCGCGCCGCCATCCTGAGAAGCGGCGGCGGCCTCGGGTATTCGAGGCTCTTCATAACGCTTCACCGCCGACTGCCATTCAGGGGTGAGGACATTCTTGAACTCCTGGGGGAGGCTCAGCTCCCGGATCGCCCGGGTGAAGCCCACGTAAGCGACGTTGGCCTCGTCGCCGAGTTCCTTGACCGGAGGCCCGCCGCTCTTTGACAGCGAGGCTGAAAGATCCGCATCGATGGTCACCCGCTCGAATTCCCGCCCCTTGGCCCCGTGGACCGTCGAGAGGATGATTCGCGGACCCTCGCCGCCCTGCCCCGACCGCTTGGAGATCCTCATCATGTCATAGAGGGCGTCCGGGAAAATGGGGCTCTTTTCCCTGACCAGCCTGGCCATGCCGGCCAACTGGAAGTCATCCAGATTCCTGGCGTACTCTTCCAGGGCATCGAGGCCCTTGAAAGACCGGATGAACGGGTCGCGGATCTGGCCGTGCTCATCTTCCGAAAGTCGATAGACATCGAGGATCCTCCCCAGCACGGCGCCGACGCTCCCCTCCAGGGAAAAGGAGACCCTCCGGGATCGGAGTTCCAGGGCCTTTTCAAAGAGGGCCAGATTGGTCCGGCTCAGAATGGCGCACCGCTCCCCGTCCCTGGGACGCGGGAGACCGCTGGAGAAGCGCACCCGGGACGCCTTTCGGGGGCTTCCCTCGATCCTGAAACCCGCCTCTCCTTTCGCCTCCCGGATGAACACCGAGGCGAGGTCCGCAATCTCCCGCCCGAACCGGAAGCTCAGGGTGAGATCCCGCTGATCGTCGAAGGGAAGCCGTTTCATAGCATCGATGGCATATCGAAAGCTGTAGATCTGCTGGTGGGAATCCCCGACGATGACGACCCGTTTGCGGCAGTGCGCCAGGGCGTCGAGCATGACCGGCGAAAGATCCTGCCCCTCGTCCACCAGGACCATGTCATAGCGGTCGAGGCTCCTGGAGAAACCTCCTTCCCTGTGAAAAAGCTTCAAATAGAAGTCATGCGGGCAGGGTTTTTCCTGGCGGTACCATTGGCCCAGAATCTCCCTGCTGGTCTGAACGATGAGGTCCTGAGCCCCTTCGACGGCCTCTCTCACCTCGCCCGCGACATGGCCCAGGTGCCCCTCCCGAAAGGCCTCCATCGCCGCTTCGACCTTTGGAAAGGGCGAGTTCAAAAAGAACTCCATGAAATCATATCCCACTGCAGCGAGCTGCTGGGCGTTTCCCCCTCCCCTGAACGCGGGGAGCAGATCGGCCGCGGTGAAGGCTCCCAGCTGGCCTATCCATCGGCCGGCATCCCCCGAGAAGGCCAGAGAGTGGACCGTTCTGATCTCCACATTCGCCGGGAACCGCCCCAGGGCCTCTTCTCTGGCCTTCCGGTTGTAGACGAGGTAGAGGACCTTCAGATCAGGATGCGCAGAAGCGATCATCCGAAGCGTGGTGGTCTTTCCCGTCCCCGCCCGGGCATTGATCAGAAGAACCCTTCCCGTTGAATCCAATATGGCCTGCTGTTCTTCAGTCGGTGTCACGACCCGTTCGCATCCTCCCGTCCTGTTCGATCAGGCGAGAGGCTATAGCGCCTCGTCCTGTCCGTCAATCCCAAAGCGGCACACATCCCTTCGGGCCCTCTTCTCTATGACCTTTACCATCCGTGGCTGCGCTCCCCATATCGACAAGGGCCGCCCGGCGCATCCCTGCGTCCCATCGAACCGGACCGGCGGCGCTGAACCTGCCCATGTCCGCGCCCATCCACCCATCGCAGCTCGGCCGGGAAACAGCGCCGGATTTCAGGGCTCCCCGGTTCCCATGTGGAGTGCTCGGCCCGCGAAGCACCCGCAGCCGCCATCCTGAGAACGATTTTTTAAGACCGGCAGGAAAAGAAGGGTTTCTGCCAAATCGGCCCATCAACCCGGGAGTTTGTGGATGTCTATCCCCCGGAGGCGCCGGCGGCTGACGAGCAGGAACACGGCCACCGCCGCCAGGAAATACCAGGGAAACCAACCTATGGAACGGGGGAAAAGGGCATCTTCACCGGTGCCCAGGCGGCGCGCCGCGGCCAGGCCGGCCGAGTAGACAAGACCGAGCATCCCGTAGGCCAGGTTGAACGACAGCCCCTTGAAACTGAGGACCGTGGCCCGCTGCTCCGATGCAGTGATGCGGTTGAGATAATGGCTCAAAAAGAAGTTGAAGACGTACATGACCGCAATGAGCAGCAGCATGGGGGCCATGCCGTAGACCGGCACGAAGAGGGGCATGCCCGCCAGCCCGAGGATAGTCGCTCCAGCCAGAAGCGCGAAGATGCACCGCGGAGAGCACCGCAGCGCCAGGCGCGCCGCCGCACGAGGCGCAAACAGGCCCACCGCCGCCATAGCCGCCCCGATCAGGCCGAAAGCGGCCTCGGGCAGCCCGATGAGACGATAATACTGGCTGTTGAGGGTCAAAATCATCCGGATGACATGGTCGAAGAGCAAACCGCCCAGTATCACCACCAGGGCGAAAGGGGTCTTCACAATCCAGACGCCGGCCCGAAGGGTCAGCCTGACGGCGTCCGCCACGGGCCGCCCGCAGCCTCTCATTCCGTCGACGGCCTTGGAACCGGCACAGTCCGGTTCGCTCATGCGCCAGGCTGCCGTCAGGGCCCCAACAGCCATCGCAAGGGTCAGGTAGACAGGGAAGCGCATCGTAACCGCCTGCCCCATGGGTTGATCGAATCCCACAACGGCAGCAACCCGCTGCATCAGGCCCGGATCGTAGACCGCCGCCCCCACCAGCGAGGCCGCCATGAAGGCCCCCGCCTGCCAACGGATCTGACACTCGAGCACCCGGCCCCACTCCCGGGCGAGACCTGCCGCTTTGAGGGAGTCGTAGGCCAGGGCTTCGTCGGCACCACTGGCCGAGGCCTCGGCCGTACCGCTCAGGACGCGGTTGACCAGAAAGAAGGGAAAGAGCCACCCTGAAGGACCCCGCGGCGCAAAGGCCATCAAAACCATCTCCAGCACCATCGAGCCCCCGGAAAACAGCAGCAGCCGGCGGCGGCCCAAGGTGTCGGCCAAGGCCCCGGAGGGGACCTCCACCAGCACGATGGTCGCAGCCCAGACGGCGTTGAGGATGGCGAATTGCTCGAGGGTCAGACCATAATCCAGAAAAAGGATGGTGAATACAGGGTAGTAGAACCGGGCGTTGAAAAAAACCCTGAAGGCGATGAAAAGCCTTACGTTGGGCAGGCTGAAAGGCAAAGCGGATTCATCCTCACGCTGCCGGCAGCGCATTGAAAAAGCCTCTGCTCACAAAATCCCCTTCTTCGGATAAAACAGGAGGCCCTTCCGTCCACCCTTCGGAAGAACGAGGCCGGGAATGATTTCCCCTTGCACGAATCGGGTTGGTCATCATGGGTTATGATAATTGGTCTCCATCCGGAAATAAAGCTTTGAAAACGAAATAGTTTCCAGACCCGAAATGCGGATTTTCCCTACAGGCTGAACGTGCTCAGTCCCACCCCTGCGGGGCGGGCCCCGGTTTGGTTAATATTAATGAAATCAAGCGTTTGCGCGGAGGAGACCTACAGGTCGCCGCACAGCCAAACGTGCAGATTGACGCCGTGATGGGCCAAAAAGACTATTTCCGGATGGAAACGAATTCGGATGGCGAAGCTTTTCAATGGGGTTCAAAGCGGCATCTTCCAGCGCGGACCTTCGTTTGAAAATCGTTTCAAAATCGCCTTGGGTATGGCAGAGTGTTGTCGAAGAGTACCCTCCCCAAATTGTTTTTTGTTGTTTTTACAGCATATTACGAAACGCTTTCTCTTTTTGAAGCCCTTTGAATGAAGCTTGCCCGGTGCGCAGGAAACGGGCCTTTCGCGCGTTCGCGACGGGGGCGGGGACGGGCAAGCAGGCGGGCCGAAGCCGTGGAAGTAAAACGGCGGCGGATGACGGGAATGGATCGTCTGGAAACACCTTCCTTTTCAAGGCTTCATTTCCGGATGGAAACGAATGAAGGTTTCTCCTATGGAGTTCGATTGATGCAATCCATCAAAGCGAAGATGCTGCTGTGGTTCGGCCTGACGTTGACCGTGCTGCTGTCGCTGCTCGCGGCCACGACCTATTGGCAAGCCAAGGACACCGTGATTGCTCTGACGCGGGAACTGAGCCAGGAGGTGCTCGCCGCGCGATCGGCCGAGCTGAGCCGGCTCATGCAGGGCTACCTGAGCGATGTCAAGACGTTCGCGAGCCGCAACCTGATCCGGAGGGGAGATTTCGTAGAGATCGGCATGGATCTGCAGAGGAGGGCCAAGGGCATCAACCCCGACTATGAAATGCTCTTTTTCGCCGACGCCCAGGGGCGTTTCATCACCACGACGGGCGCCATGGGGGACGTGTCGGACCGGCGTTACGTGAAGGCCATCATGGAGGAGGGCCGGACCGAGTTCATCAGCGAGCCGGTCATCTCGCGCGCTTCGGGCGAGTACGTCTTCGTGGTGGCCGCCGCCGTGAAAGATGATGACGGGAAGCCGATCGGCCTGATCGGCGCAACGGTCCTCCTCAATACCCTGTCGGAGATCGCGGGCTCGATCACCATCGGAGGGAACGGCTTCGGCTGGGTGGCGGACCACAACGCGCTTGTCATTGCGCACCCGGATCCCAAGATGCGCATGCACTTGAATCTGCTCCGAGCCTCGGAACGCGGGTTCAAAGGGGTGGAAGAGATCGGGCGGATGGTGACGGAGGGCCGCTCAGGGCTGCGCGCCTTCGAGCGGCCCGACGGGTCGCAGGTGGTGACGATCTTCAACCCGATCCCCAACACCCCCGGCTGGGCGATCGGGGTTTCTCTCTACGAGACGGAGCTGATGGGGAGGGCCTACCACCTGATGCGGAACATCATCCTGCTGATGGTGGGAATTCTTCTGGCCGTTCTGCTGATGGTCGGTTTCATCTCCGGCCGGATCGCAAAACCCGTGCTCGATCTGAAGAAAGGCGTCGAGGTCGTGGCCTCGGGAAACCTCGACCATGTCCTCGACATCCGCACCGGAGACGAAATCGAGGCCCTGTCCGGCGCCTTCAATCAAATGACCGGCGACCTGAAGGAGTATATCCGGAACCTGCAGCAGGTCACGGCGGACAAGGAGCGCGTGGAAGGGGAGCTTCGGGTGGCCAACAAGATCCAGGCCAGCATGCTGCCGCGCGTCTTCCCTCCTTTCCCGGATGTCGAACGGCTCGATCTGTACGCCGTCATGGAGCCGGCCAGGGAGGTCGGCGGCGACTTCTACGACTTCTTCCTGCTGGACGATCAGAGGCTGTACTTCAGCATCGGGGATGTTTCCGGCAAGGGAGTCCCGGCGGCCCTCTTCATGGTCATCACCATGACCATCCTCAGAAACCAGATGGTCCAAGGCGGTTCCCTCGAACAGGTGTTCCACCAGACCAACAACATGCTCTGCTCCGAAAACGTGGAGAACATGTTCGTGACGGTCTTCACCGGCCTGCTGGACATCCGGACCGGTGAGATGGAGTTTGTCAGCGCCGGCCACAACCCGCCGGTCGTCTCCCGCCAGAGCGGAGACTTTTCCACCCTGGATGCGCCAGTCAACCTGGTGCTCGGCGGCATGGAGGATTATGTGTTCCGGTCCTCGAGAACGATCCTCGAGCCAGGCGATCTGCTGTTCCTCTATACCGACGGCGTCACGGAGGCCATGAACGAGAAGGGGGAACTCTTCTCCGATGCCCGGATGATCGAGGCGGTCAACGGGCTGAAGGGTGTGGGCGTGCGATCGCTCATCAAAGGCATGCGGGAAGCGGTCGGGCGGTTCGTCCAGGACGAGCCCGCATCGGACGATGTAACCATGATGGCCCTGACCATCAAGGCAGGGTAAAGGCATCAAACGCAGCATCACCCAGCTCAAGCCAGGCATTTTACTGGATCAAAAAAACTGTGAAATTTTCTTGACAAGATCCATACTAAACATTTAGTTTGGTAACCCTCACCGTTTGCTGTGGATAAAAGCGCCATCCATAAAATCAGGGTTTTGGGGGTCGAGGGATGGATCCGAGGCTGAATCCCGAAAAGCTGGGGTTGATGGTCAAGGCAAGGGAGTTTGCACGTGAGCGTTTTACCGACGGATACCGGCTCGACAAGGAAGAGACCTTTCCTGCAGCGATTCACCAGGCTGCGGGCTCAGCCGGGCTGCTCGGGGCTTATATCCCGAAGGAGTTCGGCGGTCTCGGGGTCGGCTTCCTGGGACACACCCTGATCATGGAAGAGTTCTGGCGGGTGGACCCGGGTATCGGAAACATTCTCCTTGGCGTCTTCGGGTCGGAGCTGCTGATGTTTTACGGCAGCGACGAACTGAAACGCCGGTGGCTGCCACCCCTCGCCGAAGGCCGCGCGATCAGCTGCTGCGCCATCACCGAACCAAACGCGGGGAGCGACATCTTTTCCGTCGCAACCTCCGCCATCCCCTCCAAGGACGGATGGCGGCTCGATGGAACCAAACAGTTCATCACCGGCGGAACCCTCGCTGACGTTATTCTCATCCTGGCTGTAAGCGATCCCGGGCAGACGTCCGGGCGTTTTTCCTTCTTCGTAGCCGAAAAGGACTCCGCAGGGATCTCCAGAGAAAAGATGAAGGGCAAACTCGGCATCCGGGCTTCGGACACGGCGGAGCTCGTTTTCAGGGACCTTTTCGTCCCGGAATCGCACCTTCTGGGTGAAACCACGGGCGAGGGCTTTTCCCAAGTGATGCATCTGTTCAATATCAACCGCGTCTTCGCCTGCGGCCAGGGGGTCGGGGTGGCTCAGGGGGCCGTCGACCTTGCAATCGACCACCTGAGGGAGAATCCGCTTCAAGCCGGGAAGCAGACGACCCAATTCAGGCTTGCCGAGATGCTGGCATCGGTTCTGGCGGCCCGGTCGGCGTATTATTCGGCCGGATGGAAGATCGATCAGGGGGACATCGACCCGGCCGAGGTCGCCATGGCCAAGCTCCTCGCAGGCGAGACCGGAGTGAGAGTTGCCAGGGATGCCCTCGGCATCGTGGGCATCTATGCGGGGGAGATGACGAAGCGCCTTTCCCGGTTCTACAGGGACGCAAAGATCGTGGAGATCTACGAGGGCGCCAAGGATCTCGAAAAGCTGACCATCGCGAGGCAGGTCCTCAAAAGGACGAGGGGATAGGGTTCGCTTTCGCCGTAAACCCTCTCGATGCGCTGGTTTTCCATTCAGGAGGCTTTCATCGATGAACACAGACGTCTACCTGGTCTCAGCGGCCCGGTCCGCCATCGGGGATTTCGGAGGAGGGTTCAGGCCCATCCCCGCCATCGAACTGGTTGCACCCGTGATCGAAGCCGCCGTGGCCCGTGCGGGAGTGCCCAAGGAAGCCATTGAGAAGGTCATCCTGGGAAACACCCTTTCACCGCTCACCCCCAATATCGCCCGCGGGGCAGCCGTCACCTGCGGAATCCCCCCGCAGACACCGGCCTTCTCGATTCATTGCGCCTGCGCCAGTGCGATGCAGGCGCTGATCAGCGGGGTTTCCGCGCTCATGCTGGGGGAAGCCCGAATCGCCCTGGTGGGGGGAGTGGAATCCATGAGCAATGCACCCTACCTCCTGCCGAGCACCCGCTGGGGGCAGCGCCTCAGGCACGCACGGGCGGTGGACCTCCTGTGGTGGGGCATGCAGGAGGATCCCATCATGGGCGGCATGGGGGCGGCGGCCGACTTCCTGGCTGAGCGGTACCGCATCAGCCGGGAAGAGCAGGACGAACTGGCCTTGTCCTCCCACCGGAGGGCGGCCTCGGCCAGGGTGAACGGGTATTTCGCGCGGGAGATCGTCCCGATCGAGGTCAAAGACGGAAGGCGGTCCAGGACGATCGATGCGGACGAGCACCCGAGGGCCGAGCTCGGCATCGAAGACCTGGCAAGGCTCCAGCCGGCCTTTTCAGCCCAGGGCACCGTGACGGCCGGCAACGCCAGCGCCTTGAACGACGGGGCCTCGGCCGTTGTGCTTGCCACAGGGGACGTCTGCAAGGCATACGGGCTCGAACGCCTTGCAAAGATCGGCCCCTGGTCCATCAAGGCGACGGAGCCACGGCTCACCGGGATCGCACCCGTGCCGGCCATCCGCGAGGTTGCGGAGTCGGCCGGGCTGGGGCTTTCGGACATCGACCTGGTGGAGATCAACGAAGCCTTCGCCTCCTATTATATCGCCTGCGAAAGGGACCTCGGGCTGGACCGGGAAAAGGTGAACGTCAATGGCAGCGGGATCTCCCTCGGGCACCCGGTGGGCGCCACAGGGACCCGGCTGGTGGTGACGCTTCTTCACGAGATGATGCGCAGGGACACCCCTCTCGGGCTGGCAAGCCTTTGCGCCGGAGGTGGGATGGGGTACGCCATCCTTCTTCGAAGGGATTTTGGCTGAGCATCGAACGGAAGCAAGCGTTTTGGCAAGGGGTTGATGGGTCGGATCGCCAATCATGCAAGGAGGTTGGAAAGATGAAGAGAGGAAGATGTATCGTGGCCGTCCTGTTGTTTGGCATATTTGCGCTTCACACGGGCCTCGGCCTTGCCGCCGAGAAGGTGAAGATCGGTACGCTGCTCTCGACAAGCGGGCGTTTCGCCTTCCTTGGAGACCCTGAGCAAAAGGGGGTCGAGCTGGCCTTCGAGGAGATCAATGCCGCCGGGGGGGTCCTCGGGAAGCAGATCGAGCTTGTCTCCTACGATGACGAAGGAAACCCCGGCAAGGCGGCCAACCTCATCGACCGCCTCATCAGCAATGACCTGGCGGTGGGAATTGTCGGGGCCTCCACGTCCGGGACCATCAATGTCGCGGCTACCGCGGTGGAAAAAGCCGGCATCCCGATGTTTTACATCTCGGGGAACTCCGCCCTGTGCAAAGGGAAAAAATGGGTGTTCAACGCCGCTCCCGCCGATGAACTGGATGCCGAAGGCATGATCGACTTTATCAAGGACAACCTCAAGCTGAACGTGATCGGGATCATCCACGACGCCAACGAATATGGGACCCGTTCGACGGAGTCGTTTCTGGAACTGATCGGCAAGCGCGCCCCCGGCATCAAGATCGCGGGCGTCGAGAAATACCAGTCCTCCGACCGTGACATGAGCGCGCAGCTCATCAACCTCAAGAACGCCGGGTCGCAGTGCATCGTCATCTGGGGCGTGGGTTTTGCGCCGGCGGTCATTGTCAAAAACTGGCACCAGCTCGGGATGAAGGACATCCGGCTGATGGGCGGAGCCGGCATGGGGTCCCACAAGATGATCGAATCGCTGGGAGAAGCCGGGGAAGGCCTTCTCTTCAACACGGTCCTGAACTACGGAGCGCCCAATGAGCGGGAACAGGCCTTCATCGACCACTACAAAAAGAAATTCGGGGCCATCCCGCCGACCTTCGCCGCCGTGGGGTATGACGCGGCCTACCTCTTGGCAGAGGCCCTGAAAACCGCCGCCGGGGACGCCGACCGGCTGGCCGACGCCGTCTCCGGCATCCGGGGCTTCCAGGGGGTGCAGGGGACCTTCGATTTCTCGGAGAACCGCTGCAACGGCCTCCTGCCGGGATGCTACGTGATGGCGGTGGTCAAGAACCAGGACTACTACCCCGCGGAAAAGGTCTACCCCAGATAGCGGGCCACCATGCACCGCAGGACTGCCGACTGCGCCTCGACAGGGGCTCGGGCGGGGATTCATTCCGGTCCTGCGGGAGGTGGAATATCCGCCGGACGAAACAGGGAATCCCGGGCGAAACCGGACAGGTGACGTGACATGATCGATTTCTGCCAGTTCATGGTCAGCGGGCTCACCATTGGGAGCGTCTACGCCCTCATCGCCATGGGCTACTACCTGATCTTCGTCTCGACCCACGTGATTAATTTCGCCCAGGGGGCCCTGGCCCAACTGGGGGGGATCATGGCGTTGAGCCTGCTCCTCACCTGGCGGATCCCCTACCTCTTCGTGTTCTTTCTGACCTTCTTCGCAACAGCCGTGATCGGCATGCTGTTCAAAGTGCTGCTGGTCTCTCCAGCCGGGCGCACCGGGGTGCTCTCCAGCATCCTCATGACGGTGGGGGGCTTCATCTTCTTCGAACAGATCATCTACGTCTTCTGGACCAAGGACGAACTGCTGTTCCCGCCGATCTCCGGGGAAACTCCGCTCAACATCGGCGGCGTGATGATTCTGCCGCAGGCCGTCTGGATCATGGCGATCGCCGTGGGACTCTTCCTGCTGCTCTGGCTGTTCTTCACCCGAACTATCTACGGCTCCGCCATCATGGCCGCGGCGGAAAAGCCGGAAGCCGCAAGGATCGTCGGGATCAACGTCAAGAGCATGACGTCGATGGCCTGGGCCCTCGCCACCGGGCTTTCCGGGCTCGCCGGCATCCTCATCGCGCCGATCACCTTTGCGGGAGGAAGCCTGGCGACCGAAATGGGCATCAAGGGATTTGTGGCGGTCATCCTCGGGGGCATCACCCATTCGATGGGCGCCATCGTCGGTGGGCTGCTGCTCGGCGTCATAGAAAGCCTCACCACCGGGTACCTCTCCAGCGCCTTCAAGGACGCCATCAGTTTCGGCCTCCTCATCGCGATTCTTGCCTTCCGCCCGGAAGGCCTCCTGGGCGGCAGGAAGCGGGAAAAAGTCTGAGCGATATGAAAAGAACCGCAGGAATCCAACCGTTTTGGCTGCTGGCCGTGATCGCCGTGAGCGTTCTGCCCTTTTGCGGCCTGGGCACCTACACCCTCCAGATCCTGACGCTGGCGGGCATCAACGCCGCCGTAGCGATCGGGTTGAATCTCGTGCTGGGCACCGCCGGACAGATCTCCCTGGGACAGGCTGCCTTCGTCGGCATCGGCGCCTACACCACGGCGCGTCTGATGACGGGAGCGGGGGTCTCTTTCTGGCTCGCCATGCCGGCGGGCGGCGCGCTGGCCGGGCTGATCGGCGCGGCGCTGGGCTACCTGGCCCTGCGCTTTCAGGGGCATTATCTCGCCATGATCACGCTGTGCTTCGGCTTGATCATGCACATCTTCTTTCTGGAATTCCCGTTCCTCACGGGTGGAGCGGCAGGCATCGCCAACATCCCTTATGCCGGCATCCTGGAGCACGCGATCGACAACGGCAGGGACGCCCTTTTCAAAACGTTCCACCTCTCCTGGTTCCTCGTGCTGCTCGTATACTGGCTGCTCAACAACCTGACCCACCTGGGCTCGGGCAGGGCCCTGGCCGCGCTGCGCGACGACCCGATCGCCGCGGAGTCCGTGGGGGTCCCCACCGCTGTCTACAAGGTGCAGGCCTTTACCGTCTCGGCCGTGGCCGCCGGGCTTGCCGGCGGCGTCTACGCGGTGCACACCCACTATGTCGGGCCCGAGTTGTTCGGGGTCGGGGCCTCCCTGGAGTTTCTGATCATCGTGGTCATCGGCGGGTTGGGGAGCCCGGTCGGGGCCATCCTCGGCGCTCTCCTCATGGCCGTTCTCCCGGAATTGATGCGAAGCTACGAGGAGTACCGGCTTCTTTTTTTCGCAATGATCCTGATGGTGATCGTCGTGGCGGCCCCGGGCGGATTATGGGGAGGCCTATCCACCGGTGTCGTGAGAATAGGTTCGGCGCTGCGAAGAAGGTTCGGGACCGGAGGGGCCTGAACATGACTCCGATCTTCAGGCATTCGGAGCCATCCGGGCGGAACGACAGACCGGGGAAAACCGTCGCGGTCTAACGGGGGGCAAGTGGATCTTCTGTCTGCGAAACGGCTGAGCAGGAAATTCGGGGGGCTGTGGGCGCTCTACGGCGTGTCCTTCGCTGTGAGGGAGGGGGAGATCGCCGGCGTGATCGGGCCCAACGGAGCGGGTAAAACCACGCTTTTCAACTGTCTGAGCGGCCTCGACTACGCCACGGAGGGCGGCATCCTTCACCGCGGGCATGACATCACCCGGCTGACGCCGCACCAGGTGGTCAAACGGGGGATCGTCCGGACCTTCCAGACGACCCGGGTGTTCAAACGACTGACGGTCAGGGAAAACGTCATGGTGGGGCTGCATCTCCATTCCCGGAGCAACCTGCTGGTCGATATGATCCGCCTGCCCGGCGCGGTCCGGGAAGACCGGCGGGAGGCGGAGGAGGCAATGACGCTGCTGGAGGCCGTGCGGCTTGCCGATCAGGCCGACAAGCCAGCCGACGAGCTCACCCTCTCCCAGGCGCGAAGGATGGAGCTGGCCCGCGCCCTGGCCACCGACCCTGAGCTTCTCCTGCTGGATGAACCCGGCGCCGGCCTCGACGAGCAGGAGCGGGACGAACTGGGAGCCCTTCTGAGGGACGTCCACAACAGGGGCGTCACCCTGATGGTCATCGAGCACGACATCGGTTTCATGGTGAACCTGTGCACCCGGATCATCGTGCTGAACTACGGCAAGGTCATTGCGAGCGGCACCCCTTTGGAGATCCAGCAGGACAAGCAGGTCCTGGAGGCCTATCTTGGTGAAGAAGACGCCGACTGACATCCCGGTCCTGGAAGTGAAGACGCTCAACGCCGGCTACGGAAAGATGAACATCCTCGCCGGGCTGGATCTCTTGGTCAGGGAAGGCGAATCGGTCGCCCTCGTGGGAACGAACGGGAGCGGGAAGACGACCTTCCTCAAAGTCGTCTCGGGCTTCCTCCGCCCGACGGCGGGGTCGATCCGGTTCCTGGGCGCAGATATCTCGAAGGTCCCTCCGGAAAAAAGGGTGGGCCTCGGCATCGCCCATGTCCCGGAATCGCGGGAAATATTCGCCAGACAGAGCGTGCTGGCCAACCTCAGACTCGGCGCCTACCTGAGGATCAGAAAAGGCGGAGATCCGGACGTCCAGAAGGATCTGCAAAGGATGACGGAAATCTTCCCCGTCTTCTCGAGGCGCCTGCGCCAGGCGGCAGGCACCCTGTCCGGGGGGGAGCAGCAGATGCTGGCCATAGGGCGCGCCCTCATGAGCCAGCCGAGACTGCTTCTGCTGGACGAGCCCTCGACGGGGCTAGCGCCGCTCGTTGTGAAGGAAATCTTCAGGATCCTCAGGGCCCTCATCCTGGACATGAACCTGAACCTCCTGCTGGTGGAACAGAACACCCGGCTGGCATTGAAAACCGTGAATCGCGGATATCTTCTCGAAAGGGGGCGGCTCGTCAGAGAAGACGGATCCCTGGAACTCCTGGAGTATCTCAATGCGGCAGGGTTCACTCACGCCGGAGTCAACGGATAGGCTGCAAAAAAGGAAAGATTCCATGATCAAACAGAAACAGACTGCCCGGGGAAAACCGCAGGGCCGTGAAAAACTGATCCAGGCCGCCAAAGAACTCTTCGGAATGAGGGGATACCACGGCACCACGGTCGATGATATCACCAAGGCCGCAGGCGTTACACGGGGAGCCCTTTATTGGCATTTCGACAGCAAGGCCGATCTGCTGGGGGCGATCATCCAGGAACTGCAGGAATCCTACCTGAACCGGTTCATCGAGGAGACCAGGGGCGCAGGCGATTCGCCCATGGACAAACTCTGGCATATGTTCAAGTTCAACTCCCGCTTCGCGGTCGAACACCCCACCCTGATCCACTGCCTGAGAACCCTTTCCCTGGAGATGCAGTCCCTCGAAGGCGGCAACGCGAAGGCGCTCTTCGATGTGTTCGAACAGCAGCGCAGCTTCATCACCGAAATCATCCGGGAGGCCCAGGCAAAACATTTCGTTCGCGAGGATCTCAAGGCGGAGATCATCACCTCCATCATCCTTGCCGTGCACGATGGGATCGTCCTTCAGCTGCTGGCATTCGACAGGCATCTGGACGGGCATCAGGTAGCCTGGGCGCTGAGGCAGATCACGCTGGGCGGTATTTCCGCAGGGGCCCGGATCATCCATCCGAAAAAGGGGGCATCCGACCCACGCACCGCAACGGGGGAGGTCAAGGAAAAATGACCGGCACGATCGATAAGATAGGCATCATTGGCGGAGGGATCATGGGTACGGGCCTGGTCCAATGGCTTCTTCCCCGTGGCTTTCACGTCGTGGTAGCGGAGGCCCGCGAGGCGCTCGCCGAAGAATGCACCCGGAAGATCCATGCCCACCTGCGCAGGGATTTGGACAAAGGCAGGTTGCCTCCGGAGGATTTCCGGCTCTGCATCGAGCGGTTCGAGGCGGCTGCCGGCCTTTCCTGCCTGAAAGGGGCGGATTTTGTGATTGAAGCCGCACCGGAGCACTTCGATCTGAAAAGGCGGATACTCCGCAAAGCCGAAGATGCGGTCGCACCCGGAACGATCCTCGCCAGCAACACCAGCGCCCTGCCCATCACGGCCCTGGGGGCCAGTCTCAAGCGGCCGGAGCGTTTTCTGGGCACCCACTTCTTCAATCCCGCGCAGATCATGCCCCTTGTCGAGATCGTCAAGGGTGTGGATACAGCCGGAGAAAGCGTCGAGAGGACCTTGGCCTTTCTGACTGCAGAGGGAAAGAAACCCATCCGCATCAAGGATTGCCCGGGGTTTCTGGTGAACCGGATCCTGGGGGCCTACATGAACGAAGTCATGTGGCTTCTCGGAGAACGCATCGGCATCACCGATGCGGAGGGAATGGCGAAGGATCTGCGGCTGCCCATGGGGCCGGTCACGCTGGGGGAAATGGTCGGCTGGGACATCATCCGGGCATCCAACGAGACCCTCAGGACCTATTACGGCTCCCGCTTCGAGATCCCGCCCCTTCTCGACCGGCTGACCCGCGAGAACAGACTGGGCCTGAAGACCGGGCGCGGCCTGCTCGATCACCGCTCCCGGCCGCCGGCAGCGACTGAAGACATCGTGCCCGCTTCCCGGAACCTGGACGGCCGGGCCGCGGACAGAGCGAAGCGGCAGCTGCTCGCCGCGATCTGGGCCGAGAGCATCCGCTGCCTGGATGAGGGGGTGGCCGGCGCCCGCGAAATCGACGACGCCCTGGTGCTTGGCGCAGGGCTCCCAATGGGCCCCCTCGCGTGGGCGGACGAGACGGGCCTCCAGGAAGTGTCGGATCTGCTGCTGGAGCTGACCGGAGAATTCGGCGAACGGTTCCTGCCCTCCCCTGTTCTCAGAATCTACGCCATGTCCGGGTACAACGGCGTGAAAGCCGGTCGAGGGCTGGCAGGGGCTTACCCTCGAGAATCGGCTGAAGGGAACGGCGGCGGCGGCGCGGACGATGCCTCCGCCAGAGATCCGGGGGAAGCCCGATGAATGAAACTCTCTGCGCCTTACTGGATGCAAACCTCCCGCTGCGGGAGAACAAGACGGCGATGATCTGGCGGGGCGGATCGGATACCTTTGCGGGAATCGAAACAAAATCGCTCTCCGTAGCCCAAGGCCTGCATAAGAGGGGGCTCAGGCCCGGAAACAGGGTTGGGCTGCCGGATGAGGAGAAGGGGGAGCTCTCCGTCGCCTTCCTGGTTGCAAGAGGAGGGCCCGCGGTGAGCGAAGGAGAGATCCTCCGCTTCTGCCGCGAAAGGTTGGCGGCCTACAAGGTCCCGAAAAAGGTGGAATTCGTCAATGAACTTCCCAGGAATTCGGCGGGCAAGGTCCTCAAAAGACTCTTGAGGGACGGAGCGCCTGGCCAGGAGAAGCGTCATCATGTTTCTGAGCCTTGACAAGGAACAGGTCCAGATAAAGAAGGCCGCGGCCGACTTCGCATCCGGTGAAATGGCAGACCATGCACAGGAATGGGATGCTGCCGGCCGGATGTCTTCAGAGATCATGGAAGAGGCCGTTGAACTCGGCTTCGTTGGAATGACCCTTCCGGAAGCGCAAGGCGGGGCCGGGCTGGGGCTCCTCGAAGACTGCCTGGTGGCGGAGGAGTTCGCCGTCGTCAGCCCCGGAGGCGCCAGGGCGATCCTCGAAGCCGGCTGGGGATGCGAACTTCTTTCGCACACCGGCGGTTTGCCTCCCCCGTTGGTGGATAAGGCCAGCGATCGGCCGATGCTCGGACTGGCCTATCCGGCGGACGGAAATCCTTTCAGGGCGGAGGCGTGCGCCGGTGTCTCCTCGACCTTCTCGCCCGTTCATGGAGACGCCGAGATATTCCTGATCCCGGGTTTTCTCGATGGAGAAGAAGGTCTGTTCTTTCTGGGGCGCGATTCCCCCGGTCTCGATATCCTGCCTCTCGAAGACAAGGTCGGGCTGCGGTGCTGGCCGGGTGCCCGGTTGGAGCTGCGGGGCGCCGCCCTTTCGGAGGAGTGCTTTTATAAACGTCCGCGGGTCGTCGAACGATCGAGGCAGGCGAAGGCCATCCGGTCGGCCGCGCTCGGCGTCGGGCTGTCCAGGGGCGCCGCGCTCCTGGCGCTGGCCTATGCGCGGGGCAGACAGATCTTCGAGCGAAACCTCTCCGATTTCGAGGCGACCAGGGCCAAATTCTTCAAGACGTGGCAGCGGCTTCAGGCCCTTCGTCTTCTGGTTTACAAGGCTGCAGCCGACTGGGACAAAGGTCTGGATGTTTCTCTGGCCTCCCGCTCGGCAGAGGCCATGGCCGTGGAACTCGGCAACGAAACAGCCGACGAGGCCCTTCAACTCCACGGGGGATACGGATACTTCGAGGAGATGAAGATAGCGATGTTCTACAGGGATGCCGTGATGCTGGACCTGCTCTCCGAGCCCGCATCCTCCAGCATAGAGGCCGTTTGGACCTCCCTGTCAAAAACCGTTTGGTGGTAAACCACGGCAGTGATTCACCCGAAAAACAGGAGGAAATAGAGGGAAATGGACTTGTATCGCATTCTCGAGCATTCAGTCCGCCTGAATGGGGATAAGACGGCGGTCACCTCGGCCAAAGGGTCCCTGACATACAAGGAATTTCTGGACACGGCGGAGCGGCTGGGCTCAGCCCTTTACAAGCTCGGGCTCAGCCCCGGTGACAGGGTGGCCGTTTTGGACCACAACAGCATCGAGCTGGCTGTCGCCCACTTCGGGCTCCCGGCATGTTCGCTGGTCACGCTTCCTTTGAACACGAGGCTTTCCAAAGACGAACTGCTGGGGATCATCCACAATGCGCAGGCCTCTGCCCTGATCTATTCACCCCCCTTCGAGCAGACCGTAGCCGCCCTGGCCCCTGATCTGCCCTTCCTGAAAGCCCGTATCTGTACGGAACAAGCGCCCGGGAGCCTCGATCTGAGGCAACTCATGGCCCATGCCGGGCCGGCCGCACTCCAGAGGCCCATGCCCGGAGATCTCGCCACGCTCCTCTACACGAGCGGCACAACCGGGGTTCCCAAAGGCGTGAAACTGACCCACGCCAATACCGCCTCGACGCTGGTTTCGCTTCTCGTGGAACTCGGTCTCACCCCCGCAGACTCGGGCCTCATGGTTGCCCCGTTCTTTCACGTCGCAGGCTGCCACACCTACATGGCCCACATCGCAAGAGGGTGTACGGTGAACATCCTTCCGGCCTTCGAACCCCGATCGACCCTCGAGGCCCTCGAGAGGACCCGGGCGAGCGTCACCCTGCTGGTCCCGGCCATGATCGCCGCCCTCCTGAACCTCCCGGGCCAGGAAAAGGCCGACCTCAGCGCTCTGCGTCTGGTCGTCTACGCCGGGGCCCCCATGCCCGAGGAGTTGCTCAGGAAGTCCCTCGAGCGCCTGGGAAACGTCTTCTTTCAGATCTACGGTCTTACCGAGACCAGCGTCCTCACCTGTCTGACCCGGGAAGACCACCAGAAACCGGAACTGCTGACCTCCGGTGGCAGGGAGATGTACGGGTGCCGAGTGCGAATCGTGGATGAGGAAGGCCGTGAAACGAAGCCGGGCGAGATCGGCCAGATCGTCGCCGGCGGGGACAACGTAACCTCCGGCTACTGGGAGGCGCCGGAGGAGACGGCGGCCGTGATGAAAGGTGAATTCTTCGAGACGGGCGACATCGCGGTCAGGGACGAACAGGGCTACGTCTTCCTGAGGGACCGCAAGAAGGACATGATCGTCAGCGGAGGGGAGAACGTATATCCCGTCGAAGTGGAGAATGTCCTGACCGAGATCCCTGGGGTGCTGGAAGCTGCGGTGATCGGCATCCCGGATGAAAAGTGGGGGGAAAGGGTGATGGCCCTCGTGCATCTGAAGCAGGGTGCAACCGCCGCCGAAGAAGACATCGTCTCTTACTGCCAGAAGCGGTTGGCAAAATACAAGTGCCCCAAGACCGTCGCATTCGTGGATCCACTGCCTCGGACCCCCTCCGGAAAGATCCGGAAGAACGTATTGAGAGAACCCTATTGGGAAGGGTTCAGCCGGAGGATCCATTAGATGCTGCAGGAAAGGGCCTTTTCTGTTCAAATCAGGCTTGATCCGCCTGGTTTGCATGCGCGGCGATCGGATGGTCGCCCTCATCCTCATTTTTTCACATGGATCGGTGAGACCGGGACCCGCCCCCCCAAAATACCTGGAGTTTGGATCTTTATGGGCCATCATGTCCAACCGAATCCCCGGGTCGTCACCGCAAGGCAACGCCTTCCGTCGAAAGGGGTCGGAGGCTGCTATGGATTACGATGAAGGACGAACGCGGTTCGAGGATGAACGCGCCTGGGTGCAGCGGGGCAATCCGCCGCGGCTGGAACGGCACCTGGCCAAAGGAAAGCTGCATGTCTCCCAGAGGGTCAGCATGCTCCTGGATGAGGGAAGCTGGCTGGAGTACGGGGAATTCGCCCGTTCGGTGGAGCCAGGCTTCGAAGAGCGGTCGCCCAGGGACGGTGTCATGACGGGCCTCGGCAGGATCCATGGGAGGACGGTGGCCGTTCTCGGGGACGATGTCACCGTCTTGGGCGGGACCCAGTCTTTTGTCAGTGTAAGGAAGGTGGATCGAATCATCGATATCGCCACGCGCAACGGCTTTCCCATCCTGTCCCTTTCGGAGGGAGGCGGCGTCAGGATCCCGGATGGAATCGGATCCGGCTTCACGCGGCTGAGCGGATTGGAAACCGTCAAGTCCCTCAGCTGGCTCGCCAATCATGACAGGCGGCCCTTGATGCTGTGCGGGGTCTTCGGCTACACCTACGGAGACCCGGCCTTCAGGGCCGGCATGGCGGATATCACGCTGATGGTGGAGGACTCCTCCGTGGCGGTATCCAGCCCTCCCCTGCTGCAGGTTGCGATCAACGAAACCATCACGGACCGTGATCTGGGCGGCCCGCATATCCACGAGACATCGACGGGGACCGTCGACCTCGTTGTCAAGACAGAGCAAGACTGCATCAGGACACTGAGGAAGATCCTTCATCTCCTCCGGCCTCCCGAATCCCCGTCGGACCCCCCCGACAGGCTCCTCCCCGACCTCGAAACGATCGTTCCGCACAACAACCGGCAGGTGTACGACATGAAAAAGGTCATCGACCGCGTTTGTGACCATGGGGAATGGATCGAACTCAAACCGAAATTCGGCAAAGGACTCATCATCGGACTTGGCAGGATCGGGGGGCGGGCGGTTGGCATCATGGCCAGTCAGCCCATGAGCGGGGGGGGATCCGTGGACGCGAAGAGCCTCAGAAAATCAGCCTCGTTCATGGAATTTGCTTCGAGAAGAAAAATCCCCCTCCTCGTGATTCAGGACATCCCTGGGTTTCTGATCGGCTCCGAAGTCGAGAAGGACGGCATGGTGAACGCTATTGCGGCCCACTCCGGCACCATGGACAGGGTGGATGTGCCCATGGTGACGCTCATCATCCGCAAGTCTTACGGGGCAGCCTATTATTTCCTCGGAATGGCGGCCACCGGGGCCCAGTTCGTGGCGGCATGGCCCAATGCCGAAATCAGTTTCATCGCCCCGGAGATGGGGGCGGCCATCCTGACCAAACATGCCGATCCGGCGCGCAAAGCCCAGGCCCTGCAGCAAGCGAGAGCCGACCTGACGAAAAGCGCCTCCGTGTGGGACTCGGCCTATGAATACTGGATCGATGCGATCATTCGACCCGAGGAAACCAGGAGAGTCGTCTGCCAGGCCCTGGATTTTTTTGCAAAGGACTGTGCGTAAGCAAAGAAACGGTCTCCCCGGCCGCCGGCAATCTATTCCCCGCGAATGGCTATTTTCTTGACCCGCTCACGCGCGGCGGGCGACTTGGGGAGCTTCAATGTAAGCACGCCGTTCCTGAAGGTCGCCTCTGCCCTGTCCGGCTCCACTTCAGAGGGAAGGAAAAATCTTCGTTCAAAGAACCCCTGGTAACACTCCAGGACATAGGCACCCTTGCCTTTTTTCTCTTCCTCTTCCTTCTTCTCTCCGCGGATCGTGACGCTGTCTTCGTTCACAATGACATCGACATCCTCCTTCCGGAAATGAGGACATCTCCCCACAGCATCCGAATGTGCCATGGGTTGACTGGGGAACTCAGCGTCATTTTGTCGTCCATGAGCCTTTCGGAGTCAGCGGAGAAACCTTCTGGGATAGGATCCACCATGATCTTCCCGGTATGATGGAACTCCTCGAACGAATTCTCCAACAGGATCGAGGATCGAATCGCCGCAGTTGAAGGAAAAGCCCCCGAATCCGGTTGCGGAGCGGTGCGGGAGGTGGCACAATGCCGATTGACGGATGACCCGATTCGATCAAACCCTTTCAGGCAAGGATGCCGGCATGCGACGCTGAGCGAGCCGGATTGCAGGCAGTGTTTCGCTCCGGGGAGGAGCCCTATGAACTTCAAGAGGCTGTTCGAACCAAAGACGCTGGCCGTGATCGGGGTCTCCCTCGACAACGACCGCCACCCGGCCAACGTGGTCTATTACAAAAACCACCTGCGCTACCCTGTGGAGGTCTTCGCCGTCAACCCCAAGGGGGGGCGCCTGCAGGGTGAGATCGTCTATTCGCGGGTGGCCGAGATTTCGAAGGCCGTCGATATCGCGGTCATCGCCGTCAGGGCGGAGTTCGTCCCGGACATCCTCGCCGACTGCATCAACAGCGGCGTTGGCGGCGCGGCCGTCATCTCCGGCGGGTTCGCCGAAAGCGGAAGGCGCGACCTGCAGGACCAGGTGACCGCGATCGCGCGGGAGGCCAATTTTCCCTTCATCGGTCCGAACTGCCTCGGTCTGTACGCACCCGGGCGCATCGACAGTTTTTTCCTGCCGAGCGAGCGCTTCGTGCGCCCCGAACCGGGGCCCGTCGCCGTGATCAGCCAGAGCGGGGGCATCCTGGTGGATCAGATGGTCAAGTTCGCGCAGGAGGGCGTCGGGCTCTCGATGGGCATCAGCATCGGAAACAAGGCCCTTGTCGGCGAAATCGAGCTCCTGGAGGAGTTCGGCAGGGACGACCGGACGAAAGTGATCGCCTTTTACGTGGAAGGGTTCGGGAAACGCGAGGGCCGCGCCTTTGTCGAGGCAGCCGCACGGTGCCCCAAGCCTGTGATCGTCCTCAAGGCCGGAAAGTCCGCCCTGGGTGAACGGGCTGTCTCCAGCCACACCGCCTCCCTGGCGGGCGACTACGCCGTCTTTTCTGCCGCCCTGGCTCAGCATGGCATCGTCGAGGCCCGAAGCGAATTCGAGCTGCTCTCCTTTTGCGAATCGCTCAGCCGCTACCAGAGAAGCATTACGGGAAAGATCGCCATCATCACCGGAAGCGGTGGCCACGGGGCCCTGGCGGTCGACGCCTGCGCCTCCCACAAGCTCGCGGTGCCGACCCTTTCGGAGACCGACCAGGCGCAGCTCCGGGAGCGGCTATCCCGCTCGATCCGGTCGATTGCCGCGCTCGGGAACCCGATCGACCTGACCGGGAGCGCGCTGGACGACGACTTCTATCAGACCGCCGAATTCCTCAGCCGGACCTCGGACGTCGACTGTCTGATCGTCCTTCTCCTGCCCTATCTGCCCGGCATCACCTCGGACCTCGGCGCCCGTCTGAGCCAGCTCTATCTGAAGGAAGGCAAACCTCTGGTCGCCTATGTACCGCGCGTCGAAAAATACCGGATGCTGATCGAGGGCTTCGAGCTCAACGGGGTGCCCGTATCCCCTTCCATTGAAGGAGCGGTCCTGATGGCCGAGGCCATGCGGAGGTGCAAGCCATGCTGACACAAGCGATGCGTGCGATTTTGGCGGACGCCAGGCAGTGGGGCTGGGTCCTCGAACCTGAAGCCAAGCGCCTCTTTGCCCTCTGGGGGCTGCCGGTCCCGAAGTTCACCTGGGCGCGCGACATCGGCGAAGCCCTCCGCTTCGCCGAAGAGATCGGCTACCCCGTCGCCGCGAAGGTAGTCTCGCCCGAGGTCGTCCACAAATCGGAAGTCAAAGGCGTCGTGGCAGGGATCGGCGGCCGCGAAAAACTGGAAGAGGTCTTCACACGATTCCGGGCGCTGCCGGGTTTTGAAGGCGTGCTCGTGGAGGAGATGGCGGAAGGGCTCGAGCTGATTGTCGGCGCAAAGATCGACCACCAGTTCGGCCCCGTGATCCTTTTCGGGATCGGCGGCACCGGCGTCGAGATATACAAGGATTCGGTCCTGCGGATGGCGCCCCTCAAAGAAAAAGATGTCGACGCGATGCTGACCGGCCTCCAGGCGCGGCCCCTCCTGGAAGGATACCGCGGCCGGGACCCGGTCGACCGGCAAGGCCTGACCCGTTTCCTGCTGGACTTCTCCCGGCTGGTCATGACGCTCGAAGAGCGGATCACCTCGATCGACATCAACCCGCTCTTCTGCTCGAGCAAGGGGTGCATCGCCGCGGATGCCCGCATCATGCTCCCGTCCTTCGAGAGCGCATGAAAGAGGCCAGGGGCCCGCGGCGGCATCCCGGTTTCAGCGGGACACCCAGAGCGTCAAGCCTTCCAGCTCCCGGAAGAGGCCCCAGCTCACCGACCCCATGAAAATCTTCTGGAGGAACCCCTGGCCCGCACCGGTACGGCCCACGGCGACGACGGCATAGCGGCCCTCCTCCGCCTCCTTCTTGATCGTCTTGATGACATTACTCCCTTTGAGGACCAGATTCCTCACCCGCTCCTCCGGCACACCGTTTGCGAGGAGGGTGTCACGGGATTTGGCCAGCACCGCCTCCGGCTCCCTTCCTTCCGCGCTTTTTCCCGTATCCACCATCAGGAGGGTCACATCGTGGCCCGGCTCATCCCGCAGCATGAAGCCCACGTGGTCCACGATCCTCAAGGACTCGTCAGAACCGTCGACGCAGACCAGGACGTTGCGCCGCTCCAGATCGTGCTGCCGGCACATCCAGATGGGAAAGGTGAACTCCTGCTCCAGGATCCCCTTCGTCACACTCTCCTCGAAGGCCTCTTCGATCCAGGACAAGCCCCTGCGGCCGAGGACCACAGCGTCATAGAGTCCCATGTGGGCCTCCTGGACGATGTCCATCACCTTGGAGTAGCGGCGGGCCAGGAGCTTGGATTCCAACTGCTCGTCCTTGAAACCGTGGGCGCGCAGCTCGGCGCGGCCCGATTCCAGTGCGCGGCGCCCCTTTTTCTCATACTGCCGGGCCTGTTCCTGCTGCTGGGCGACGGTTTCGTGCGAACGCTCGTTTTCCCAGAGCTGCGGGGGCTTCGGCGTCGTATAGAAGAGAGTGATCTTCATCCCCTCCTTGTTGCTGAAGAAGTGCCCTACGAAGCGCGCCCCGTACAACGCCCTCTTGTCCTCACTGACCGCTACGAGCAGATGCTTTTCCACCAGACCCTCCTTTTCTCATTGGAATTGAACAGCATGCCAATCCTGCCACAGGTAAACGATTGCCCGTGAAGTGCGTCTTTCGATACGAAAATGCATCGTAACCGGCCCGGGCATCGGGAAACCGGGCTTTGCGGGCAGGCGGCCCTTGGGAACCCGCCAGGGCGAATGGATAAAACAGCGCCGGTGTCGGGCAGAGCGGGAACCGTTCCAGAGCACCAGCTCCAAGGAGATAACCCGTTTGAAGAAAAAAGCATTTTTGGATTATCGTTTTTTATATTAACCCAAGGCTGCTCTCAGCACAAAGCTTTCCTGAACAGGCCTCGAAGAGCGTTCATCAGAAACGTCGATTTCAGGCCGGGGCTTCCCTCGCCTGATCTTTTTTTCTGGATTTATTGACGGACTTCGGCATAATGGATCGCTTACGATGAAAGGATCCACCCTGTGAACTGGGACCCCTGCAGCGAGGTCGTCTCCATCCGGAAATGATTTTCCGGTAGAACTCAGTTTCCACCAAGCCGCAGCGCACGGGTCGAATGACATGGCGATCCTTTTTCATCTCCATTCAGCAGAGACGCAACACAGAGGAGCGCCTTCGAATTCCCATCGAAGACGCCGACTCTCGCCGCAAGCGGCGGACATCCGCGCTGCGGCTGCAGGGGGGATGTCCGCATCGAGCCTGTTGCATCAGGCGGCAGCGGCCGGCCCCCGCAAGGAGCGCGGCGCCCCCGGAGAAAGGGAGCGAGCCTGGACACGCGCAGCCCTGGTCGGCTGGTGCGAGATCCTACTCTCTGGATGGAACGGCTTCAGTTGATCGACTGGATAAGAACCTTCAGGAGCAGAAAAAGATGACGATTGAGTTTGATGAAAGCATCGAGGGCGTTGAAGAGGCAGAGGAGAGCTTTGCCGATCTTCTGGCCGCCTATGATACGGGAATGAACGAAGATCTGCAGGTCGGCGACCGGATCGAGGGGAAGATCATCGCCATCGGCGACGATACGGTGTTCGTGGACACGGGGACGAAGATCGACGGCGTGGTGGAGCGCGCCGAACTGCTGGACGAAGAAGGCAACCTGCCTTGCAAAGTGGGCGACACCCTGACGCTCTATGCCGTATCGGTCAGCGCCAACGAAATCCGCCTTTCACGCGCCCTGTCCGGAGTGGGAGGGTTCGAGATCCTGCGGGAGGCCTTCGAAAACCGGCTGCCCGTCCTCGGGAAGGTTCGCGGGACATGCAAGGGCGGCTTCAACGTGGAGGTCATGAACCGCCGGGGCTTTTGTCCCATCAGCCAGATCGACATCCGGTACGTCGAACAACCCGAGCAGTATGTAGGCGAAAGTTACGAGTTCCTGATCACCCGTCTCGAAGAGCGGAACATCGTCGTCTCCCGGCGCGACCTCCTGAACCGCGAACTGGAAAAGACCCGCGCTGAATTCATGGAGACCTTGTCGGTCGGCTCCATCATTGAAGGTGAAGTGGTCAAACTGATGCCCTACGGCGCCTTTGTGCGGATCGCTCCGGGCGTCGAAGGGATGGCGCACATCTCGGAGTTGGGCTGGTCCCGCGTCGAGAGACCCGAAGAAGTTTTGAGGGCGGGGGAGCGGGTCAAGGTCAAGGTGATTGGTGTCCAAAAGGCGGACAACCCCCGCCAGGCCAAGATCTCCCTCTCCATCAAACAGCTGAGCAGCGACCCCTGGGACACGGTCCAGGAAACCGTGCAGGAGGGGCAGCACCTCACCGGGCGGGTGGTCCGATGCGCGCCTTTCGGTGTCTTCGTGGAGATCGCGCCCGGGATCGAAGGCCTGGTTCATATCAGCGAGATGAGCTATACCCGGCGCGTGGCGAAGCCCGAAGACCTCGTCGCCCCAGGAGACCCGGTCAGCGTCGTGGTCAAACGGGTCGATCCGGAAAACCGCCGCATCTCCCTCAGCATGAAGGATGCTGAAGGCGATCCGTGGGCCCTGGTCGGCCAGAAATACCCCGTTGGAAAGTCCGTAACCGGGACCATCGAAAAGAGAGGCCCTTTCGGGTTTTTCATCAACCTGGAACCCGGGATCACCGGCTTGATGCCGAAATCGAAGATGAAAGCCGCGGCGGATGAAGCGGCTTTGGACCGTCTGAAAGAGGGCGACCCGATTGAGGCAACGGTAAGCGAAATCAATCCTGCGGAGCGTAAAATCACGTTGCTGCCGCCGGCCAAGACCGTGCAGGAAGAAGACAGCTGGCAGAGCTTCAGCCAGAGCGGCAAGGGGCCGCTCGGCTCCCTCGGAGCCGAACTCGAAAAGGTCCTGAGGCCCAAGAATCGCGCCTAGAAGGGATCTCAAGCGACGCGGACGGGGCCTCTTTCGGCCTCCCGCGCCGGCCGGCCGTTCACCGGGGAGAACTCGGATCATGTCGACTTGCTGGGCACCGCTCGATCTGCCCGATTACCACATCCACACCCCGCTCTGCCACCATGCCGTCGGCGCGGTGGCGGAATACAAGGCCGCAGCCGCAACGAAGGGGATCCCGGAGATCTGTTTCACCGATCACGCGCCCACTGACACGGATTACGATCCGGCCCACCGCATGACGCTCCAGGAGTTTCCCCGCTACTGCGGCATGATCGAGAACATTCGGACCCCCGGGCCGCCGGAGGTCCTCTTCGGAGTCGAGGCGGACTATTATAAGGGCTGCAGGACCTTTCTCGAGAACTGGCTGCCGCGTCATGCCTTCGACCTGGTCATCGGTTCGGTCCACTTCATTGCCTCCTGGGGTTTTGACAACCCCGACGAGCGCCACGTGTGGGATGCTGTGGACGTGACCGAAACCTGGAAGCGGTACTTCGCGCTGATCTGCAAACTGGCGGACACGCGCCTTTTCGACGTCGTCGGGCACCTCGACCTGCCGAAGAAGTTCGATTACCGGCCCCCAGGCGCAGCCCTCAGGGAGATGGCCGCACCGGCCCTCGACCGGATCGCGGAGGCCGGGATGGGGATCGAGCTGAACACGGCCGGGCTTCGCAAGCCCGTCGGAGAGATCTATCCCTCCCTGGAACTGCTCGCCTGGGCCCGCGAACGCGGCATCCCCATCTGCTTCGGGTCGGATGCGCACCAGCCGGAGGACGTGGGCGAAGGATTCCCGGAGGCTTTGAAACTCGCCTATGCCGCGGGCTACACGGAGTATTTCCGGATTAGACAGCGCCGCAAAACGCTCCTCCCTCTGCCGCCGATCCCGGCCCCGCTCTCCTGATTCTTCCGCAGGGGAAATGCGGGCGCTGATCGTCAAAGCACTTCCCCCGAGGAATCCCCTCGGAGAGGGCCTGCCCCACCCCGCCCAAGAACCGGAAGCCGTCCCAGGCCCTTCCCCCGTTCCACAGTCGCCATCGTAAACCTGTGCTGGGCTGCAAAAACCACCCCCGCAACCTCATCGGATGATCGGACATGCGGTTGCAGGGCCGAGAAACCCGCACACCGAACGGTTACGCGGCGTCGTCTTTCCTGAAGTAGCCCTTGGGCACTACTACGATGCCGCGTGAGGTGACGGGGAAGCGCTGCCGATCCTCATCGGGACGGTAACCGATCTCGGTATGGTCCGGGATGTTGTTGAGCTTGTCGACAATCGCCTTCTTGATCTTGCAATGGCGACCGATCACCACATCGTCCAGGATCACGGATTCCTCGACCGAGGCCCAACTGCGAACAACCACATTGTAGGAGAGAACGGAATCCCTCACGACCCCGCTCACGATGCAGCCCGGCGCCACGATGGAATTGAGGGCCTTGCCCGCGCGCTGGTGGCTCGAACGCTCGTCCGCGAAGATGAACTTGGCCGGCGGCGCCGGGATCTGGAAGGTATGGATCGGCCAGTTTCGACCATAGAGGTTGAAATAGGGATCCACTCCGGTCAGGTCCATGTTGGCGTTCCAATAGGCGTCGAGCGTGCCGACATCCCGCCAGTAGGAGGAATCACGGGTGCGGGGCTCCCGTCGGAGCTGGCGCTCACCGTTTTCGAGGGTCACATAGATGTAGTCTTCGATGGCGTTCTGGCTGCGGTAGGGATAGGCATAGATCCGGTGGCTCTCGACCAGGCTCGGGATGATTTCGCCGCCGAAGTCGTAGGCGTCGGTAGACTCGAGGATGTCGAGCAGGGTCTCGGCGCGAAAGAGGTAGATCCCCATGGACGCCAATACGTGCTGGGGATCTCCGGGGATGGTCTGCGCATCCTGCTTGGGCTTTTCCTGAAAGCCCGTGATCCGGTAATTCTCATCGACCACCGCCACCCCGAACTGATGGGCGAGGGACTTGTCCACCTCGAGGAGCGAGATCGAGATGTCCGCGTCGTGCTCCTGGTGGTACCGCTGGAAGCGGGAGTAATCCATCTTGTAAATGTGATCCCCCGAGAGGATCAGGATGTGGCGTGGCTTGTAGCGCCGGATCAGATAGAGGTTCTGGCGGATGGAATCCGCCGTCCCCTGATACCATTCGGGCCCCGTGCGCTGCTGTGGAGGCACCACCTTGAGGAACTGGCCGATCTTCTGATTGAAGATGTTCCAACCGGTCTCCAGGTGCTCGTTCAGGGACTGGGACTTGTACTGGGGGAGCACCACGATCTTGTAGATCTGCGAATTGACGCAGTTGCTCAGGGTGAAATCGATCAAGCGGTAGATGCCTCCGAAGGGCACCGCCGGTTTGCAGCGATCCAGGGTCAGCGGCATGAGCCGCTCGCCGCGCCCCCCCGCCATGATGAAGGCGATCGTATCTTTCATGGGTCTATCTCCCGAGCCTGTCAGTGATTCTTGGAAGGGAAGTTCCGGGAAGCGCGCCGCATCGTCGCCCCGGAGCCTGTCATTCACCTTACGGTCGCAAAGCCCATCGTGTCAAGCAGTGGCATCATGCCCTCCCGAGCCGGAAGCGCCGATCGGGAAAGTCTGCCTTCGAGAGAAATCGGGGGGCCGAGGCAAAGCGCGTGCGTACCGGATTTGGAGAGAACCTTCTACCGAAAATCGATGATCGCCGCCGGCCTCAAAAGGCCGGTTGTCAGCCGGATGCGATCTCAAAGATGACAGACACAGAACCCTTGCCGAAGGTGCTCCCTGGGGATGTCGTTGCCGAACCATTCGCGGAGGCGGCCACCGCGGCGCGTTAGAGGTACGGGGAAAGCACCCATGCCAGCCCATCGCGCAGCCTGGCGGGCAAGGAGCGCCTTTCGAGATCGTCCAGGCCGAACTCCTTGGCCCTCGCGAGGCTTTCGGCCATGTGGGCAGCGATCGAGGCCGCGATCGACGGGCTGTAGATCTCCAGGGTCAACTCGAAATTGAGGCGCAGGCTTCTCGGGTCGATATTCGCCGAACCCACCTGCGCGTAGAAATCATCCACGATGAGGAGCTTGCTGTGCACAAAGGGGGGAGGCTGGTAATAGACCCGCACCTGCCGGCGCAGAAGCTCCCAGAGCATGTTGCGCGTCGCCCAGTGCACGAAGGGGAGGTTGTTCCGGCCCGGCAGGATGATCCGCACATCCACTCCTTTGAGAGCGGCCGTTTGCAGCGCACCGATCAGATCCCTCGGAGGCAGAAAATAAGGCGTCATGATCCAGACCCGTTCCTGGGCCTCAGAGACCGCAGTCACCAAGATCATCCCGAGCTTGTCGAGATCCTCGTCGGGGCCGTCCAGGACCACCTGGCAGACCGCATCTCCCGCCGGTCCCGGCAATTCCCCGCTACCCTTCAGCGTTTCTCCCGTGCAGAAGTGCCAGTCATGCAGGAAGGCCTGTTCGATCCGGACGACCACCGGCCCTTCGACCCGGAAGTGGGTATCGACGATCCGCGTCCGTTTGCTCGTGTCCTGCGCAAGGTGCCGGTCGCCGATGTTCATGCCGCCCAAGAAAACGCTTCGCCCATCCACGACGAGGACCTTGCGGTGATTTCTGAGGTTGATGCTGAAACTGGGCGGGATGATCCGGGGGGGTAGAAATCGGGCCATCCGCACCCCCGCCTTTCTCAGCAGGTTGCCGGCCCTCGGGAGGCTGTACCACTCCCCGACCCCATCCAGCAGCACCCGGACATCCACGCCGCGGCGGAATGCCTCTGCCAGCCTCTCGATAAAGGTCCGGCCCGTGCGGTTGGACTCGAAGATGTAGGTCGAAAGAAAGACGGAATCCCGCGCCCGGTCGATGGCCGCCAGCATAGCCGGATAGGCCTCTTCCCCGTTGTGAAAGATCGCGATGCGATTGCCTGCACTCGGGCGATGGCCCGTGAGCGCCTCGGACACCCGAATGACATCCCGCCAGCCCTGCGGGAGGGAGGCATCCTCGAAGGGCGCGGTCCCGTGGTGGGACGTGTCGGAGGCCTCATCCGCCGTATCGGGACCGTCGGGAAGAGAGAGCTTCTGTGCACGCGTCCGCACGCGGTTGAAACCGAAGAGAAAATAGAGGATCGGTCCGAGCGGGGGAAAGGCCAGGCAGACCGTCGCCCAGCCGAGAGCCGCCCGGGGATCGCGTTTGTGGAGGAGCGCATGACCGGCAACAGCCAGGGCCAAAGCACCATCGAGGATCAACAGCAACCAGTGAATCCATTCCAAAGGTCACCTTGCCTCCGGGTGGAACGGGGCCATGCGGCGGCAGCCGACTTTCAAAACGCAAACCCGACCACCCTCCCACGTCCATCGGCATCGATGCCGCTGCTCAAACCGGCTGCTCATCCTCTCTCAAGGCCTCGAATCCGGAAATGATGTCGATGAGTTCATTGGTGATCTGTGCCTGCCGCTGCTCCCGGTAAAGCGCCTGAAGTTCATCCTCCATCTCGAGGATGTTCTTTTCGGCAGCCTGCATGGCCGTCAGGCGCCCGGCATTCTCCGCCGCCAGGGATTGGGCGAAAACCCGGTAGATGGAAACGAAAAGATACTGGTGGAAGAGGCCCGTAAACATGTTTTCACGGGAAGCCCCCAGCATGGGGATGGAACGGTTCGGCCATCTGCGCTCACGATAGGCCCGGGCCCATTCGGCATCGAGCGGCAGCAGCCGGTGAAAGGAAGGAGCATAGGCGCCCGGCGCGAGCACGTTGTGGCAGACGTGGAAAAAGGCGGCGCCCCGTTCGCGGCGCCGCTCGTCCAGGCGCTGGATGATCTCCTGCACTGTATGGATGATCGCCGGGAGGCTGCCGGGCAGGCGAAAGGACGCCTCGTCTTTGCGGCCTGCATCCTCGAGGCCGCCGACGACCTTTTCCCCCGCCGACCAGCAGCTGACCTCGAAGCCCGCGGATTCGAGGTGTTCGATCCGCTCGAGGGCATGTCGCACGATCACCTCGTTGAACTGACCGCACATCCCCTGGTCGGATCCCACGACCAGGCAGACGGCACGGCGGGCGCGGGAAACGGAGGGAACGGCCGTGCCTCCGCGCAGAAAGATCTGCCATCCCATGTCCACGACATCCCGAAAGGCGTCCATGGTCTCCGCTGCGCGCTCGTATTGCCGGATGTTGACAGCGGCCAGGCTCTTCATGGTCTGGACGACCGCCAGGAGATCCTGCGCCGTGGTGATCTTCCTATTCAGATTCTCGAGCGTCTGCATGCTCCACCGTAAACGGCTGAAGGGTCTCCTCCATCATCTTCGACAGGTCGGTCCAAAAGGCATCGTCCTTGGCCGAGGCGAGCACCCGCTCTTCGACATCCGGCATCCGTTCCTCGAGCCCGGCGAGAACGGCCTTCTCAGCGGCGGCAATCCGCTCCAGAGGCACAGCGTCCAGCAGGCCGCGGGCCACCGCGAAAAGGACCAAGATCTGCTCGCCGGCTGAGAGCGGCGAAAACTGAGCCTGTTTGAGGACCTCCCGCACCCGGCGGCCATGTTCGAGCGCCTTGCGCGTCCCCGCCTCCAGGCGCGTCCCGAAGCGCGCAAACGACTCGAGTTCCTGGAACTGGCTGTAGGACAGGCGCAGGTCCCCCGCCACCTTCCGGTAGGCATCGAACTGCGCCTTGCCGCCGACGCGTGAAACGGACTTGCCCACATCCACTGCCGGCATCAGGCCCTTCTGGAAGAGGTCCGGCGACAGGTAGATCTGCCCGTCCGTGATGGAAATGAGATTGGTCGGGATGTAGGCGGAGATGTTCTGGGCCTCGGTCTCGATGATGGGGAGCGCCGTCAGGGAACCGCCACCTTTCTCCGGCCTGAGGTGCGTCGACCGCTCGAGGAGGCGGGAATGGATGTAGAAGATATCGCCCGGGAAGGCTTCCCGCCCCGGAGGGCGCCGCAGCAGCAGGGAGATCTGCCGGTAGGCCAGTGCGTGCCGGGTCAGGTCGTCGTAGACGATCAGGACGTCCCGCCCCGCCTCCATGAAGGATTCGGCAAGGGTCGTAGCCGCATAGGGGGCGATATACTGCAGCCCGGGCGGATCGTCGCCTTCGACCACCACGACGACGCTGTACTCCATTGCACCCTGGCGCCCAAGGGCCTCGACCGCCTTCGCGATGCTGCTGCTCCGCTGCCCGATCGCGCAGTAGACGCAGACCACGTCCTTGTCGTGCTGGTTGATGATCGTGTCGAGGGCGATGGCGGTCTTGCCCGTCTGGCGGTCCCCGAGGATCAGTTCACGCTGGCCGCGGCCGATGGGGATCAGGGCATCCACGACCTTGAGCCCGGTCTCGAGCGGTCTTTCGACGGGGGCCCGATCCAGGATGCGCGGAGCTTCGCGCATCACCGGCCATCTCGCGCCCGACGGGACGGGCCCGCGGCCGTCCATCGGCAGCCCGAGGGGATTCACCACCCGCCCCAGAAACTCGGACCCAACCGGAAAATCCAGGATACGGCCGCTGCGTCTGACCTCCATGCCGGCCCCCAGGTCCTCGCTCGGGCCGAACAGGACGACCCCGACCCGGTCAGGCAGGATGTCGAGCACCATCCCCTCTATGCCATCTTGGAAGAGCACCAACTCCTCGGCCTTGACCCCTCCGAGGCCCTCGACCCACACGATGCCCTGGCCCACGGACCGGATCAGACCCACCTCTTCGCTCTCCGGCCTGGGCCGGTAGCCGGCAAGCCCCTTTTCAACGGCGCGCGTCACATCGTCGAGCGCTGCGTCAAGATGCGTGTCTTTCATGATCTTTCCCGCGGGAGTTCGGCCAGAATCCGATGCTCCAGCCCCTCGAGGTAGCGCTCGAGCGTCCAGCTGATCTTGCGATCCCCGCTGACCCATTCAATGCCGATCCCCATCTCCTTATCCGTTGCCGTTTCGACCTCCGTTCCCGGCGGCAGCAGCGGCGCCACCCTTCGGCGGAGCCTTTCGGCCATTTCCCCGGTGAGATCGAAACCCGACCGGACCTTCACCGGCTTCCCGTCTTCAACCAGAGGCAGGGCCTCCTTTTCCGCCTCGATCCTGCGGAGAAACACCTCCAGGACCTCCTCCTGCAGCCCCGCATGCGCCAGATCCCGAAGGACCTTGTCGCCGACCTCCAGCACCTGCTCCGCGATGCGGGTCTTGAGCCGATCCAGGAAGGCCTCCCGCTGCTCGTCCAAATGGTCCAGCCAGGCCTGCTTCAGGTGCTCTACCTCCCGCCGCGCCTCGGCCAGGGTCCGTTCCCGCCAATCCTGCACCTCCCTCTGGGCATCGGCCATGAGTTCGGCTCGTCCTTCAACCGCGCGACGCTCCTCTTCGCGCGCCCGGGCCTCCCTCTCCCGCGCTTCTTCCCGCGCCTTTTCGGCGCCGGCCAAGTCCTGCGCAATCCGCGCCTCCCTTGCATCCATGGCCCGGATGATGGGTCCATACAGAAAGCGCCTGAGCAGGAGGACCAGGATCAGGAAGTTCACGATCTGGGCGATGATCGTAAACCAATCGAAAAGCACGGCTTACCCCCCGGCCTTCTCGAGAAAAAAGCCCCAGAACGGATTCGCGAAGATCAGGATCATGGCCACGACGAAGCAGTAGATGGCGGTCGATTCGACCATGGCCATGCCGACGAACAGGGTGCGGGTGATCGTGTTCGTTTCGTCAGGCTGCTGGGCGATGGAGCTCAGCGCCTGGGCCAGTGCCCGGCCCTCTCCGAGAGCGGGGCCGACCGCCCCTATGCCCATGCAGATACCCGCCGAAACAATCGAGGCCACTGCCACCCAGCCCAAAATCTCCATGCTTACGTCTCCTCTCGTTGTGGATCCTCGTTTTGCATGGCCGCTGCGATGTAGACCGCGGCCAGCACGCTGAAGATATAGGCCTGCACGAGGCCTGTCAAAAGACCCAGAAGCTGCATCAGAACCGGGAAGACCAGCGGGGCGATCGCGAGGAGGATCGCTCCGATCATGGTTCCGCTCATGACGTTGCCGAAAAGCCGAACCGCCAGGGCCAGCGTTCGGCTCAATTCACCGATGATGTTGAAAGGCAGCATGAAAAAGGTCGGGCGGAGATAATTGGCAAGATAGCGGCCGAGGCCCACACGGGCGATGCCGTAGGCCGGCACTGCGACGAACACCAGCACGGCCAGGGCGGCCGTCGTGGAAAGGGACCCCGTCGGGGGTCGGAATCCCGGCACGACGCTCAGCACATTGCAGAGGGCGATGAAAAGAAACAGCGTCCCCACGAAAGGCAGGAACCCCCGCGGCTGGCGCGGGCTGATATCATCGAGTTGCTGCCTGACGCCCGAGACCACGGTCTCCAGGAGATTCTGCCAGCGGGGGATCCGGTCGCCGGTGCTCAGGCGCCGCGTCACCAGCCAGGAGCCGAGGGTGAGCACCAGCATCACCAGCCAGGTGTAAAGCAGGGTGGCATTCACCTCGATTCCCCCGATCCGCAGCATTACAACCAGGTCAGGACTGATTTCCATGGCTCTTTTTCCCGATGGCGGTATAGACCCAGCGGCTGACCAGGAACCGCGCGATGAAAAATCCGACAAAGGTGACCAGAAAACCGATGAAACTACGCCGCAGCACCAACCAGAACGCCATCAGGGCAACGCTGAGACGGATCACGTAGCTCAGCCCGAGAAAGATCTTGGGGCTCGACCTCCGCGGCAGGCGGCGGAGGGTCCAATACAAGCCGCCGAAATAGAAGAAGCCGACCACCCAGCCCCACAGGAGCCAGACCGCAACAGCAAAAAGATCAACGGAGCCCATCTTCCCGCTCTTCGTTGATGGCCTTTCGTTCGCGATTGACCCAGAACCAGGCGTTCAGACACCCGACGATCAGCCCGATCACCAGAAGCATCAAGGTCCACGAATAAGGTCCAGGCCACTTGAGATCGATCCAGATCCCGAGAAAAACGAAAACGACCGTCGGGACGGAGACCGACCAGCCCACGATGCCGAACATCCCCAGGCCGAACCACACCCCCTGCGGGCGGTGCTTCTCAGCCCTCAGTTTGCGCTTCTCCCGAACTCCGACTTCATCCGGGAAGCGACTCGGCCCCTTTTCGATCGGATCAGGCATTTTTCCCAAACGTTACAAACCTTCGCACGAAATCGGCCTCGAGCCGCGCCACGGCGGAGCGGGTCCTGCGCTCCCGATCGTCCACCACCGCGATCATCTCCTCGACCGACTGTTTCAACGCCCCCAATTCACCTTTGACCGCCATCCGGACGGCGATCTGCACCTCCCGACCCTGCTTCACCAGGACCCCTTCGTCGAGCGCCATGAATGTCCTTCCGCCTTCGTACTCCTCGTAGGAAAGAATCCCGGGCACCAGAACCGCCGCCAGATCGAGATGGCGCGGCAGGATGCCGAAGGCCCCGTCGGGGCCTTCGGCCGTGATCTTCCTCACGATCGTATCGAGGAAAAGGCCGCTCGGTATGTGGATCCTCAAGCGCATGCCCTTTTCATCAGCCATGATTCAATGTCCACACCCCCGCGCCCGCATCTTCAGCCCATGTTTCCATCCCTCTCCTGCACGCGCGCATCAGCCTCCTCGATCGCTCCGATCATGTAGAGGGTGCTTTCGGGCTGATCAGCGAAGGCATCGTCCAGAATCCGTTCGCACCCTTTGATCGTCTCTTCGATCTCGACTATCTTCCCGTCGAGACCGGTAAACTGTTTGGTCGTGAAAAACGGCTGCGTCAGGAACCGCTCGAGCCTCCTCGCCCGGGAAACGATCCGTCGATCCTCGCGCGAGAGCTCCTCCAGGCCCAGCATGGCGATGATGTCCTTCAGCTCCTCGTAGGTGGCGAGGGTCTTGCGAACCTCGCGCGCGACGTTGTAGTGGCGCTCGCCCACCACCCGGGCCTGCAGCATGGCGGAGCGGGACTGAAGCGGATCGACGGCCGGATAGAAGCCTTCGCTCGCGCGCTTCCGGCTCAGGACGATGGAGGCCGAAAGGTGCGCGAAGGTGTGGACGGCCGACGGGTCGGTCAGGTCGTCCGCCGGCACATACACGGCCTGGATGGAGGTGATCGCCGCCTTGCGCGTACTCGCGATCCGCTCTTCGAGTTCGGCCAGTTCGGTCGCGAGCGTCGGTTGATAGCCCATGCGGGAGGGAAGCCTTCCCAGGAGACCCGAGAGCTCCGAGCCCGCTTGAATGAAACGGAAGATGTTGTCCACGAGCAAAAGAACGTCCTGATCGAGGTCGTCCCGGAAATATTCGGCCATGGTCAGCGCGGTGTGCCCCACACGGAAACGGGCGCCCGGGGATTCGTTCATCTGCCCGAAGACCATCACCGTATTCGGCAGCACCCCGGCGGCCTTCATCTCCCGGTAGAGTTCTTCGCCTTCACGGCAGCGCTCGCCGATCCCGCAGAAGATGCTCATTCCGCGATGCTTGCCAACCATATTGTGGATGAGCTCCGTGATGACCACGGTCTTGCCCACGCCGGCGCCGCCGAAGAGACCCGCCTTTCCGCCCCGCTCGAGGGGCGCCAGGAGGTCCAGGGCCTTGACACCGGTGAAAAAGACCTCGTCACCGCTCACCCGCTCCGAGAGCGGGATGGGCCGCCGGTGGATCGATCGGCGCTCGAGGCCCCCGGGCATCTCGAAACTGTCCAGAGGATCGCCGAAGACATTGAGCATGTGCCCGAGGAGTTCTTTGCCGACCGGTGTCTTCACGGGCGCGCCCGAGGTTCGCGCCGGATCGCCGCGGCTCAATCCGGCGGTCGGGTGAAAAGCGATCCCGCGCAGGGTGTGGGCATCGAGGTGCGCCGATGCCTCGATTGAGATCTCCCCGTCGAGACCGGCCAGGATGAGGCTCCTGATCGGCGGCAGGGCGTCGGGGAAAAACACGTCCACCACGCTTCCCCGCACCGCGGCGATGGTGCCCTGAATCTCCTGCCCCTGCTGATCACGATCGGCTGCGGTCATGGCTCCATCCTTGACAGGATTTTCAAAAAATCATTTTTCACAGGCTTTCGAAAAATATCCGCACAAATGCTTGATTTCCTTGATATTAGCTAAACCGGGACCCGCCCCGCAGGGGCGGGACTGAGCACGCGGAGCGTGTAAAGAAAAATCCTCATTTCCGGATTGGAAACTGAGCCCTACCGCGAAATCATTTCCGGATGGATGCTAAAAAGCATACGACTGCACCGCCGCCAGGCTAGAGTCCGCTTTGGCTTCGGCCGGATCTTCTTTTCTGACGCCATGCCGCAGAGGCGTATCCCAGGCCGAACCCGACCAGCAGCACCAGCGGCAGCAGCAGGATCTGGGACATGGAGATCTCCCAGAAATAAAGGCGCAAAGTGATCACTTGCGTGTTCTGGAACAGGAAGACAACAATGAGGACCACCAGAACGATGGCCGCAATCCACTTCGGTTTCATATGGCCTTTCCCCCGGCGTTCAAACCGATGCTCTTTTTGAAAACCCTTTTTTACCTTAAAACTTTCACTCGGTTCTTGTAAAGAAGTTCGCGGCCACCGACCCCCGCAGCACGCCTGGAAAACGCGCCTCCGAGGCATCGCATTGAGATATGGGAACGATGTGCTATAATGATATGGTTTGTTTCCATGAATTGCAACGAAAGGAGACCACCGCATGAGTTACAATACGGCCCTACGGGCTTACACCGCCAAACGCATCGAAGAGATCGGCTCGGCCGACATCCTTGTGGGGATCCCCTGCTTCAACAACGACAAAACAATCGCCCACGTCATCCAGATGGTCACCCATGGACTGGCGGCCCATTACCAAGACAAGCGCAGCGTCATTTTCATCGCCGACGGCGGTTCGACGGACGACAGCCGCGAGGCCGCGCGCGAGTTCGAGATCAAACCCTGGCAGGAAAAGATCGTCTCCATCTACCGCGGCCCGGGAGGCAAAGGCTCCGCTCTCAGATCGTTGTTCGAAGCGGCCTATCGGCTCAAGGTCAAGGCCTGTGCGATGGTGGATTCGGACCTGAGAAGCATCACCCCGGACTGGGTCAAATATCTGATCGATCCCGTCCTCGAAAAAGGCTATCAGTTCGTGGCCCCCGTCTATGTCCGGCACAAATGGGATGGCACCATCACCAACAATATCGTCTACAACCTGACACGGGCCCTGTACGGGAAACGCATCCGGCAGCCCATCGGCGGCGACTTCGCCCTGTCCCGAGACGTGGCCAAATACTACATCGACCAGGACGTCTGGGACACGGATGTCGCCCGTTTCGGGATCGACATCTGGATGACCGTCAGCGCCGTTACACGCGGGTTTCGGATCTGCCAGTCGAATCTGGGGGTCAAGATCCATGACGCAAAGGACCCCGGACAACATCTCGGTCCGATGTTCCGACAGGTCCTCTCCGCCCTCTTCTCGGGCATGGAGGCGAACGAAGCCTTCTGGAAGCAGGTCAAAGGCAGCGAGCCCCTCGAGATCTTCGGCTTCCACGAAAAACTCGAGCCGGAGCCGGTCACGGTGAATCTGGATGGATTGATCGAGCTTTTCAGGACGGGATATGCCCAGTTTTCCCCGCTCTGGAAGGATATTCTGAGCGAACCATCTTTCGAAGAGATCTCCAAGGCCGCGAAGATGGACTCGAAGCGCTTCCACCTGCCGACCGAGGCATGGGTCCGCATCCTCTACGAACTGGCCGCGACTTTCCACGCATGGACCATCAACCGAAGGAAACTGCTGGACCTCATGACCCCGCTCTATTTTGCGCGGGTGGCCTCCTTCGTCCTGGAAAGCTGGGACATGTCGTCGGACGAGGCCGAAGAACTGGTCGAGGAGCAGGCAGTCAAGTTCGAGGAACAAAAAGACTACCTGATCCATCTCTGGAACGAAAAGGCTGCTTGAGCAAAGGAGGGATAGAACCATGGCCGATTTTCATCAGGGAGGCATGATCACGACGCTCCATGGTCTTTACGAGGCCTTTGACCGTGAGGCCTATCTGTCCCGCATGGAAGAGAAACTCGAGGAGTTCGCTCGGCACGTGCGGATCAGCCTGCTGCTGCCTTCGCTCTATTCGGAGATCCAGAACCCGCCCGTTCTGGACAACATCATCAACGAAATCAGCCAAGCCCGCTACCTGCACCACATTGTGGTCGCCCTGGGCGGTGCGCCGGAAGAACAGCGGTTCCTGGAGGCGCGCGAATACTTCGGGCGGCTGGCTGCACCCGGCCGCGAGGTCAAGGTGGTCTGGGTCGATGGACCGCGCATCCAGCAGGTCCTCCAGGAGATCGAAGCCCGGGCCATCCGGACCGGGGTGCAGGGAAAAGGGCAATCCGTCTGGATCACCCTGGGATATCTCCTGGCAAAAGAGTCCTCGGACGTCATCGCCCTGCATGACTGCGATATCGTGACCTACAACCGCCTGCTCCTGGCGCGCTTGATCGAACCGATCGCCAACCTCAACACCGATTTCGAATTCTGCAAAGGGTATTACGCCCGCATCTCCCCCGCGGACCGCGTCATGAAGGGAAGAGTGACGCGCCTTTTCGTGACCCCGTTCGTGGACGCCATGGCACGCATCATGCGGGATCGCGGCTATATCCAGATGGAGCGGTTCTTCCGGTATCACGGGACGTTCAACTACCCTCTGGCGGGTGAATTCTGCTTCACCAGCAACATCGCCCGGGGTATCAACATCGCCTACGATTGGGGCCTGGAAGTCGCCACCCTGTCCGAAGTCTACCACCGCCTCATCCTGCGCAAGGTGGCCCAGATCGATCTGGTGCCGAACTACGAGCATAAGCACCAGGACCTCTCGCCCGAAGACAAGTCCAAGGGACTCCACCGCATGGTCGTCGACATCGCGAAGTTCTATCTCACCTATATGCGCTCTCACGGCATCCCCCTCGACGACGCCTTTGTGGACATGATGCTTCACACCTATTACCAGCGGGCGCTCGATTTTATCAAGAGCTACGGGGACGACGCCCAGGTGAACGACCTTCATTTCGACCGCTATGAAGAAGAGCTGACAGCCCAATACTTCCGGGGCTTTCTCTGGACCGCATGGGAACAGAGCAAGGGGCCCTACGAGAGCAGTCTGATCCCGTCGTGGAACCGGGTGAGCTTCAGCGTCCCGGACATTTACCGCCGACTGGTGGAAGCCGTCGAGGCCGACAACCGCTGAAACGGCGAAGCGGCAGGTCCCCCTTAAAACGCCGAGGCAGAGATTTCTTTCAGGCACGCTCGTAACAGACGGTCATCGAGGCTGATATTTCCGGGTTTTGGATGTCGGATCTGAGAAAGCGAACCCACCTCGCCGGTTTCTGCTTCTTCCCGGACCGCGCCGGCGGCGCGGGCCCCGACTGGCCGACCTTCCAAAACAAAGCTGTTTCCGTAAAAACACGCATGGAAAAAAGAAGGAGCTATCCGCCATGCCGGAAGACAGACTGAAAGTCCTTTATCTGACTCCGGAGGCTGTGCCCTTTGCGAAAACGGGCGGACTGGCCGACGTCGCCGGGGCGCTTCCCGAGGCCCTCCACGACAGGGGAATCGACGTCAGGCTGATGCTTCCCTGCTATCGGGCAGTGCTGGAACAGCAGCGCGGCCTCGAACGGGTCGGCCATCCCTTCCGGATCCAGGTCGGAGACGCCTCCCTGGAGGCCCGGGTCCTCGCCGGGAGCACCCCCCAGGGCGTGCCGGTCTATTTCATCGAGAGGGAAGACCTCTTCGACCGGCCGAACCTTTACGGGAACGACCAGGGAGACTATTACGACAATTGCGAACGCTTCACCTTCTTCGCCTACGCCTCCCTACAGGCCCTCCACAACCTGTCTTTCCGGCCTGATATCATCCATTGCCACGACTGGCAGACAGGACTCGTGCCGGCGTTGCTGCACAGCCCTTATAGAACAGCGGATTTTTTCAGCCGGACCAAGACCATCTTCACGATCCACAACATCGGCTACCAGGGGCTTTTTCCCCCGGTGAAACTGCATGTCACCGGGCTGCCTGGAGACTGGTTCTACCACCCCGAAGGTCTGGAGTATTGGGGAAATCTGAGTTTTCTCAAATCCGGCATCATCTATGCCGATGCCCTGACGACGGTTAGTCCTACGTACGCCGGGGAAATCCAGACGCCCGAATACGGCCGGGGCATGGAGGGGATCCTCTCCCGCCGGCGCGATGCCCTTTACGGCATCCTCAACGGCGTGGATTACCGAGTCTGGGATCCCGCCACAGACACCTATCTCCCGGCTCGCTACGACATCACGGAGCGCTCCGGCAAGGCCGTCTGCAAGGCCGCCCTGATCGAGGAGGCCGGGCTCGACCGGGCCTTGCTCCGACAGCCGCTCCTCGCCATGATCTCCAGACTGGACAACCAGAAAGGGCTCGATCTGCTCCTCGCCGTCCTGGACCGTATTCTCGAGAGGGATACCGGTCTCCTTATCCTCGGATCGGGCGATCCTCACATTCAGTCAGGTTTGGAGGCGGCGGTCACGCGCTTCCCCGGAAGGATGGCCCTTCGGACGGGGTTCGACGACCCCTTCGCTCACCGCATCATGGCCGGGGCCGATCTCTTTTTGATTCCTTCGAGATACGAGCCCTGCGGCCTCACCCAAATGTATGCCCTCAAGTATGGAACGGTTCCCATCGTCCGTACCACGGGAGGTCTCCGGGACACGATTGCGCCGTTCGAAAGGGATACGGGACAGGGAAACGGTTTCACCTTTTCCGCATACGCGCCGGAGGCCTTCTTCGATGCGATTCTCCAGGCCCTTTCCCTCTTCAGCGAACCCGGCCATTGGGCACGGCTCCAATCGAACGGCATGGCCGCCGATTTCTCCTGGGCGCGTTCGGCCGGGCTGTACCTCGAACTGTACGAAGGACTCCTTGGAAAACCAAACGGCGGATGAGAGGCGCTTTTTGATGTCTGTGGGGCCTGAAGGATCTTAGTTGTGAACGATTCTTACTTGGAGTAGAATCAAAAATTGCAGTCAGGCATGCTGGATGTAAGTGTGAGACAAAATGTAACGGCGCAGTGCACCCCAGGCGTCAGAGCATGTCGTTTGCCTTGAGCCTCTGGCAGGTTTACAGTCTGGAGGCTTGAGGCAAGCCATTCGTGCGTCTTTCCCGATCCCGGCCCCACCGCTCCCATGCGGCCTTGAGATAACAAAAGAACCGGTCGAATGCCGTCAGCCGAGGAATCCCGATGCAGTTCTTCTCCATCATCACGAATCTGCGCATTCAGGATGTGTTGGACATCCTGTTCCTTACCGCCGTAACCTATTACCTTTACAGATGGTTCCGCTCTACCAAGGCCTTCAAGGCTCTCGTGGGCCTCATGGTCCTCGGGGTCGTCTATCTCGTCGCCCGCTCGTGGGGCCTTTTCCTGACGACGTGGTCGTTCCAGATCCTGTGGCAGGTGTTTATCGTCCTCCTGATCATCCTCTTTCAATCGGAGATCCGGCAGGTGCTCGAACGGGTCAACCCCCTCGAGGCCATCGGTCTCAGACGCCTCTCGGCTCCCGAGAACTGGATAGCCGCCTTCGTGAAGGCGGTCTTCGCCATGTCGGCCAGGAAGATCGGAGCCCTGATCATCATCGAACGGGTGGATGCCGTCGCCGAGTGGATCACCGCGGGCCAGCCGCTAGACGCCGAACCGACACCGGAATTGATCCTCAGCATCTTCCAGAAAGAGTCCCCGCTCCATGACGGCGCCGTATTGATCAAGGACGGCCGGTTGAACCGGGTCGCCTGTTACCTTCCCCTGAGTCCGGATGAAGGGCTCCCCAAGGAATGGGGCACCCGCCACAGGGCTGCCCTCGGTTTGTCGGAGCGCTGCGACGCCTGGGTGATCGTGGTATCGGAGGAAAGGGGCCATGTCTCGCTGGCCCAGGGCGGGAAGATGATCCGCGTGGAGGATGAAAAGCAGTTGGCCCAGTGGGTCATCAAGGCCCTCCGGCCACCTTCCACGGCAGACAGGAGCTGGCCGGAGCGGTTGCAGAATCTGTTGATCAACCGCTGGCAAACCAAACTCGGGACCCTGCTGGTCGTCTCGTGCCTGTGGCTTCTGCTTGCAGGGCAACAAGATTTCGAGGTGTCCTTGAACGTCCCGATCGATCTGAAAAGCCTGCCCGCCACCGTCGAGATCGTCGAGCCGGTCAACCCCGAAATCGGAATCACGGTCCGTGGTCTGCGCAAAGATGCAAGCGTGCTGAACAAAAGCAACGTACGGGCCGAATTGGACCTCTCCCTGGCCCGCCCGGGAAAGCGCGCTTTTCTGATCACCCGAGACCGGGTCTATCTGCCCAATGACCGGGTCCAGGTGGTGCGGATCGAACCTTCGCGGATCGATTTCACCTTCAGGGCCGCCCCAACGCCCCAGCCGGATGAGGTCAGACCTGCCTCTTGAGCCGGGAACCTGCGCCCGAGGGAGACCCTGCGCCACTCAAAGATCGTCTCGTGCCGTCAGGCCAGCAGGTCCGCAAAAGCAAAGAGGATGCGAGGAAGCGGCTGATAAAGCACTGCCTACATCGCTTCCTGCATCCTCATCTTTTCTCTGTGCTCAAACTCAGGGGACGATCCAGACCGCCAACCCCTTGGAAAGATAAACGATCTTGTTGCTCACCCGCCCCATGAAAAATTCCTGCACCTTGGAAAGCCCCCTCCGGCCCGCAACGATCGTTCCATAGCCCTCGCTTCTGGCTGTCGCTACAACCGTCTCCGCCCGGCTCTTGGCGCCGCTGATGATCTTGGAGCCGATCTGTTCGGACTTGAACCCCTTCTGAATCAGGCTTTCTTTGGCATTCTTGAAAACCTCCGCCATCTCACCCGAGACCTCGGTCACATAGTCCGCCTCGGTGGCGCGGATGACGTGCATCATATCGATGGTACACGGGCTCCCGGCAAACAGATCCGCCACCGAGTCCAGGGCCCGCCGGCTGTTTTCAGAAGTGTCCATGGCCACGAGAACCTTGTCCGGCGTGGCCTTTTTGCCCACCAGCGCAAGGGGAAGAAACGACAGGCGCTCGAGCAGTTTCGTCGCGACACTGCCGAGCACGATGTGCTTGAGAAACCCGGCGCCCCGCCTTCCAACCGCCACAGCGCTGTAACCCCCTTCGGCCTCCTTGATCAAGTCACGGGCCATCCCCTCCTGGCGATCCCTGATCTTGACCACGATATCCTCGTCCGCGAGGCCCATGGCCAGGAGCATTTTGCGGGCCTTTTCCATGAAATTTTCGGCCTCTTTCCGCCGCTGCAGCTCCCAGGCCTTGATCTCGGAGACGCGTTTCGCCACATGGGACTGTCTCTGTAAATCCCAATACGCATCGGGCACTGCGCTGAACACGTTGTAGAGCACGACCTGCATGTGCTGAAAAGGCGCTATCCTGCCCATATATCTGACCGTCTGGGACGCACGATCAGAGCCGTCCACCCCCACCAGTACCTTCTTGCGAGCCTCTTCTACCATCTTTGCATCGTCCTTTCAGATCCCTCAATTGCGCCCCGTTCCAAAAAGCGACCCTCCCCCGGACCGGCTCCACTCGACCCTCGGGGGTGATTCCCCCGGAACAATCCACGGGATACCCCTGCAGATGAAAACCCCGGGGAAGAAGCTCCACGGCAGCCGCGCGTCCAAGCCCCCTCCGGCAGAACGCAGCCCGGGTCCGCGCGGCGCAGATTCAGCAATGCTTCATTACGAAGCGGCCTCCGGCCGCGGCTTGATTTCAACCTCTACACGCCGGTTCTGCTCCCTCCCTGAAGCGGTGTCGTTCGAAGCGACCGGCATCGTTTCACCGAAACCGATGGCGGTGATCCTGCCCGCACCGACCCCTTTGGTGATCAGGTAATTTCTGACAGCCGTTGCACGGCGCTCCGAAAGGTCCTGATTGTACCTCTCGGACCCGGTACTGTCCGTGTGGCCGGCAACGATGATGTCACTGTCCGGATACCGGACCATCACGTCCGCCATTTGAACGAGCGTCGACTGGGACGCCGGCTTGAGCGCCGTCGAATTCACATCGAAGAGGATGGCATTCGACATGGTGACGACCAAGCGGTCCTCCTTCTGCTCGACCGTTGTGTTCGGGATCTGCTCCAATTCCTTCTTCTGCTGATCCATCTTGTAGCCGATGGCTCCGCCTACTGCAGCCCCCGCAGCGGCGCCGATGGCCGCGCCGGCCCCTTTATGTCCGGACTGATGGCCGATGATCGCGCCGGCCAGCGCGCCTGTAGCGGCGCCGATGGCAACCCCTTTTCCCGTGTCCGTCTTCATAGCCTCCTGCGTCTGGGCACATCCACCGACAAAAAAGGCACAGCCGCACAGGATTAACAACACCGCATTCCATCGTTTCATCACAAATCCTCCTTCATTATTTCTTTATCACATCGGGAACCCACCAGAACAAAAAGCAAACCTCTTTAGAGGACCCTCGCAGGCAGCGCTCCGCTTCTTCATGCAAATCATCCAAAACAGCCGAAGCTTACGGCCCCTCGTCCTGCCCACTCCGATCTAATCGCGGCCCATCCTCAAACGATTTCCCGGCACCACCCGGTTTCCAATCCGGAAATGAGGACTTTCTCTCCACGCACTGCGGACGCCCCCTCCCATCGCTTTACGGCAAGCGCCGTCTTGCGCAGGTCTTGTATCGACAGGACCAAAAAACGCGTCTACAGTATGAACGGCGACCGCCAAAACCTGCGCCTCTTCATCCGGCAGCCCCAGTGTAATGCCTTTTCGAAGGCAAAATCAAGCGCACCTTCACATCTAGAAGCAAAAAAGCGTCTCCGGACACACCTGCCCCTGATCGATGCGGGCACCTGGAAGGCCGGCAATCCGCGGGGGCTCTTTTTCCTGTTCGAAATCAAAACTCGGGAAAGTGGCCTCTTTCTGGTGTCTGTCCACTCCAGGCCCCTCGATCATTGAGGCCGTAGGGGCTTCTCCTTGACAACAGACTGAAAAACATCAATAGTTTTTTTTACGGTGTCGCTTCATCAGCGAAAGAGCCGCCTTCCGACCGATAGGGGGTATCCTATGCCTGCGGATGGGATTTGCACCGGTCGCTCATGACAGGATGCCCGGTTTTCCACTCAAACCCGTCAAACAGGAGGGGCGCTTGCGAAAAGTCGGGGAGGCTGCCGGAACCGTAACGCTGAAGGGATGACCGTTGACCGCTTCCGTTCGACCAAGGGGAAAATCCCACCCCGGAAGGCGATGGCGGGATCCCGTCGAAGCTGAAAGGGGTGGGACATCGCTCGCAGTGTCTCGATGACCGTCATGGAAGCATTGGCTTCACGCTAATCCGAAATGAAAATCCAATCCGAGAGGAGGTTTCGTCCCATGATCGAGTTCAAAAAGATTCTCGTTCCTTACGACTTCACCGAAAACGCCGCCAAGGTCATCCCTCACGTTGTATCTTTGTCACAAAAATACGATGCCACCGTCTGTTTCATGCACGTCGTGGAAGACCTCGCACGCTGGGGCATCGGGGCTTACGTCCCGCATCTGCCCCTGGAATCGTTCAGGAAAGAGGCCCTGGAAGGGGCGCGCCAGGCGATGGACACATTCTGCGCCGAAGAACTCGGAAGCTGCGCCAGCGTCCGTAAGATCCTGAGTGCAGGGGATCCGGTGGAAGAGATCCTCAAAACCATCGAACAGGAAGCGATCGATCTGGTCATTATGGCGACACATGGAAGGAAGGGGCTCGAACATACCATCTTCGGCAGCGTCGCCGAGAACGTTTTGAGGAGATCGAGCGCTCCCGTGCTGACCATCAATCCCCACACGATCAAAAAGTGACGTCCCTGTGAATAAATATCCTTCGACACAGGTAGGCGTTTTGCAGTATGTAGATCACGTTGACGAATGTCGGATGGACTGCTGATCGAACCTTATTTTGGAGGCGTCGCCATGATTCGGAAAATCACCTGCCGGGTCATCTGCTTTCTGGCTCTGGCCTTCTCCCTGCTTGTGCACACCGCTCCCTCTGCGCAGGCGGAAGACATCACCATTTTGATGGCAACCGTGACCTATGACGGACACGTCGTGACGTCCGAAGGTCAAAAACTGTTTCTGACCCCGACTGAAGCTTCGGTGCAGTTGGGTCGATATCAAGGGAAGCAAGTCATCGTGACAGGAATGACCGGTGAATGCGATGGCAGGGGGATATTTTCCGTGACGTCTTTTCAACCAATCCCCGAAAAGGCGGATGGAACCGATGCAGAAAAATCGGATGATTAGGAGTCCGGAAGGGCGGTCTTCAGCTCTCGCTCCATTTGGTGCAGTTTAAAAAAGGTACAGATGATAATCCCTATCATGGAGGATGTTTATGCCCCTTTATGATTTCCACTGCAACGACTGCGGGACGAACTTCGAGGCCCTGATGCCTGCCGCAGCTGAAAACACGCCGGACTGCCTGTCCTGTGGGAGTTCGAACGTGGAGAAGCGGCTCTCCGTGCCGGCGTCCTACTCTGGAAAGACGCGGAACAGGCTGCCCGGAACGGGCGATACGACCTGCTGCGGCGGCAGCCCGGGCCATCGCGGATGCGCCGGCCCAGGAAGCTGCTGCGGAAAGGCCTGAGCCGGTCGCCCCACAAGAGACGACAAGGGGATTCCCCTGCGGCAACATCTCACGCCGGCCCGGACTCCCGACGCCTCGCCAGTTCCTGCAGCGCGATCGATCGGCCGGTCGGCGTCAGAAACCACTCATCGACCATCCTCTCGAGCCGGGAACATATCGCCTCCCGGGAAAAATCGAAGCGGGCCTGGTTGACGGAGACCCCGTCCTCCGAATAGCGCCAGAGTTTGTCCGCGTCCTTTACGATAGTGTCGTTCAGGCTCCGGCCTTCGGGCCGCGAGTCGTGTCCTTCGATGATAGCGGCTATCTCCTCCGTTTTTTCGGAGGGATAGCCCACAGCCTGGAGGATCGCAGACGCGATCTCCACCCCCGCCTCCTCATGGATGCGGTTGACCTCCGGCATCGTCGCCCTGGGGCCGAAGGCCTGCAGTTGCAGCGACTCGGGCACACGGCTCCAACCGACGTCATGCAGCATCACCGCCGGGATGACAATATCCTCATCCCCGCCCTCGGCCTGAAGGAGCGCCTTGGCAAAGGCGACCGCGATGCGGGTGTGCGACTCGTTGTTCCGGGTCTGCAGATAAGGCCGGGCCATCTCCCAGATCTTTTCAAAAACCGACCGTAAATTTTCCATACACCTTTAGCCCCCGACCACCACTGATTCGGACCACGCAACCGCCCCCTCCGTCTAAGGCCCGGTCTGCGCTCAGCCCCTATGCTTCAGATCGAGCCCGATTCGGCTGATCCCGTCCTCCAAGATCACGGCTGTTTTCCACGGCCGTCCGCAGGCCGCATCCGGTCGTTGTCACCCAAGCCGGATCACCAGTGCGGCTGGTTGCCGATCCGATGCCCCATGACCTCCAGGGTATCCGATACCACCATGAAGGCATTGGGATCCACGTCTCGCACGAGACGCTTGAGCCGTGAAAGCTCCCGGAAGGTGATCACGGCAAAAAGGATCTTCTCCGGTTTGCCGGAGTATCCCCCCTCGCCCTCCAGGATCGTGACGCCCCGGTTCAGCTTTTCCAGGATACCATGCGAGATGTCTTCCCACGAGGGCGAGATGATATAAACGGCCTTCCGCTGACTCAGACCGGTTACGACGAGATTCACCATATTCGAGTTGACATAGAGATAGACGAGCGTGTAGAGCGCACTCTCCAATGAAAACAGGAGGCCTCCGGCCACCAGCACACAGGCGTTGAACGCAAGGACCGTGCTTCCCAGACGTATCGAAAAGCGCTTGAGCAGAATCACCGACAGAATATCCGCTCCCCCGGCCGATCCCCATGACCGTAAAATGATGCCGGAGCCCACCCCCATGATGATCCCCGCCAGCAGGGCACCGAGGATCTTGTTTTCGACCGGAAGCGGGACATGGCTCCAGTTGAGCGCTGCGGAGAAGATCAGCATCCCGACGATGCTGTAGAGGAAGAAGCGCCGCCCCACATAGGCCCAGCCCAGGAGAAAGACCGGGATATTCATGGCGAAGTAGACGACGGGAACCTCGAGCGAGGGAAAGAGATAGTGGAGCACCAGCGCAACCCCCGTAAAACCGGCTCCGATGAATTCCTGGGGGATCAGGATAGCGTTGACGGAAACGGCGCACAGAAGACTGCCGGCGCTGATCAAGAGCAGATTCCACAGGACCTGCCGCGGGCTGCCCAGGACGGACTGGACCTTTTCGAACGACATGCCTCGTTCCACCTTTCAGACAGGATTCTCCTCCTGCTGAAAACATAATTTTGACGGCATGTCAAACGTTATGTGAATCCTCAGCAGACCGGCGCAGCGCTCGGACCCGGCAAAGAGGCGGGCTGACGGGCGGTTTCGTCCGCCCTGGGCAAAAGACGCTTGACGTAGATAAGCTTATCGTCACCTGGGTAGTAGAAGGCCTCCAGGCGGGCTTCCAGACAAAATCCCCGCCTTTCATAAAACCGGCGGGTCGGTTCGTACTGCGGTCTGGAAGAGGTCTCGGCATAGATTCGTGCCCCACCCATAGCGTGCATGCGCTCCTCCGCGACCCGGAGGACCGCACCTCCGAGCCCCTGCCCCCGGAAATCGTCATCGAGGGCGATCCAATACAGGTCGAAACTCGCACCGGTGCCCGGTATAGGTCCGAAGCACGCATAGCCGGCGACGATGCCGTCGATCTCCGCAAAAACAAAGTGATAGCCGCTCGCATCCCCTCTCTGCAAGGCTTCATCGACCAGTTCGACGGCGATTTCCACCTCATCCTGATAAAAAAAGCCGGACGAGCGCACGATGCGGCGAACCGCTTCACGATCTTCAGGCCTTACCGCCGTTCGGAACACCCTATCAGGAGGCGCCATGCTCAGACCTGCCTTTCCTTGCAGGGCGGCCTGGCGAGAACTCCACCGACGAGTTTTCCGCCCCAAGCGCCCCATCCCAAAGACCGCGAAAAAAGCTGCGGGCATTCGCCCCCAGGGAACGAATCCGGTAGCCCCCCTCCTGTATGACGATGGTAGGCAGCCTCAAGGCGCCGATCATCCTGCCGTTCCGGTAAAAGTCCTTGCGCCCGAGCAGCCATGTCCCGGTGGGATCCCCTATAGCGGTGTCGAGCCCGAGCGCCACGATCAGGAAGTAGGGCTCGAACCTGGCGATGGCCGCCAGGGCCTTGTCCAGCACCGACCGATAACGCTCCCCGTCCACGGTCTCCTCCAGGGGGAAGTTCAGGTTGAAGCCCTCCCCCGCCCCTTCGCCCCTTTCCTCCCTGAAGCCGCTGAAGTAGGGATAGGCGAAGGTCGGATGCCCATGAATAGAGACGGTCAGAACGTCCGGACGATCGTAAAAGATCTCCTGAGTGCCGTTGCCGTGATGGTAATCCACATCGAGAACGGCTGTCCGTCCGTAGGCGCTCAGGAAGTGCGCCGCGATGGCGGCGGTGTTGAAGTAGCAGAACCCGCCGAAGACGCTTCTTTCCGCATGGTGGCCGGGCGGACGCACCAGGGCGTATGCCAGCCGGCGGCCTTTGAGGATTTCCTCCGCCGCAGTCAGACCGCAATCCACGGCCCGCTTGGCCGCGTCATAGGCATCCCGGTTCAGAGGCGTGAAGGTGTCGATGCAATAATACCCGGCCCTGACAGGCAGTTCCCTGGGCGGGCGCGCCCGGTTGCGGATGGGAAACACATAGGGGTACACCGACTCGCCCGGCTGCACCAGGGTGCATACCCGCTTGAAATAATGGATGAAACCTGGATCATGGACCGCCCTGATGCGCTTTTCGGAAAAGTGCCGGACCGGCTTCAGATCGAAGATGCCCATCCGTTCCAGTTCCCTCTGGATCGCTCCAACCCTGACCGGGGACTCCACATAGCCGCGCTCGTGCACATGATGAAGGGCGTGCCGGTCGTTCACCACAAGGGCGATCCGTTTTTCCATCGCCGGAGCCGGCAACGCGGGCTGCGTTTCGCCTGTGCGGGCATATTTGGGTTCGCGCAGAAGAACGGGGTCGTCCTTGAAGGACTGCACCACGCGATCGATATACCCTTGCGGGCAGGCATCGCCGTATTTTCGCTCGAGAATCGCCCGTACGATGAGACGCCCGCGCCTTCGGCCCAAAGGTCCCTTTCCGCCCAGAAGGTCGCAGACGAGGTAGGGCGGGCAGGGATCATCCGGCCGAATCGGCGTCTCATAAAGCGTATTCACCACCGGACGCGCGCCGTAGCGCTCGTAGAAACGCAGGCGGGCCGCATTCTGTTTGAGGATAGTCTCGTCGCGGCAGACTGCGGGGTCATCCGGCAGGCACTCGAAGAAAAGCGCGGCCGACCCGAGCGAACGGGCCTCTTCACGGACTCTTTCATAGAGGGCGCCGCCTATCCCTCCCCCCGTTCTCCACTTCGCGACGGAAATGAAATCGAGATAGCAGAAGGCGAGATCCGGCGCGTGGTGCAGCAGGGCGAACCCTCTGACCTTGCTGCGGGCGCCTGCGGCCACGAATAGGATCGATCGAAAACGGTGTTTGAGCGGATCCCGAAGGGACTCGGGCAGTTCCTCGATTTCACGCTCCGGCAGGAGCGGGAACTGATCCCGGAGGATCTGCTGGACCTCGTGTACGGCCTTGCGATCGATTGGGATGATGTCATCGTAGATGCGGCGGATTTGAAACAACGGTTCGACCTTCCTGGAAATTCAGACTCTGCTCAGAGATGGTGCCATCTGAGGATCTCAGCGTCAACCTGAACGCTCGTTCCTTCAACGATCCATAAGCATCCGCTCCGCGCACCCGTCCGAGTCCCTTGGGATTGGCGACGCCGGAACCCGACCCAACGGGGAGGGACTCAACGCGCGAAACATATAGATCAACCGGGACGCCCCGTCGCTATCGGAAAGGACGCCCGGGCGCACCCATGTCCGCCACGATCCTGCGCACGACATCCACCCTATCGAGACCGGCCCGGGCGGCTGCCGCCGCGAAACCGGCGTCGGGCGAGAGACACGGGTTCGCGTTGACCTCCAGAACCCAAGGGCACCCATCCCGGTCGACCCTGAAATCCACCCTGGCATACCCCTTGAGACCGAAGGCCTCCCAACACGCGCGCGCAACGGCCTCCAGGCCTTCCAGCACCCGGGCGTCCGCATCGTCAAACGTAAAGCAGCGCTGCGTATGGGCATATTCGAAGGAGGATTCATCCCACTTCGCACGATAATCCACCACCCTCGCCTTGCCCGGAGGATACTCCTCGAACCGGATCTCGGCAGGCGGAAGCACCATGGGCCGGTCATCGCCTCCCAAAAGCGCGAGGTTGAACTCCCGCCCCTCGATGTACCGTTCGGCGAAGCTCATGCCGCCTAGAGCGATTCGGCGTTGCTCCATGATGTCGAGCAAATGCCGCGGTCCGCGAGGATGCACCACGGCATCGTCCCCGAGTCCGACCGACGCATGCTCCCAGACCGACTTGACGATGAAGGCCTCCTCCTCCAGATCTTCGAGCCGCAGGAGGCCCTCACGGGTGAAATAGGCGGGGGTCGGAATCCCCGCTGCCTCCATGATCCGTTTGGCCACGACCTTGTGCGAGGTCAGGTACACGGCATCCGCACCGGCGCCCGTATAGGGAATCTCCAGCCTGTCCAGGAGCCCCGGAACCAAATGGATGAAACACCCTCGGCCCTCGAGCGATTCAACCAGGTTGAAGACGAAGGCCGGGGCGGCCAGGCATAGATCCTCCCTCAGCCTTTCGAGATTCAGCGTCGCTTCGACGAGTTCCGGCTGGTAACCGAGGGATGAGAGGGCATCGGAGGCCGTTTCCGCCTGCCGAAGAGCATCCTGCTGATCCGGGGTGCAGCCGGGCGGCAGCCGGTCGATCAGGATGACGACCCGCCGAGCGGCATCAGACGTTGCCGGGTTCACCTCAAAAGGCCCCGCCATGGGCCGTCCGGCCTTCCGGTACGTCCGTGCAGCGTGCTGCCGAAGCAGACTCCGGAATCCTTTCCGCAACAGAGTCCATGATTCCCCTCAGAAGATCTCCATAGGTCACGCCGGCCAACCGGCAGAGGATCGGCAGATCTGAATGCCCGGGGTGCAATCCCGCTAGAGGGTTTACCTCGATGAAGTGCGGCCTGCCACGCGCATCGGCCCGCAGATCGATGCGCCCCGCATCCCGGCATCCCAATCCGCGCCAGGCCCTGAGGGCTGTTTCACCCGCCTGCAAGGCCGTGGGATCCGCCGCCAGACGGTAGCTGACCCGCTCCTCCCACTTCTGCTTGTTCTCGTAGGAGTAAGCGTCCGCTTCGGCCTCGCCCCCGAGGATCACCTCCATTACGCCGAGCACGCGCGCCGCCTCCCCTGTTCCGAGTATCCCGACGGTGAACTCCCTGCCCGGCAGGAAACGCTCGACCAGCACAGGCTGATCGAAGGCCGCGATCAGGTTCAGACAGACGTAGCGCAGCTCAGCCGCGTTCTCGATGCGGGAAAGGGCGCTGATCCCCTTGCCTGTCCCCTCTGCGACGGGTTTGGCGAAAAGGGGGTATTCCAGCGCGATAGACTTCAGATCCGCCTCCGCGCCGACCATAGCAAAATCCGGGGTCGGGACCCCGAGGTCCCGAAGCACCCGTTTGGTCATCCCCTTGTGCAGGGTCAGAGAGAGGACCAGCGGATCGGAGAAGGTGTAGGGGATCCCGTAACCATCGAGCAGGGCCGGCACCTGTGCCTCGCGGCCGAAGCCATACAGCCCTTCGGCGATGTTGAAAACCATGTCCCAGTGCCGCCCGCTGGCGAGTGCCCTGACGAGATCATCCAGATTGCCGATGCGCTCGGTTTCATGGCCGAGCCTCCGAAGCCCGGACTCGATGGCCGCGACGGTCTCCTCCGAATCGAACTCCGCCGTCTCCTGCTCGTCCAGACCTAGGGCTAAATAACGATCGCGCAGATCGTAGGTCATCCCGATCAGCATAGGACCTCCTTACAGCGTCGAATGTTCGGCAGGAGGGTCGCCCGGCCCGCCGGGATAACGGAATAGACGCGACTGGTAATTTCTGAGCACCAGGTCCCCATCCTCCCAGCCGACCACCGTTTCGGGCAGCAGGGGAATCTTCCCCCCCCCGCCGGGGGCGTCGATGACATAGGTGGGGACGGCATATCCCGAGGTGTGGCCCCGCAGTCCTGCAATGATCTCGAGACCCTTTTCGATCGGCGTCCTGAAGTGGGACGAACCAAGGATCGGGTCGCACTGATACAGGTAGTAAGGGCGCACCCGCAACCGTAAAAGCCCCTGGAAAAGGGCTTTCATCGTCTCGACCCGGTCGTTGATCCCCTTCAAGAGCACCGTCTGGCTGCCGAGGGGAATCCCCGCGTTGGCGAGCCGCTCGCAGGCGCAGGCCGTTTCAGGGGTCAACTCCGCCGGGTGCGTAAAATGGATGCTCATCCACAGGGGGTGAAAGCGCTTGAGCATTCGGACCAATTCTGGGGTGATCCGTTGCGGGAGGACGGCCGGCACCTTGGTGCCGATCCGGAGGAATTCCACATGGCGGATGCGTCGCAGCCGCTTGAGGAGCCAGGCCAGTTTCTCATCCGGAAGGGTCAGGGGATCACCGCCGGAGACCAGCACGTCGCGGATCGTCTTCGTCTTTTCGATGTAGCGGATGGCTTCTTCCCACTGAGACTGCGGAAGTCCGGAGCCGTCGCGATGACCGACCATGCGCGATCGTGTGCAATAACGGCAGTAGGTAGAGCAAAAATCGGTCACCAGGAAAAGCACCCGGTCCGGGTATCGGTGCACCAGCCCTCTCACCGGGCTGTCGGATTCCTCCCCCAACGGGTCTTCGGCCTCGCCGGGAGAGCGGACGCATTCCGCTCTCAGAGGCACCACGGAACGTCTGATCCCCTGCCCGGGGTCGTGCGCATCCAAAAGACTTGCGTAGTAGGGTGTAATGGCGAGCGGCAGCTGGGCACCCCGGAGCTGGGTCGATCGCTCTTCCTTGATCAGGTCGATGACGGGTTCCAGGTCCTCGATGCGGCGATACCGGTGCTGAATCTGCCACCGCCAATCGTTCCACTCTTGCGGGGCGGTATCCGGGAAAAACCGCTGACGAAAGACTCTGGTGCGGGGGTTCTCAGGAAATCTGGGGACATGAAACACTCTTTTCGACGAAGCGTCCGGTACACGCCTCAAAAGAACAGCCGGCGCAAGGGTATGCCCAGCGGTTTCCAGCCTGGGCAGGGCCGGCCCGGAACTGGGAGGCTCGAATTCCTCCGGCAACACGATCTCGCTTTTCATTCCGTTTTTATTCCTCCTATATCCAGATGGTTGTTCTTACAATGCACATCCCAGTCTTTCACCAAATGAAACGTCTTCACCTTTACAACCTTCTTCCTGCCGATCATCCGAACTTCCCCCGTCAAATCCACCTCCTTGCGGATCATCGCCTTCAACGCCTCACCCTTTTCGTCGGGATCGATATGGTATTCCCCTTCACCTTGAGTTGAAATGGCGATCCTCAGCACGTTGCCTCTCTCATCCCATTCAACGGGAATGATCAGACCTTTTCCTCGCATTGTTATCATCGGCGGCTTTCTCCATTGCATGGACGGCGTCCAGGGGTCTCGAAGCGCCTAAATAACCCCAATCTCCAGGCCCACAAGGCAAAAAACATGCCACACATTAACCAATTGATATCTAATTATTTTTACCGATGACTCCAAAAAAACGGAATTCTGGATTCCTTGCCGGACGGAACCCGGGCGGCACCCGACCCCGCATGCCGGAGATCCTCTCCCGAACGGGTGCCCCCCTTCTCCAGACCTCGAACCCGAGGGAGGCAAATCAACCTTGTATAGGATCCATCCGTTTCTGAACCTTCAGGGTGCACAGCGGGCGGCCTCTGTCATATCCAACATTAAATAATTGTAAATATTAAATAAAAATGGTCATCTCACAATCCTGGTTTCTCGTTGACATTTACGGAAAAATGATCACTATGACAGAGCATGTTCGGCTTGTTTCCTGCCGATGAATCGCCACCGGTGCGGCGGGTTTTTGAAGGAGATCGTGAAGACCTCGTTTCGGGTCGCTCCCTGCCACGGGCCAAATTCGGGCTCGATACCCGTTGCCGCAGGGAGCGGGAACCCGCGGGGCCCGGTGTGGACCTATATCAAGGAAATCAAGCGTTTGCGCGGAGGCGACCTGAAGGTCGCCGCACAAGCAAACGTGCAGATTGACGCCGAGATTGGCCAAAAAGACCATTTCCAGCAAGACCCGGTTTCCAATCCGGAAATGAGGATTTTTGGCCAATATCAAGAAAATCAAGCGTTTGCGCGGAGGCGACCTGCGGGTCGCCACACAAGCAAACGTGCAGATTGACGCCGAGATTGGCCAAAAAGACCATTTCCAGCAAAACCCGGTTTCCAATCCGGAAATGAGGATTTTTGGCCAATATCAAGGAAATCAAGCGTTTGCGCGGAGGCGACCTGCGGGTCGCCGCACAAGCAAACGTGCAGATTGACGCCGAGATTGGCCAAAAAGACCATTTCCGGATGGAAACCAGCTAGATGATTGCTTCAAGGTTAGAGGATGAGTGACATCCAGTCTTATCTCGTCCTGTCCCAAGACACGGCGCTCAGACGGCAGATGCGCTCCTGCCTGCCCAGGGACGGCAGGCTAGATTTCGCGCATGGAAAGGCTGCAGCGTTGGAATTATTCCGAAAACGGCGGCACACGCACCTGTTTATCGATCTCAGGGTCCTGGAGGAGCAGGACCAAACGGTGGACTACACTCAGGCTCTTTCCTCGTTCCGCGGAATCGACCCCCAGTCTGTGGTCATCGTGCTGTCGGCCGCCCTGCGTAACAATGAAGATCTGAAGGCCATCGGCGCCGGTGCAAACTATTTTATGACACTCCCGATCACCCCTGAAAAGATCAACCAGGTGGCTGCCAGGTCCAGCACCGCCAACCATGCCGCGACGGCGGAGGTCAAACGGAACATCGTCGAGCATGCCGCCTTCTCCCCGATCATCGACACCCGAAACCCCGTCATGAAAGGGGTCTTCGAGAAGATTCACTCCGTCGCCCTTACCAAAAGCACGGTCCTGCTGGTGGGCGAAACCGGAACCGGCAAAGGCGTCCTTGCAAGGCTCATCCATGAGATGAGCAATCGGAGGGAAGCCCCATTTATCAGCGTTCATTGCGGCGCCATACCGGATTCCCTGCTCGAGAGCGAGTTGTTCGGACACGAAAAAGGGGCCTTCACAGGCGCTCTGCGCAAGAAGCACGGCAAGTTCGAACTGGCGCGGGGAGGGACCGTTTTCCTCGACGAAATCGGGACAATCACACCCGCGGCTCAGGTTAAACTCCTCCAGATCCTGCAGGATGGGACCTTCGAACGCGTCGGGGGCGAGGAGGTGCTAGAGGCCAACGTGAGGATCGTCGCCGCAACCAATGCGAACCTCGAAAAAATGTGCGAAGAAGGACAGTTTCGGAAGGATCTGTACTACCGCCTGAATGTATTCCCCGTCCATATACCTCCACTGCGCGAACGCCTCGAGGACATCCCTCTCTTCGTCGCCAGTTTCCTGCGCAAACTGAACGGACTTTACGCCAAGAACATCCTCAGCGTTCACCCTCTGGTCATCGAAAAATTCAAATGCCACACCTGGCCCGGAAATATCCGCGAGTTGGAGAACCTGGTCGAGAGGGCCTATATCCTCGAAACGGAAACCGAACTGCGCCCCGAAAGTTTCCCGATGGAGATGATCGAGACGCAGGCGCAGGCCCCCGGCCACACTGCGGACACGTCCATGACATTGTCTCAATTCAGGCGAAAGGGCTTGGAGGATATCGAAAAGTTCTACATCAGGCAGCTGCTGACCCGCCACAGAGGACGCATCAAAGATTCAGCGGATTCGGCTGGCATTACAACACGACAACTGCACAAACTGATGACGAAATACGATATCCACAAGGAAGAATTCAAAGCGCTTCATATAACCTGATGCCTTTGATATCGTGCCAAAACTCATTCCCGGTGGAGTTCAAACCTATTCTCACTGAATGTCCACCCGGAAATGATTTCCCGGTACAACCCAGTTTCCAACCCGGAAATTCGGAGCTTTCAGGATCATGCAAGACAAGGTTCTAATTTGTATTCAGTGCAATAGTGCTTTTGTTTTTACCGTGGACGAGCAGGAGCACTTTCTGAGCATGGGATTCGATCCTCCAAGGCGCTGCCCATCCTGCCGGAAAAACAAGTTCAAGGAGTCTGAAATAAAATCCCGAAAGAACAATAAATACAAGAAAAAGCATTTTCGCATCAAATATGACGAAGATCTGGATGATTAATACCCGTGTTTCGGGCATGATCCATTACAACGAGCAGCAACCACCCGCCGACGCCCCCTGCATTCGGGTCCATCGCCTTTCGCTTTTTTCCGAAAATAGGGAATCGATCTCAGTGCTTGTCCGGTAATCATCCACCCGGTGGACAAAAAAGCAAACCCGGAACAGAAATTTCCAACGGCCGGGGTGCGTGTAGTCTCTCCCTCCTTTCAATCAGCTCAACCCAGGAACAAATGGTTCCTTTTGACCTGAAAAGAGAAGCCATGGTTCCGTTTTTCACCCGTTCCTTTCGATGTCCCAACAGGGTCTTCGGGACTTTTCCCGGCAGTAAGACTTTACAGATGCACCGGGCTTATGCATGATGGCAGGGCTCGCGTTCGCCGGCAGGTAAACCCATGACTGCGCAGCGGGTTTCGATCCAGAAATGGTATTTTGGTCCGATCCTGCGTTGATCTGCACGTTCGCTTGTGCGGTGACCTGCCGGTCGCTTCCGCGGGAACATTTAATTCTCTAGAGATCCCAAAACCGGGTCCCGCCCCGCAGGGGTTGGACTGAGCATGCGAAGCGTGTGAAGAAAAACCCACATTTGCGGATTGGAAACTCGGTTTTACCGGAAACTCATTTCCGAAGAATCTACTATAAGGAGGAGAAAACTAGCCATGTTCGAAGCCAGTAAAAAATGGATCGTATTGCTTGCCGCCGGTTTCTGGATACTGTCCTGCCAGGGTGCCTCGGCCGATCAGGTGCGTCTCAAGAACGGAGATCAATTGAGCGGACGCGTGATCAGTATGGAAAAGGGTGTGCTTCAACTCGAAACCTCCTACGCAGGCACAATCCAGATCGATGCAAAGGAGATCGTCTGTCTCACTGCTGAAGAAAAGGTAACGGTGTTGTTACAGGACGACCAGGTCCTGATCGGCAAACTGAGGTGCCCTGAGAACGAAACCGTAGAGGTTGAGGGAGAACAGGCGACAACCACCCGACCGTTGGCCATTAGCAGCCTGAAAGCCATCAATCCATCTCCGGAAATCAAGTCCCGCGGGGATATCACCCTGGGCGCCAGCCGCTCGACCGGAAACACGGACACCATGGAGTCCAATGCCGCCGCCCGTTTCGAGACCCGTGCGGACAGGCAGCGCTTCACCATTGCCGGCAAGTACAATTACGGTGAAACCGACGGCGTCGAGGACAAGCGCAATGCGTTGGGAACCATGAAATACGATTATTTCATGACCGAAAAAATCTACCTTTACGCCAACACCCTCCTCGAAAACGACCGCTTCCAGGATTTGAAGCTGCGCTCCACTCTCGGCACCGGCCTCGGCTACCAGATCTTCGACAACGAAAGAATGGCGCTGTTCGTTGAGGCAGGCCCGTCTTATATCAATAAGGATTTTTATGAAGCCGATGACGAAAGCGGAGCGGCAGGCCGATGGGCCGTCGGCTTCGATTGGAATATCGTGCCAAACCGGGTCAAATTCTTCCATCGGCATGAGGGATACGTTTACGACGCAGACGGAGGGGCCTATTATATCCGCTCCGAACAGGGATTCCGCCTGCCGCTGCTGGACCGCTTCTTCGCCAACTTCGAAGTGGATTACACCTATGACAGCGCCCCGGCGCCGGACAGAGAACGCAGCGACACGACGTACATCTTCGGTCTGGGATACGAATTCGCGCTGTAAAAGGACTACTCAGGCGGCGGAACCGGCAGGGCTGCGGTGCGGGAACGATTTTTGGCCCGCCGCACAGACAAACGCGCAGATGAGCGCCTAAACTGGCAGGAAAACTCTTTCCGGAAGCAGAGCAGGCTAAGTGCTTATCCGTAAATAAAATGTACTTTTCTCACGATTTTTGCTATGCTGGCAGCCATCCTGAACCGTTGCGATGGAGGCCCTATGACAAAAATTCAATCGTGGGAAGTATCCGATGCCTTTTGGGAAAGGGTTAAACCCCTTGTGCCGGCGCCAGAGCGGGATCCGCAAAAATCTTACAAGCGCAAAATCGGCGGCGGAAGAAAACCGATGCCGCCCCGGCAGATTTTTGAAGCCATCATGTACGTGCTCAGAACCGGCTGTCAGTGGAAAGCGCTTCCAAAGGAACGTTTTGGAAGCCCCAGCGCGATCCACACCCATTTCATGCATTGGATGCGCGCAGGCTTTTTTGTCGCCTTGTGGAGAGCCGGGCTTGCCGAATACGATGAAATGGAGGGCATCGCTTGGAGCTGGCAAAGCATCGACGGGGCGATGGTCAAGGCTCCCCTGCCGCTCGAAGCGTTTGGTCGGAATCCGACCGACAGGGGAAAAAAATGGAACCAAGCGCCATCTGCTGGTGGACGGTCGTGGTGTCCCGCTGTCGCTCGTCGTGACCGGAGCAAACCGGCATGATGTGACCCAATTGGAACTGGTGCTGGAAGAAATCGTCATCGACCGTCCCACCGATATCCAGCAGAATCTGTGTGCGGATAAAGCCTATGATGGCAAACCGGCATTGAGGACCATCGTTGCCCACGGCTATATTCCCCACGTGAAAACACGGGGGAGGAGCGCCAGGAAAAAAAGCGCAATCCCGCATGGAAAGCCAGAAGATGGATCGTTGAAGTGAGTCATTCATGGTTCAATCGCTTCCGCAAACTCCTGGTTCGCTATGAGAAGCTCAGCGATACCTATATGGCTTTGTTGCGTATGGCTGCTGCTATCATCGCCTACCGAAAAGTGGGCGTTATTTACGGGTAAGATCTAAGAGCCGGCGACCCACTTCGTCAGTATCGTGAAATAAAGCCACGCAAACACCAGCACGGTGCCGACGGGCAGGACCAGCGGCCGATAACTCCGGAGCAGGCTGGCCCCGAAGTAGTCCTTGGTCACCAGGAAACACAGGTGCACCGGGGAGAGCATCATCCCCATATAACCGAACGAGTAGGCCAGACAGGCATAGGAAAGATATTCAACGAGGGAAGAGGTCGGGAAAAGCGGGATGATCAGCGGAAAAGAAGCCCCCACGAACCCAATGGCGATGCCGGTGATCAACCCTGAGAGAAAGGGCATCAGAAGGATAACCCAGATCAGGGGAAAGCGGTAGGAAACCAGCTCGTCCCTGATGTGGACAACCGCCTGGCTGTCGGTCATCACCCCTTTGAAGACCATGATGGCCGCCACGAGCAGGATCATCGGCACCACGTCTTTATCCGTAAGCGCGGACCAGATTCCTTTCAGCGGAATCCGGTTCAGCCAGATCACCCAGATCAGGGCCGCCACCAGACCGGGCAGGATCGCCACCCCTCCAGGAAGCGTCCAGTCGACGCCCCAGAGCTTCGGCAGCTGAGTAACCAGCGCCATGACGGCGATCACCGCCACCACCACGATAATCGGCATGATCTCCCAGAGGAACGCCCCGAGAGCCTTGCCGCCCCGGCTCGTCTTTCCCTCAGGGGCCTTCATCCCCATGGGGCGAAGGATGAAGAAGACCCCGGCCAGGGCCGTGATGAGCGTCATCGGGAACATGACGGCCATAAACCGCCAGACCTCCACGTGCAGAAGCCCCACGGCCAGGACCACCCCGGGATAGAGGGGCCACCAGTATTCCCACATGTGCCGGAACCAGTAGTTGACGACCGTCTTTTTCTCCTGGGAAAGCGAGGCCTCACAGAAGGCGGTCTCCACCATCGGCGCTGAAAAAAGGGCGCCCCCGGGCATCGGCAGCAGTCCGATCAGGGCCGGCATGACCGCCCCCACTGTCCGGGGGTCGCGCGTCAGGACACTGAACCGATCGACGATGCGCTCCATCTGCCCGCTGTCTTTCATGAGGCGGCTGATCACCAGGATCAACCCCACGATCAACACCAGGTTGACCGTCTCGAACCGGGCGAGATTGAGGCCCAGACTTTTCGCGAGAGGGATCGGCCCCATGCCGTTCCAGAGCCCGAGGACAACGGCGCCCGCTAGGAGGCAGTAGCTCAGCTTCAGCCGCGCCCTGCTCAAGCCCAGCACCATGAAAAAAACGAGGATGGTTTTTACGAGAACCGGTATGCCATCCACCACGCAAACCCCACCGGCGTCCCTATAAGGAATTCACCGACCACGCATCCGGGATGCCTCCATGAAGCCCGGCTGAAATTATCGACCGGTCCGGTGCACCCCACAAACTGGAAAACGGATCTTGAAGACCCACCCGATCGTCCAGCGAAAAGGCCTGCTCCGCAACATAGAGCGAACCGCCGAAACGGGCTGCCCACCCGGCTGCCGTTTATTTAGATTTCTATCCGGAAATGATTTCCCGGTAGAACCCAGTTTCCAATCCGGAAATGAGGATTTTTCTTCACACCCTTCGGGTGCTCAGTCCCACCGCTTCGCGGCGGGTCCCGGTTTGGCCAATATCAAGGAAATCAAGCGGTTGCGCGGAGGCGATCTGCAGGTCGCCGCACAAGCAAACGTGCATATTGATGCCGAGATTAGCCGAAAAGACCATTTCCGGATTGGAAACGATTTAGGCAACTACAAGCCGAGCGCCGCCTTGATCTCATCCTCCTTGTGCCCTACGATCACCTTGTCCCCAATGACGATCGTCGGGAAGGAGCAGTTCGGGTTGAACCGGCGCACCTCTTCGAGGATCTGGGCACGCTCTTCCCCTTCGAGCAGATCGACATCCGTGAATTCATACTGCACACCGCACTCCCCCAGAAACCGCTTGGTCGCTTTACAGTGGCTGCAGGTGCTGAGCGTGTAAATCCGGATCGGCAATTGTTCCATAACGGCAAGACTCCTTTTCGATCATCGGGTTGTGCAGCGATGCCAGACAGCCAGCAGCCGGCCCGGCCCGTTGGTTGGCACGGCGAAAGGCCGCAGCCGCCTCTTATCAGATCAGCGTCTCGGCATTGCGGCAAAGTAGGCCACGATAGCCTGGACAAATGATTCGATCGTGTAACGCTCGGGGATCAGGTCGACACCGAACCCCTTCTTTCGAGCGGTTTCGGCCGTAATCGGACCGATGCACCCCGTCCGCACACGGCCGAGCCATGGCGGGCTCTCTCCGCCGCAAACGCCGTCGAACATCTCGAGGAAATGGGTCACGGTGGACGAACTGGTGAATGTGACCAGATCCACCTCGTCGCGCTCCAGCAGCTCCCGCACTCGATCGACGGCACCCGTCGGTCTGTGGGTGCGATAAGCAGGCACCAGATCGACCTGCGCGCCCATATTCCGGAGTTCCTCAGGCAGGATCTCCCGCGCCTTCTCCGCCCGCGGCAGCAGAATGCGCAGCCCCGAGACCCCTCTGGACCCGAAAGCGGCGATCACCGCTTCGGCGCGGTATTCAACGGGGACCAGGTCGGGCTCGATGCCGAAGTCCTTCCAGGTCCGGGCCGTCTTGGGGCCTATGGCGGCAATCCGGATACCTTTCAGATCCCTGACGTCCTTTCCCGCAGCGGCCAGACGCTCGAGGAAAAACCGCACCCCGTTGACCGACGTGAAGAGCAGCCAATCGTAGACATCGAGTGAACGGATTGCAGCGTCCAACGGCTCCCATGCCTCGGGCGGCACGACCTCGATCGTCGGGAATTCGATGCACTCCGCTCCAAGTTCACGGAGAATCGCCAGAAATTCACTGGCCTGTTCCCTGGCGCGCGTGACGACGACCTTGCGCCCGAAGAGCGGCCTTTTTTCATACCATTCGAGCGTTCCGCGGAGATTCACCACTCCCCCCACCACGATGATGGCCGGGGGTTTCAGCTTGAGTTCCTCGACCTGTCCGGCGATATCCGCAAGGGTGCCCACGACGGTCTTCTGCTCCGGAAGGGTGCCCCTTCGAATCACGGCGACCGGTGTTTCGGGCGGCCGCCCATTCGCCGTGAGCTGAGAGGCGATCAGGTCGATATGGCCCACGCCCATGAGAAAAACGATCGTGCCGGCGCCCAGGGCGAGTTTGTCCCAGGCGATATCCGATCCCTCCTTCGTGGGATCCTCATGTCCGGTTACGAAGGCGACCGTGGAGGTATAGTCACGATGGGTCAAAGGAATTCCGGCATAGGCCGGCACGGCGATCGCCGAAGTGACCCCCGGAACGATTTCAAAGGGAACGCCCGCACTGACGAGTTCTTCGGCCTCTTCCCCGCCCCTTCCGAAGATAAAGGGATCGCCGCCCTTCAGACGGACGACCGTCTTCCCCTCCTTCGCCTTGGCAATGATCAGGGCGTTGATCTCCCCCTGGCTCATCGTGTGGCAGCCGCCCTTCTTCCCGACGTAAAGCCGCTCGGCGCCGGGGGAGGCGTAGGTGAGAAAAAGGGGATTGGCGAGATAATCATAGACGACGACATCAGCCCGCGCCAGGCAGTCGCGGCCACGGATCGTCATCAAACCCGGGTCGCCCGGACCCGCGCCTACGAGATACACTTTCCCTTCGGCCTTTTCAGACATCACTCCATCAGCCTTTCAGCGTGTCCGGCACGCCCTATCGCCCCCCGGCCTCACCGTAGACTCTCCCGAGGATCTGGTCGGCCCCCGCTGCGAGCAGCCGCTCAGCCAATTCCAGGCCGAGGGTCTCTGCCTGTTCAGGGCGCCCGGCGACCCTGTCTCGGATAAGCCGGCTTCCGTCCAGTTCAGCCACAAGCCCATCCATGGTCAAACCGTATTCCTCCACCCGCGCCCAGCCGGCGATCGGGACCTGACAGCCGCCCTCCAAACGTTCCAGAAAGGCCCGCTCAGCCCTCACGGCCGTTTCGGTCTCGGGATGGTTCAAGAAGGCCAGACATTCCATGACCGTCTGATCCGACCGGCGGACCTCCAAACCGAGCGCACCCTGGCCGACAGCCGAAAGCATCTCGTCCGGGCCCAGCAGACAATCCGACGGCTTGTCCAGGCTCAACCGGCGCAAACCCGCCGAAGCCAGCACGACGGCATCGCACACCCCTTCTTCGCGCTTTCGGAGCCGCGTCTCCACATTGCCCCGCAGCGGCACGATCCGGACATCCGGCCGAAGACTCAGGATCTGAGCAGCTCGGCGGAGGCTGCTCGTCCCCACCCGCGCCCCACGGGGCAGATCCCTCAGTGCCCTGCAGCCGCCGGCGATCAGTGCATCGCGCGGATCTTCCCGCACCGGGAAAACGCTCAGAAAAAGCTCCGGCGGGAGCTCGGCCGGAACATCCTTCATGCTGTGCACGGCCAGATCGATCCTCCCTTCGAGCAGGGCGTCTTCGATCTCCTTGACGAACAAACCCTTGCCCCCGATCCGGCTGAGGGGCGAATCGAGGATCCGGTCTCCCGTGGTGGTGATCTTCACCAGCTCGACACGGATATCCGGGTAGCGCGACACGATGCGCCCCTTGACCCACTCGGACTGGGCCAACGCCAGACGGCTGCCGCGTGTGCCGATTTTCAACACGTTTGTGTACATCCCAACGTCATCCACTACGGCCGGATAAGATACACGCTCCGCTCCTTCCCGGAGACGGCCTTCATCCGCCGAACGATCGGGTTGAAATCTTCAAGAAGGCTGAGGACCGAGCAAGGGCGGTGCACCAGCAAGGAAAAGGCCCGGTTCGGTCCGGCGAAGCGCCAGGGCCCCGGGGACCATCCCGCCCTGAAGAAGCCTAAGCAGGCCGACCCCCGGAGCGCCCCTTGCCGTAAAGGAATCTTGCCCGTTCGAGATCGAAGGGAGAGGTAATCTTGATATTCTCACGCGCGCCTTCGACAACGGTCACGGCGATCCCCATGCGCTCGAGCAGCATGGCGTCGTCGGTGATGTCCGTCCATCCGGCGGCGCGCGCCCGCTCATGCGCCAGGCGGATGTCCGCCCACCGGAAAAGCTGCGGAGTCTGGATCAGGCGCAGCTTCGAGCGGTCGAGCGTCCCCTGGACCGTCCCGGACGCATCGACTTGCTTTACGGTCTCGTCCGGCGAAAGCCCGGGCACCACCGCCCGGTGGTGTGCGAGCGCATCGAAGAGGCGGTCCAGCAGTCCGTGGTGCAGGAAAGGCCGCACGCCGTCATGGATCAGAACGATTTCAGGCTCCAGGACCACGGCCTCTAACCCGAGCCGCACCGACTCCTGCCGCGTCGCACCGCCGGGGGCGATGCGCACCACCTTCCGAAATCCGAACCGCTCAACGATCTCCTTGCGGCACGAGACGACGTCATCAGGCGGAACGACCAGCACGACCGCATCCACCAGCGGATACCGCTCGAACACGTCGAGTGTCTCGGCCACGATCGGTCGACCGCCCAGCTCCAGATACTGCTTCGGACGCGCCGCCCCCATGCGGACACCGGCGCCTGCGGCCGGAACGACCGCCACAGCCCTTCGCTTCCCGATCTGTCGATCCTCTGAACCCATGCCGTCACAACACCCGACCGCGGATCAGATCCAGCCTCTCCAAAAAGAAAAGGCAGGCATCCTCTGATCGAGTCGCCTGCCATTCATCCCTTTAGGGTCAGCCTTGCACGGCCTTGCGCGTCATCTTCTTGAGCCGGTTGATCCGCCGCCGCACGATATCCACCGTCTTCCGGTCCCTGGCCTCCCGCGCCGTTTCCTTGGCGGTACGGAGCCCGGCGATCTTCGCCTTCAGCTCGGTGGGGCTCGGCAGGGCTGTTTTGACCCCTTTCTTGCGCTTCGGCGCCTCCTCTTCCTGGATGCCATGATACTCCTTGATGATGGCCAGGAGTTCTTCCTTCTTCATGGCGTGCACCCCGGTGACACCGGGAATCTCCATGGCCAGGTCCCGGAGTTCGGGGGCGGTCATCTTGTCGAGCGGTTTATCGGGGAGCTTCATTTCTGCCTGTGGAGTGTCCTGTTTGATCTCTTCGTCCATAGTCTTTCTTTCTGCTCCTTATCGAAATGCTGATCATCCATCATAACAACGATGCGGTTTTAATTCTAATCTTTTTTTATGAAGGGCTTGAACAAGTCGATCGGCAAGGGGAAAAACGTCGTGGAATTGCTCTCCGACGAGATCTCCCGGATCGTCTGCAGGTAGCGGAGCTGAAGGGCCTCGGGGTGCTGCTGAATGATGCCGGCGGCCTCCGCCAGCCGATTCGCGGCCTGGTACTCACCTTCGGCGTTGATGACCTTCGCCCGCCTTTCCCGCTCGGCCTCGGCCTGACGCGCCATCGCTCTCTGCATCTCCTGCGGCAGGTCGATGTGCTTCAGCTCCACCGTGGCCACCTTGATCCCCCAGGGATCCGTGTGCTTGTCCAGGATGGTCTGCAGCTCTGTATTGATCTTATCCCGCTCCGAAAGGAGTTCGTCCAGCTCCACCTGGCCGCAGACGCTTCGCAGGGTGGTCTGCGCCAGCTGCGACGTGGCGAAAAGGTAGTTTTCCACCTCCACCGTCGCCTTGGTGGGCTCCATCACCCGAAAATAGACCACGGCGTTGACCTTGACCGACACGTTGTCCCGGGTGATCACATCCTGCGCCGGCACATCCATGGTCACGAGCCGCAGGCTGACCTTGACCATTTTATCGATCACCGGGATCAGGATGATCAGTCCGGGCCCTTTGGTCTTGATCACCCGTCCAAGTCGGAAGATCACGCCGCGCTCGTATTCCCTGAGGATCTTGATGGCCGAAACCAGAAAAAGGACGACCAGCACCACAAACAGAATGTAAAACATGATCCGTATCCTCCCGCCAAGGGTTCAGGAAGCGCAGCGCTTGACCCGAAGGGTCAACCCTTCGACCTTTTCGACCTCCACCTTCTCCCCGGCCTCGATGCGCTCTGGGGCCAGCGCGTTCCAATATTCACCGTGGACGAACACCAGCCCTTCCGGGTCGATGGCCCGCTTGACCACCCCCACTTCGCCGATGAGCCCCTCTTCGCCGCCCATCGGTTTGCGCCGGTAAGCCCTGAAGGCCAAACCGGCCACCACCACGAAAAACCCGCCCACCAGCAAGACCGTCGGCATCAGAAAGCGCAGGGACACCCGCACGTCTTCGAAAAGCATCACCGAACCGAGGGTCAGCGAGATCAGCCCCCCGATGGAGAGCAGACCGTAGCTCGTCACCTTCACCTCTATGACGAACAGGATGATCGCCAGGGCGATCAGCATGAGCCCCGCATAGTTGACCGGGAGGGTCTGAAAGGCGAAAAACGCCAGGATCAGGCTCATCCCGCCGATGACCCCGGGGAAGATCGCGCCTGGATGGGCCAGCTCGAAGTAGAGCCCGGCCAGGCCGATCATCATCAGGAGATAAGCGATGTTCGGATCGCTGATGGTCTTGAGGATCCGGTCACGGATCCCCGGCTCGAACGGCTGCAAAACGGCCCCGGCCGTGCGGAGCACCACCTCGCCCTGCGGCATCCCGACCTTCCGGCCGTCGATCTTGGTGAGCAACTGCGGAACGTTGTCGGCCAGCAGGTCCACCACATTCAACTCGAGTGCCTCCTCAGCCGTGATGGACACACTCTCCCGAACCGCCTTCTCCACCCATTCGCCGTTTCTGCCATTGCCCTCCGCGATGCCGCGGGCATAAGCCACCATGTCGTTGACCACCTTTTCCGACATGGTCTCGTCGATGTCCTGGCCCCCAGCCCCCACAGGATGGGCCGCCCCGATGTTCGTTCCGGGTGCCATCGCGGCGACGTGCCCTGCGACGGTCACCATGACCCCGGCGGATGCCGCCCCGGCCCCGCCCGGACCGACAAAGGTCGCCACCGGAACCCGTGAATTGACGATAGCCTTGATGATCGAACGCATGGAGGTCGCAAGCCCGCCGGGCGTATCGATGCGAACGACGGCCAGGACGGCCCCGGCCTCGGCGGCGGCTGCAATCCCGCGTTCCACGTACATCGCCGTCCCGGGATTGATCGGCCCCTCCAGATCGATGACGAACACCAGCGGGGCTTCCGCCGATACCCGAATGCACAGGCCGAAGACCATCATCAGGAGGAGCGCGAGCCGGACCAGCCGCCTCGATGCCAGCAGCGTCCATGCCTCAACCATGGCGTTTCACCTCGAGGCCCAGACGCCCCATGATCTTCTGGACATCCTCCCACACCTGCCGTTTGGCGGACTGATTCCGCAGCAAAAAGGCAGGATGATAGGTCGGCATGAGCGGTATCCCTTCGAAATCGAACCAGCGCCCCCTGTCCACGCTGATCTTGAAGGCGCCGCCAAGGAGGCTGCAGCCCGCCACCCGCCCAAGGACGCAAATCACCTTCGGCCGGAGGATCCTGAGTTGCCGCTTGAGAAAAGGGAGGCAGGCCTCCACCTCGTCCTTCTCGGGATCGCGATTGCGGGGAGGACGGCATTTCACGATGTTGCAGATGTAAACCTCTTCCCGCGTCAATCCCATAGCGGCGATGATCCGGGTCAGGAGTTCCCCTGCCGCACCCACGAAGGGCCGGCCCGTCAGGTCTTCGTCACGCCCCGGACCCTCCCCCACGAAAACGAGGGAAGCATCGGGGGCGCCTTCCCCGAAAACGAGGTGTTTTCGCCCCTGGTGGAGCTTGCACCGGCGGCAGTCGCCGATCTCTTGCCGAAGATCCTCGAGGGTAAACAGCCTGGGAACTTCCTTTTTCTCCACTTCGATCGCCGGCGTACGGTCAGGTGCTCGACCCGCCCGGCCGCTCCTGACCGGCGGCGGATCGAAGCCCAGTTCGCGATAATGATCGAGGACCATCTTCAATCGCTCGATGAGGCCCCCGCTTGGGGCATGCTGCGTCATTTCAGACCACCCATCCCGTGAACCACCATCCCCGCCCCCGCCTGTCTAATCCCGTCGGGCCTCTCCTGGCCGCCGGGTCAAAATCTCCATCGCCCGGTCCAGGACCAGATGAGCCACGGCGTCCTTGGAAAGAAGGCCGCTCTCCTCCACCCGGCCGTCGCGGAAAAGCATCTTCACCCGGTTGGTGTCCGTCTGAAATCCGGCATCGGCGGCGGAGACGTCGTTGGCCACGATCATATCGAGGTTCTTGCTACGGAGTTTTTCCCGAGCGTGCTCCAGCAGGGCCTCGGTCTCCGCGGCGAAGCCCACCAGCAACGGGCCGTCATCCCCCTTGGACATCCCGAGTTCCTTCAAGATATCCGGGTTTTTGACCATGTCCAGATTCAGCTCTTCAGCTCCCTTCTTGACCTTTTGCGGCGCAGCGGTCTTGGGCCGGTAGTCCGAAACGGCGGCGGCTTTGATCACCATATCGCACCCGTCCAGCCGGCTGAATACGGCCTGACGCATATCCAGGGCCGTTCCGATGCCCACCACTTCGACCCCCACCGGCGGCTTCAGGGCGGTGGACCCGCTGACGAGCACCACGGTTGCGCCTCTCTGCCTGGCCGCACGCGCCAGCGCGTATCCCATCTTCCCGCTCGAGCGGTTGCTCACGTACCTGACGGGGTCGATCGGTTCACGGGTGGCGCCCGCCGTGACGAGGATCTTTCTGCCCTCCAGGTCCTGCGGCGTCAGCAGCCGGCGGGCCTCCTCCAGGATATCCTCGGGCTCCGGCAGCCTGCCGCGCCCCTCGGTGCGGCACGCGAGGGCCCCTACCCCGGGCATCAGGGCGGAGAATCCCCTTTTCAGCAGCCGCGACAGATTTTCCTGCAGAACAGGATTCTCGAACATGCGCGTATTCATGGAAGGGCAGAGGAGGGTCTTCGCCGTAGCGGCGAGGAGCATCGTACTCAAAAAGTCGTCGGCGATCCCGCAGGCGGCCTTGCCGATGATGTTGGCCGTCGCAGGGGCGACAAGGATCAAATCGGTCTCCTGCCCCCACGCGATATGGTCGATCCCGGTCCCGTCCGCCTCCCACATCGACCGGATCACCCGATGCCCGGACAGGGCCTCGAAGGTCAACGGCGCCACGAAGCGCGTCGCGTTTTCAGTCATGGCCACACGCACCTCAGCCGCCTCTCGAACCAGCAGGCGCACCAGTTCGGCCGCCTTATAGGCCGCGATGCCACCCGTTACGCCCACCACGACGCGCCGCCCCAGAAAAGGGGCACCTTTGTTGACTGCAGTCTCGACCAATCTTGCCCTTCTTTCCACGAAAGGGAGATCGTGCCGGATCGAGCCGATTCTGTCCGGCAAACGCATCCAGCCGTCCCCGTTGCCTCACCGAAATTTCATCCCTCAATGGGTGCAAATCAGTCTTTGATCTTGATTTTCAATACATTTTTTCATATTAAATCTCAAAATCCTCTCATTGACAATAGAAATCAAAAAAGAGCTTCGCCGCCGAAACCCAGCGCCGGAAAAATTGCTTGCCACGAGGCCTGACCTCTGCTAGATGCCATTGCAGGATACGTTCTCTTTCTCGCTCCGTCGCGTTTTTTTTGCCTCGTAGACGACGGGACCGCCCTGTGCGGACTGTCCGTCCGACCTCCTTACTCACGCCGCGCGGAGGCGTTGCCGCTTTGGATGAAACGTCCTTTCGATAAGGACTTTTCCGGAAAAGTTGAGGCCTTACACAAATGATACTTGCCGAAGGGCAGCATTCTCCCTTTCAAAACTTGCTCCCCCGGGAACCCCACTCCCTCGGGATGCAGATTCAGGTGGCCCGCTGGTTGCGGGACAAGAAAATCCCTTTCGAAGAACAGACGGATCATCTCGTCGTACAGCTCGGCTTTTCCGCCGTTGCGGTCTTCTGTTACCGTGTCATGCTCCCATCGAGATCGTGCGTCTGCATCACTCTCCAGGCCTATATTCTCGGGCCTGTCGGGGCCAGCTTTCTGGAAGACGAAGAGATCAACGAACTGAACCGGAACTTGATGGCCGGGAAGCTGCTGCGTCTGCAGGAGGAACAGGTCCTTCTGGCGGACCATTTCCTGGCGGAGGGCTTGAGCGAAGACGTCTTTCTCAGACGGCTCGACCTCTTTCGCCGGGGAATCCATTTCATCGACAATCGCATAGCGCGAAGACTTTCGTAAGGCGTGTCTCATCCAGAGATGATTTTCCCGTGGAACCCGGTTTCCAACCCGAAGGAGCGGGACAACATCTCCGGCAGGACTTCGATCCCCCGATCTCAGGTCAGAACGGCCGATGCCTGATCAAAAACCCTTTCAGACCAATCACCTTGCCATCGCGGGCTTCCTGCTTCCTTTTCTCGCCTGCATGATGGTGTGTATATGGGTCCTCTTTTCAGATGGCCGACAAACATCTATCGCGTTTTCAATGGGTTATATCATACCGACCCCGATGGTTCTGCTTGGAGGGCTTGCTGCTTCCCTCAAATCGATCCCCCTCATCGAAGAACGGGGGGACCGTGATTATGCCTACGCCGGATTGTTCCTGAATGTCTTTTTCCTGATCGTTTATTCCCTCTCGCTACTCTATGTTTTTTATCCGTAATCTCAGCGATATTTCCCTTTTCTGATCGAACCTTTTTGCTTGACAAACGACGAGTTTCGTTCCATCGTGGCACAAAGTGGGCGATTGGTGCAATATAGTGTCACAAAGGGGCTCAGATGTTCAGGGGCAGGTCCGAGCACAATCTGGACGAGAAAGGGCGGTTGGCCATCCCCGCCCGCTTCAAAGAGGTGCTCGATCAGAAGAACGAGGACTCCCTTGTCATCACCAATCAGGACGGCTGTTTGTGGGCCTTCACGCGGGATGATTGGAACGTCATCGAAGAAAAGGCCGCCAGCCTGCCCCAATTCGATCAGGCCGCCATCTCTTACATCCGGTATTTCATCTCGGGCGCCGAGGTGTGCACTGTCAAGAACGGCCGGGTCACCCTGTCGCAGCACCTGAGAAAAACCGCGACCCTCGACAAAGAGGTCGTACTCGTCGGAGGCCTCAAACGATTCGAGATTTGGGACCGCCGGAAGTGGGAAGAAGAATTCCAGCGCGCCAAGGCTGTATTCCCCAAGGTCAGTCAAGCTCTCGCAGATCTTGGGATTTGAGGAATCCGGCGTGGGATACCCTCATGAACCCGTCCTCCTGGACGAGGTCGTCCGATTTCTGGTCCACGACCCGGCGGGAATCTATGTCGACGGCACGGTCGGCAATGCGGGGCACAGCGAGGCGGTTCTCGAACGTCTGGATCCCGGTGGGCGGCTGATCTGCCTCGATCGGGATCCTGAAGCGCTCCGGATCTCGGAAGAGCGGCTGGCCCCCCTCGACAAACAGGTCCTATTCATCAAGGCCGGTTTTGCGGAACTCGACAGGGTCCTCCGCGAGGCCGGCATTGCGGCCGTCGATGGGATTCTTTTAGATTTGGGAATGTCCTCCTACCAATTGGAGCATTCCGGAAGAGGATTCAGCTTCCAGAGAGACGAAACCCTGGACATGCGCATGGATCCCCTCGGTTCTCTGAAAGCGAGCGATATCGTCAACACCTATTCCTCGAGGGATATTGAAGACATTCTCCAACAATACGGTGAAGAGAAAAGGGCCAGGTCGATCGCAAAGGCCATCGTAAGAACCCGGAAGAAAAAACCAATCCTCAGCTCCCACCAACTGGCGGAGATGGTGCGGTCGATCGTTCCACCATCTCATGGTCATACGAACAGGCATCCAGCTACTCGAACCTTTCAGGCCCTCAGAATAGCCGTCAACCAGGAAATGGAACAACTCGAGCGCTTTCTGCAAGAGGTCCCATGGCTTTTGGCAGGCGGAGGCAGACTGGTCGTTCTGGCTTATCACTCTCTTGAAGACCGGAGAGTGAAAAAGGCCATGACCGAATGGGAACAGGGATGCACCTGCCCTCCCGACCTCCCTGTCTGCGTCTGCGGGCGCACCGCTCTTTTCAGGCGTATGTTCAAAAAGCCCGTGCGGCCCACGGAGGCCGAGATCGCCAGAAACCCGCGGGCGCGAAGCGCCCTATTGCGTGTGGCTGAAAGGATCGCGTCATGAACAGGTCTGAGCAGGTCCATCGAATGTTGACCGAGCGCAACGCCAAAACGGGCATGCGCATGAAAAACGCCTCTGCGCGGAAGCGCAGGTGGATTCTAACTCGCAGGCAGGTTCTATGGATCATCCTGCTGCTCGCCGTCTTCATGCTGAGTGGCATAGGCTATGTGTGGTCGAACTTTCAGAACACGCAAATCGGGTATGAATTGAGCCAACTCAAACGCAAGGAGATTCAACTCCGGGAGATCAACCGAAAATTGAGAGCGGAACTTGCGTTCCTGAAATCTCCCCGAAACCTCCAAGCTCAGGCGACCGATAAACTGGGGCTCAAGGAGCCGTCTCCAGAGCAGATCGTCGTGATTCCATGAAACTGAACGAAAAGAAGAGAACCCGATTGAAGGTCCATCTCGTCAGCATTCTGTTCCTGCTGGGGCTCTGCACCATCCTCGGCCGGGCCTTTTATCTGCAGATCCTTCAAGGGGAACATCTTTCGGAAATTGCGCGGGGAGGGTACACCGTCATCGTCAAACTACCTCCAAAGCGTGGAACGATCTATGACCGCCAGCGGCATGAACTGGCCCTGAGCCTTGAGCTGGGGTCGGTTTTCGCCCACCCCAGGCAGATTCAGGACAAAGAGAAAGCCGCCGTCGAACTGGCCCGCGCCCTGGGAGTCGACCGCAAAGAGATCCTGGCCCAGATCGAGAAGGACAGGAGTTTTGTCTGGCTGCAGAGGCGCATCCCCCCGAACATTGCGGCGAAGGTCAGTCAGTTGCAGATCCAGGGCGTCGGGACGACCGCAGAAGCTAGCCGCTTCTATCCTTGCAATGAGGTTGCCGGGCACGTGGTCGGTTTTGTCGGGACCGACTTTCAAGGGCTGGAGGGTATTGAAAAGACCTATGATCATTTGCTGCGCGGTCCGGAGCGGCAGCTCGTTCAGATGCGGGACGCCCTGAAGCGCCCGTTCGCCATCGACCGTGTTCTGACGACCGAACAAAAACCCCACGACCTCATCCTGACGATCGACAAAGACATTCAGTACAAAGCCCAGCAGGCCCTCAAGGAGGCCGTGATCGACTCGCGTGCCGTCTCCGGAAATATCGTCTGCGTGGATCCCGACACGGGCGCGATCCTGGCCATGGCCGTGTACCCTGAATTCAACCCGAATACCTTCAGTTCACATCGGCCGGAAGACTGGCGCAATCGTACGATCACGGACTGGTTCGAACCGGGGTCTACGGCGAAGACCTTTCTCCTGGCGGCCGCTTTGGAAGAAGGGATCGTAACGCCTTACACGACCATCGATTGCGAGGAGGGCAGCTATGCCATCGGAAGGCGGGTGATCCACGACACCCATGAACACGACATCCTGACTGCCGCCGAGGTCGTGGTGCAGTCGAGCAATATCGGGGCGACGAAGATCGGACAGCGGCTCGGGTACGAGACGTATTACCGCTATCTGCAAGCGTTCGGATTCGAAAAGACGACCGGCATCGAACTTGCCGGCGAACGAAGCGGCTTCCTTCGACCACCGGACAAAGCCAGACCGATCGACCAGGCCACGGCCTATTTCGGACAGGGGCTCACCCTGACCACCCTCCAGCTGGCCATGGCCATGGCGTCCATCGCCAACGGGGGGACACTGATGCGCCCCTACATCGTCCAGGCTGTCGAAGACCCGATGGGCACCCCGGTCTTCACCGCCTCGCCTCGGCCCGTGCGGCGGGCGATCTCGGAGCGGACGGCCCGGACGATGGTCTCCATTCTGGAGGGCGTCACGCAGGAAGGAGGGACGGCCACCAAGGCGGCCATTCCGGGTTTCCACGTCGGGGGGAAGACGGGCACCGCCCAGAAAGTCGATCCGAATGGAAAAGGGTACGCAAGAGGAAAGTACGTAGCGAGTTTCATCGGCTTCGTCCCTTCCGACAACCCGCGCCTCGTGATGGCCGTGGTGCTGGACGAACCGAGGAAGAGCATCTACGGCGGGGTGGTGGCGGCCCCGGTCTTCCGGGATGTTGCCCACGCGGCCCTGAACCTGCTGCGCATCCCCCCGCAGATCCGTTGGGCGGAAAAGGAGATCGAGATCGTTCATGAGGCATCGACGGCCGAAACGATGGATATCGAACAGCCTGCGGCCATGCTGCCGGAGACCGGGATTCCTGATTTCGGAGGCCTTACGATGCGGGAGGTCTTGATCGAGGCTCGTTCTCTTGGCCTGGAGGCGTCGCTCGAGGGAACCGGCCTCGCTGTCCGGCAGGACCCGCCGGCTGGAACCGAGGCCGATCAGACCCACAGGATAACCGTCTTCTTCGAACCCCCAACCGGGTAAAGAAGGCGCCGTTCATGGGAAAAGGCATCAATCCAACATCCGCTCAAGGGCGGACAATGCATCCGAGAAGAAGAGCTCATGAACAACCCAAAAACCGATGAACCCCGGCTGGCCCGTCCCTCAGGAACGCCTCTTTCTGCACTTCTGGCAGGGCTTGCAGAATCGGGGCCGGCCGTGAGCCTTTCCGGCATCCAGATCACGGGGCTGGCCTACGACTCCCGGGCCGTCCAGCCGGGATACCTCTTCGTCGCGATGCGGGGTCTCAAGGCCGACGGGCACCTGTTCATTCAAGACGCCATCACCCGGGGAGCCGCCGCGGTCGTCGGCGAAGCACCTCCGCCGGCCCGCGTGGGGGCCCCTTTCATCACCGTCGCTGATTCGCGGAGCGCCCTCGCCACCTTGTCCGCGCGCTTCTATGGTGCGCCCTACCGCCAACTCAAACTGATCGGCATCACCGGAACCAACGGGAAAACCACGACCAGCTACCTGATAGAGTCGATCATCCAGGCCGCCGGTAGCACCCCGGGAGTCATGGGCACCATCAACCACCGCTGCCCGGGCAAGGAGTGGAAGGTCCCGATGACGACTCCGGAATCCCTGGAGATCATGAGAGGGCTGCGGACCATGGCCGATGCGGGCGTCACTCATGTGGTCATGGAAGTTTCATCGCACGCGTTGAAGCAGCACCGCGTAGAGGGATGTCCTTTCTCGGTCGCAGTCTTCACCAATTTGTCGAGGGATCACCTCGATTACCATGCAACGATGGAGGATTATTTCGAGGCCAAGAGCCGCCTCTTCAGCGACCTCGGCCAATGCGGCCTCCTGGACGGGGTGACACCGGCCGCTGTCATCAATATGGACGATCCCGCGGGGCGAAGGCTCAAAGCCCTGACGTCCGCGGCCATCCTCACCTACGGCATCGAACCGGGCTGCGATATCAGCGCAAGCCGGGTCCGCTTTCACCGCGGCGGACTGACCGCGATTTGCCACACGCCGGCAGGGGACATCGCCATCCGGTCCACCCTGGTGGGAACCTTCAATCTGCACAACATCATGGCCGCGGTCGGGGCGGGCCTCGCGCTGGGATTCCCACCCGAGGCGATCGCGGCAGGGATCGAAACGCTCCACGGCGTCCCTGGGCGTCTCGAGCCGGTTGCGAACACACGCAGCGTAACAATCCTCGTGGACTATGCCCACACCCCGGATGCCCTGGAAAAGGTCCTCGATGCGCTGCGCCCCTTGACATCCGGGCGGCTCATCACCGTCTTCGGCTGCGGCGGGGATCGGGACGCCGGCAAGCGCCCGCAAATGGGCCGTGTGACCGCCGCTCTCTCCGATGTAGTGGTCATCACCTCCGACAACCCTCGGAGCGAGAAGCCGGATGAGGTCATCGCCCAGATCGAAGCAGGCGTTTTATCCGCAGGCTGCGAACGGATACCGGAAACGCCTGGCGGTGAAGCGAAAAACACGTCTCTCAAAGGGTACCTGGTGGTGGTCGACCGCAGGAAGGCCATCGCCCGGGCCGTCTGTTTGGCCCGCCCGGGTGATGTAGTGCTGATCGCCGGAAAGGGGCACGAGGATTATCAGATTGTCGGGGACCAGACCCTTCCTTTCGATGACCGTAAGGTGGCGGCCGAAGCCGCCCTGCAGGAGGCTTAAGTGGCGCTGATCTGGTACGAAACGACCGCCGGCCGCATCGCCGAAACCATGAAGGCCCGATGGATCCAGGGTGACCCGGATGTCCGTTTTCAGGGAATCGCAACGGATTCTCGTCAAACATGCCAAGGAAAGCTGTTCTGGGCCTTGAAGGGAGAATTTTTCGACGCTCATGACTTCCTCGAGCAGGCCGTCGCAAAGGGGGCTTCCGGTCTCCTCGTCCAGTCGGGGCGAACTCTGCCGCCGCTCACACGCGAGGAAATCGTCGTACTGGCCGTCGAAGATCCCATCCGCGCCCTCGGCAATCTTGCTGCCTGGTGGCGACATCAGGTCCCCATCAAGGTCGTCACGGTGACGGGCAGTGCCGGAAAAACGACCACGAAGGAGATGATTGCCACCATCTTGAACCTTGGAGAAAAAACCCTCTGGAACGAGGGGAATCTCAATAATTTAATCGGCCTCCCGTTGACCCTTTTCAGGCTCGAGACCGAGCACCGCTGTGCCGTTCTGGAGATGGGCATGAACCGCAAGGGCGAGATCGCCGCCCTGACTGATATCGCCGACCCCGATGTCGGTGTCATCACGAACGTTGGACCGGCACACACCGAAGGACTCGGGGATCTGGCGGGCGTTGCCGCCGCAAAAGTGGAGATGATCGAGCGGATCAGGAGCACGGCCTCCGTGGTCGTCAACGGCGACAATCAGCCATTGATGGAAGCGGTCGCCGGATTCGACCGGCCCGTGGTCACTTTCGGTTTCTCCCCCGGCAACACGGTCCGCGCCGAACGGATCGATGCCCACGGCCACGAGGGATTCGCCTTCGATCTCGTTTACGGGGGACGCACTTACCCGATGACCATCTCCGTCCCAGGGCTGCAGAATGTCTGGAATGCGCTCGGCGCGGCCGCGGCGGCCCTTTGCCTGAGCATCCATCCGGATCAGATCGCGGAAGGATTGCGCCTCTTCAAAGGCATGCACGGACGCTTCGAGATCCTCTTCCTCGGAAGCAACATCCTGTTGGTGGATGATACTTACAACGCAAACCCGCTCGCCCTCGAAACGACGCTTGCCTCCCTCGAGGCGTTGGCGGCCGGAGGAAGGCGCATCGTCATCGGCCTGGGAGACATGCTCGAACTGGGTGACGCGGCTCTCCATGCGCATCGCGAGGCAGGCCGGCGCGTCACGGAAACCGGGGCGGAGTGGTTCCTGGCGGCTGGGCGCCATGCCTCCGATATGCAGGCGGGCGCGATCGAGGCCGGGATGCCGCCGGACCGCATCCGCGTGGTCGCCAATGCCACGGCCATGCTGGAGACAATCGTCCCGCTGCTGAGGGAGGGAGACCTGGTCTTCCTAAAGGGCTCCCGCAGGATGGGACTCGATCTCGTCAGCAGGGGGCTGCACGAAACCTTCGGCGAAGGAGAACAGGCATGATCAGAAAGGGCATGAAAATACTCGTGGTCGACGACGAACCGAACATGCGCATCCTCCTGTCCGAGGTCCTGCGCTCCCAGGGCTTCGACGTCTGCGTAGCGGAAAACGGCATGGAGTCCCTGGAACGGATGGGGTCCCAGGAATTCGACCTGGTCATCACGGATATTCGGATGCCCATCCTGGACGGCATCGAGATGCTGAAGCGGATGAAACAGGCCAACCGGCGGGAGAGGATCATCGTCATGTCTGCGACCTGGGCAGAGCTCGGAGATGGACGCGAGGATCTGCCCGACGTCATGATGCATTTCGAAAAACCGTTTCAGCTAGACCACCTATTGACAGCCGTTCATGCCGCGGCGGACACCTCCGACCGGCTGGCGGCTGCCCTTTGACGGAGCCATTCGATCTTCTGAGGAAAGCGGCAAGGCCATGATCTACAAACTCATCATGCTCTTTCAGACGGACGTCACCTGGTTGAACGTGTTTCGCTACATCACGTTCAGGACGATCCTCGCCACCCTCACGGCCCTGTGCATCTCCTTCCTCTTCGGTCCGTGGGTGATCAGTCGCCTGCGGGCCTTGCAGATCGGACAGTACATTCGCGAAGAGGGACCGGCGAGCCACAAACCCAAGGCCGGGACTCCCACCATGGGCGGGTGCCTGATCATCCCCGCCATTCTGGCCTCCTCTCTCGCCTGGTCGGATCCAGCCAATCTCCTCGTCTGGGTCGTGATCTTCGTCCTGATATCGTTCGGGGCCATCGGCTTCGCAGACGATTATCTGAAGACGGTGCGCAAGAACAACCGCGGGCTCAGCCCGTCAAGAAAATTCTCTCTGCAGGTGGCTGCAGCCCTCATCACGGCGATCGTGCTCTATATTTACCCCGGAATCGACACCCGGCTGAGCATCCCCTTTCTGAAAAACATCACCCCCGACCTGGGGCTGTTCTACATCCCCTTCGCAGTCTTCGTCATCGTCGGGGCGTCGAACGCCGTCAACCTGACAGACGGCCTCGATGGTCTGGCCATCGGGCCGACCGCTATCGCCTTCACCGCCTACGTCGTCTTCGCCTACCTGGCCGGGCACGCCAGGATCGCCGCATACCTGCAAATCCCATACGTCGGCGCAGCCGGCGAGATATCGGTGATCTGCGGGGCCGCCGTGGGTGCGGGACTGGGCTTCCTGTGGTTCAACGCCTATCCCGCGGAAATATTCATGGGCGACGTTGGTTCTCTGTCCCTCGGTGCCGGACTGGGAGCGGCCGCGCTCGTAACCAAACAGGAGATCGTGCTGGCGCTGGTAGGCGGTCTGTTTGTCTTCGAAGCGCTTTCGGTGATCTTTCAGGTGGGATATTTCAAACTGACCGGCGGCCACCGCATCTTTCGAATGGCGCCGATTCATCACCATTTTGAATTGAAGGGATGGCCCGAACCCAAGGTCATCGTCCGGTTCTGGATTATCTCGATCATACTGGCACTGATGTCGATCAGCACGTTGAAGCTCAGATGAGTGCTCGGCACCGTCAGGAAAACCTGCCGTGCCATTGGAGGATGAACGACCCCTTTTACGGGCGGATCGCATAAACCCTGAAACAAGAAACGGAGACCGAAACCACCATGCAGGACCGCCGCACCCCGGCAGCAGACCGATCAACCCCCCCTTCCCGGATGGAACTCACCCACCCGCCCGATGTCCGTGGTCGAAAGGCCGTTGTCGCGGGTCTGGGCGTTTCCGGCATTGCATCCGCCCGCTGGCTGCTGCAGGCCGGCGCTCAGGTGACCATCAGCGAAATCCGCCGGCTGGAGGCCTTCGATCCGAAGCTCGTCGCCGAACTGCAGTCCGCCGGGATCACGCTCGAGGCCGGCGGCCATCTGAAGGAGACCTTTTTTCAGGGCGATCTGATCGTCCTCAGCCCCGGCGTACCCCTCGGAATGCCCTTGTGCGTGGGCGCCCGGGAAAAAGGAATCCCGGTCATCGGCGAGATGGAGCTTGCCGTACATATCCTCCGCACCCCTGTCATCGCCATCACCGGGACCAACGGTAAATCCACGGTCACCGAGTGCCTGGGCGAGCTTCTTCACCTTGCTGGGCTGAAGGCCTTCGTGGGTGGAAACCTCGGCACCCCGCTCATGACCTACGCCATCGGCCCCCAAACCGACGACTGGGTCGTGGCGGAGGTGAGCAGTTTCCAGTTGGACACCAGTCCGAGCTTGCATCCACGGGCGGCGGTCATCCTGAATATCACCCCCGACCATCTCGATCGCTATGCCGATTTCAATGCCTATGTCCTATCGAAACATGCCATCGCCCGCAACCAGGAACCGGGGGACCACCTGATCCTGAACGACGCCGACCCTCACCTGGCACAGTTCGAACCTGCCGGGCCGACCATCCTCCGGTACGGCCTGGATGAGACGGAAAGGCGCCACGCCTTCATCCGTGACGGGGCCGTGGTCGTGCGCATGCCGGCCGGGTCTTTTCACCGTTTTTCACTCGGGTCCTTCGCCCTCCCCGGCCGTCATAATCTCGAGAACGTCATGGCGGTAATCCTGACCGCCCTCGCCGTGGGCATCCCTGAAACCGCTGTACAGCAAGCCGTCGACCGTTTTCGTGCCCTGCCCAACCGCCTGGAGAAGGTCGGCGAGCACGATGGGGTCTCTTTTTACAACGATTCCAAGGCCACCAATGTAGATGCAGCCGTTCGTTCTATCGAAAGCGTGCCCGCCCCGATCGTACTGATCGCTGGGGGCAGACACAAGGGTGCGGATTACAAGCCCCTCGCCGAGACAGGTGAAAAGCGCATCCGGCACGCCATCCTGATCGGGGAGGCCAGAGACCTGATCGCGGCCGATTTCTCGGGCAGAATCGCGTCTTCTTCGGCCGAGACCCTCGAGGCGGCGGTCGCCAAGGCCTTCTCGCTGGCGAAGCCCGGCGATACGGTCCTCCTCGCCCCCGCCTGCTCGAGCTTCGACATGTTCTCCGATTATGCCCATCGAGGTAGGGTATTCCGTGAAGCGGTGGAGGCGCTCGGCCATGGCTGAAAAACAGACCGCCAACTCCGGCTATGATCTCATGCTCCTGATCCCGACGGTGTTTCTACTCGCGATCGGCCTGGTCGTCGTCTACAGCGCGAGTTCCAATCTGGCGGCCCTGCGAATGAACGACGGCAATTATTTCCTTAAAAGACAGGCCGTTTACTGCATCCTCGGAATTCTGATGATGATCATTCTCAGAAACGTCCCTGAAAAATATCTGCACCGTGGGGCCTATCCGCTGCTGGGTTTGAGCCTTGCGCTTCTGCTCGCCCTGCACATCCCCGGTCTGGGCCTGCATGCAGGCGGCGCCACTCGTTGGCTGCGGCTGGGCGGGCTCGCCTTTCAGCCATCCGAAATGGCCAAATTCTCCTTGGCCGTCTTCCTGGCCTATTCCATGGCCAAGAAGGGACCGGAGATGTCCAGCTTCAGGAAAGGCGTGCTTTTCCACCTCGCCGTGACAGGCGTCATGATGCTCCTGATCCTTTCTCAGCCGGACCTGGGGACGACCGTCATCATCGGGGCCTGGACCTTCGTCATGCTGTTCGTGGGAGGAGCCCGCTTCTGGCAGCTCGGCATCCTCGCAGCTGCAGCCATCCCCCCGCTGATATACATGATCATGCACGCGGAATACCGAGTAAAGCGCTTGATGGCCTTTCTCGACCCCTGGGAGGACCCTCAGGGGATCGGATTCCAGATCATTCATTCCTTTCTGGCCTTCGGTTCGGGTGGGCTCCTGGGCGTAGGACTCGGAAACAGCAAGCAAAAACTTTTTTATCTCCCGGAGCCGCACACGGATTTCGCACTTTCGATCGCCGCGGAGGAGATGGGCTTCGTAGGCGTGGCCTTGATCACCATCCTCTTCGGGATTTTGATCATGCGAGGCGTCTACATCGCCCTTAACGCACGCGACCTCTATTCAAGCTACCTGGCCTTCGGCCTCAGTTTCTTTCTGGGGCTCCAGGTCCTGATCAACATGAGCGTCGTTATGGGGCTGCTGCCAACCAAGGGCCTGACGCTGCCCTTCATCAGCTACGGAGGGTCGGCCCTGGTGATGAATCTGATGGCTGTCGGCATTCTTATGCGCATTTCGGCAAAACAGTAACGGACGGACAGGGGGCCGCGCATGCGGAGCATCGAAAATACACCCCGCTTCATCATCGCCGGCGGCGGAACCGGAGGGCATCTGTTCCCCGGAATCGCCGTAGCGGAGGAGATCCGGGTTCGCATCCCCGGCGCCGTCACCGTGTTCATCATCAGTCATCGTCCGATGGAAGCCGAGATCCTGGCCCGCCACGGGGAGGCCACCCGGAGCATCGACATCGAAGGCCTCCAGGGCCGGGGATGGCGCCGGAAGTTTTCTTCTGCAGCGATGGTGCCGCGCAGCATTCTTCAATGCCGGGCCATCCTGACAGAATGTCAGCCGACTGCCGTGATCGGCATGGGAGGGTACTCGGCGGGGCCCGCATGCCTCGCCGCCAGATGGATGGGCATCCCGACGGCGATCCACGAGCAGAACTCCTTCCCCGGCTTGACGAATCGCTGGCTGTCGCGGGTGGTCGACCGCGTCTATATCTCGTTCGAAGAGAGCCGCCCTTACCTGAAGGGTGATCGGATCGTGCTCACGGGAAACCCGGTCAGGAAGGAAATCCTCGCCGTCCGGGGAAAAGAGCCTGCCGCGGGCTCGCCTTTCACCCTCCTCGTGGTCGGTGGGAGCCAGGGGGCAAAGGCCATCAACGAGGTGATGATACCGGCCGTTGCAAGCCTGGTGCAGAACGGAAGGGCGTTCAGGATCATCCACCAGACCGGGAAGGACGACTTCGAGTCGGTCCAGCGAGGATACAGGGCTCACGGTGTCCCGGCGGAGGTTTTCCCGTTCATAGATGACATGGCCGGGGCTTACGCCGAAGCGCACCTCGTCATCGGGCGCGCCGGCGCCACGACGGTCTTCGAACTCGCTGCAGCCGGAAAACCGTCCGTCTTGGTGCCGTATCCCTATGCGGCGAACAACCATCAGGAATCGAATGCCCTGAGCCTCGTCCATGCCGGGGGCGCGCTCATGATCCGGCAGTCCGAGCTGACCGGTGGAAAGCTTGCCGGTGTCATTTCAGACCTGGCAGCCCATCCTGAGCGGCTGGATGAAATGAGGCGGAACGTCGCCCTGCTGAGCCGGCCGGACGCCGCCGCGGCGATCGTGAACGGCATTCTGCAATGCGCGGAGGAGCGAGGTTCGCTCCGCAGCTGAACCCGGGGGCTCGGGGCGCCTGCCCCTCAGAGCTCCGGCTGGCAACAAAAACAACCAGGAAAGGCAGTTCAAAGGCATGCGACCATTCGGCAAGACTAAGAGAATTCACTTCGTCGGCATCGGGGGCATCGGCATGAGCGGCATCGCCGAACTGCTGCTCAACCTCGGATATGAGGTGAGCGGCTCCGACCTGAGGGTCTCCCAGGTCACCCGGCGGCTCGCCGGACTGGGCGCCGCGGTCTTTGAGGGCCACCAGGCCGAGCATACCCTGGGGGCCGACGTGGTCGTATTTTCCTCGGCGGTGGCTCCGGACAACCCGGAGCTGGTTGCCGCCAGGGAACTCGCTATCCCCGTGATCCCGCGGGCTGAAATGCTGGCGGAGCTGATGCGCCTCAAATACGGGATCGCCGTGGCGGGCGCCCACGGCAAGACGACCGCTACGTCGATGGTCGCATCGATCCTGACCAATGGAGGGCTCGATCCCACCGTGGTCATCGGGGGGCGGCTGGATATTTGGGGCGGCTCGAATGCCAAACCGGGGCAGGGGCCTTTTCTCGTGGCCGAGGCCGACGAGAGCGACGGCTCTTTTCTGGTGCTTTCTCCCACCATCGCCGTGGTGACCAACATCGACCGCGAGCACATGGACCACTACCGCAGCCTGGAAGCCCTATACGAAACCTTTGTGCAGTTCATCAACAAGGTGCCCTTTTACGGCGTCTCGGTCCTGTGCCTCGACAACGAGGAGATACAGAACATCCTGCCGCGCTTGAAGAAACGCTGCCTGACCTACGGCATGACCTCGCAGGCCGACCTCCGTGCCAAGGACCTCCAAAAGCATCCCATGGCGGTCAGCTTCGAGGTGCTCCACCTGAACCAATCACTCGGGCGGGTCATGGTCGGCATGCCGGGCGAACATAACGTCCTGAACGCGCTGGCCGCCATCGGGGTCGCCCTCGAACTCGACCTCGGCATCGAAATAATCCGCAATGGACTGGAGAACCTCGGGGGGCTCGCCCGGCGATTTCAACGCAAGGGCACGGCGGGCGGCGTACAGGTGGTCGATGACTATGGCCACCATCCGACCGAGATCATGGCCGTTCTGAGGACTGCACGCGACTGCTGGCCGGACAACCGCATCGTCGTGCTCTTTCAACCACACCGTTACAGCCGGACGAAAGACCTCTACGACCGCTTCGTCCTAGCCTTCAACGAGGCCGACGTCCTGATCATCGCGCCGATTTATCCGGCGGGGGAGCGTCCCATCCCGGGGGTGAACTCGGTCTGGCTGGCGCAGGGCATCAAGGAACGCGGGCACAAGGATGTCCATCTGTGCCCCGAAAACGAGGACCCGCTCGACATGGTCATGGGCATACTCCAAAGCGGCGATGTGCTGATCACCCTCGGGGCGGGTGACATCCACCGCGTAGGGGAGCGGACCCTCGAAAAACTCGATCGGAAGCCATGAAGATGACCGAAGCACAGCGTCGTGGAATGGAAGAACTGACCGGCGCGCAGGTGACCTGGAACGCCCCGATGGACCGATACACCACCTTTCGTATCGGAGGCCCGGCCGAAGCGGTCTATGAGGCGCGGGATAGAGAGGAACTGGCGCGGGTTCTGGCATTTCTCCGCCGCGAGGCCATCCCCTGGCGGCTCCTGGGCGCCGGGAGCAACCTCCTCGTGAGGGATGGAGGAGTGCCCGGGGTGCTCATCGTCCTGAAAGGCACCCTCGCTTCCTTTGAGCGGGCCGCCATGAACCCGTTTCTAGTGACGGCGGGGGCGGGTTTGCCTGTTCGATCGATCATACGACGATCTCTCGCCGATGGTTTTACCGGGCTCGAATATCTCGCGGGGATCCCCGGGACTGTCGGAGGCGCGGTCGCCATGAATGCGGGGGCATTCGGAAAGGAGATCGCATCGAGTCTCGCATCCGTATCCATCCTGACTGCGTCGGGCGAGGTGAGGGTCATGGAGCGCGCGGAGCTGCGTTTCCGCTACCGGCAGGCTGAGTTCCCCCCGGAGACGGTGATCCTGGAGGCCGGTCTGAACGTCGAGCCCTCTTCCTCCGAGGCGGTGCGCCGACGTCTGCAGACGTTTGTGCAAAGACGCAAAACCGGCCAACCATGGGGGGCGGCCAGCGCAGGGTCCGTCTTCAAAAATCCGCCTGGAGATTTTGCCGGCCGGCTGATCGAGGAGGCCGGGCTGAAGGGGAAACGGATCGGTGGGGCCGAGATATCCAGGAAGCACGCGAATTTCATTGTCAACACCGGGACTGCCACGGCTGCCGATGTCCTGGCACTCATGACGCTTGCACGCGAACGGGTGCATGATCGGCACGGGATTCAGCTCGAGGCGGAAATTCAAATCATAGGTGAGGGGTGATGTCCAGAGGCAACCGTATCAAGCGCCGATCAGACTACAGCTGGATCCCCAGACTCTTGAACAGTTTTGGAAAAGGGGTCCTGAGCCTTGCCGGAGTCCTCTGCGCCATCGGGCTCCTGAGCGCCTTTTTCCTCTCCCTCTATCAGTTCGCCCTGCTTTCGCCGTTGCTCAGGCTGGAGATCGTGCAGGTCGAGGGCGCCGATCCCGTACTCGAAAGGGAACTCATGGCCATGGGAAAGCTGCACAGCGGTTTGAGCCTCGCCGGAATCCAGTTGGGAAAGCTCAAACGTGACATGGAAGCTCATCCCTGGGTGCGCCGTGTCCAGATCGAAAGGCGCCTTCCCCACACCCTCGTCATCAGCGTCGAGAAGGAAGAACCCGTAGCGATCGTAATCCTGGACCAAGCCCGCTTCCTGAACAAGCACGGGGAGCTTTTCAAGCGGGTCACCGCCGTAGATCCGGTCAATTTCCCGGTGATCACGGGGGTTCCGGCGGATTCCCCAGACCTCCCGAGCCTGCTTGCTCGCGCGGTCGACATCTTGAACACCTTGGGGGCCGAACAACCGCCCTGGGCAGCAGACAACCTCGCGGAGATCCACCTCAAAGATAGATCGGATCTCTCGCTCTACTACACGCACATGGATGCCCGGATCGAATGCGCGCCGGATGCCTTGGCCGAGGCCATGCCCAACCTGAGGCAACTCACGTCGTATCTCCAGGAGAAAGGCGAGTTGGAGCGGCTGAGAAGCATCAACCTGAATTATACCGAAGGCGCAGTGGCAGCCTTTGCGAAGAGCTGAGCACCGCCCCTGAATGGGAGACAGGATCTATGGCAGGAGACATCATTGTAGGCCTGGACATCGGAACAACCAAGATCTGTGCTGTAGTGGGGGACGTGAGGCAGGACGGCATAGAGATCATCGGCATGGGCAGCCACCCGTCCGAAGGCCTCAGAAAAGGCGTCGTCATCAACATCGAGAACACCGTCGATTCCATCAAAGAGGCCATCGAAGAGGCGGAGACGATGGCCGGATGCGAAATCAGCTCCGTCTACATCGGCATCGCCGGCGGCCATGTCAAAGGGTTCAACAGCCAAGGAGTCATCGCGCTGAAGGAAAAAGAGGTCACGCAGAAAGAGATCGACCGGGTCATCGAGGCCGCCAGCGCAGTCGCCATCCCCATGGACCGCGAAGTGATCCACACCCTGGTGCAGGAGTACATCGTCGACGATCAAGGGGGAATCATCGATCCTCTCGGGATGTCCGGCGTCCGCCTCGAGGCGAGGGTGCACATCGTCACCGGCTCCGTGACCTCCGCCCAGAATCTGATCAAGTGCGCCAATCGGGCCGGCCTGGACGTCTGCGACATCGTCCTGCAGCCCCTGGCGTCGAGCGAGGCCGTCCTGACCCGGGAAGAGCGCACGCTCGGCACGGCCCTGATCGACTTCGGAGGTGGAACGACAGACCTGGCGATCTTTTCCGGTGGAACCATCAAGCATACGAGCGTCCTCCCTCTGGGCGGCGACAACCTGACCTACGACATCGCCGTCGGGCTGCGCGCATCCAAAGCGGAGGCAGAAAAAATCAAGATCCGGTACGGCTGCAGCCTCTCCTCTCTCATCGGCCCCGACGAAACCATCGAGGTCCCCGGGGTTGCGGGCAGGAAATCAAGAACGCTTTCACGCCAGATCCTGGGTGAAATCCTGGAACCGAGAGTCGAAGAGATCTTCTCGCTGATCTACGGGGAAATGGTCCACTCGGGGTACGAAGGCGACATCCGCTCCGGCGTAGTGGTGACGGGCGGCTCTTCCGAGCTGCCCGGGATCGTCGAGGTGGCCGAACAGGTCTTCGACACACCGGTCAGAATCGGCTACCCCCAGGGCATCAAGGGTCTGGTGGAGGTCGTGAACCGCCCGATGTACGCTACAGCGGTGGGTCTGGTCATCTATGGGGCCAAGACGAGAAAAAAGCAGAAAAAATTTCGGATCAGGGACAACAACATCTTCAACCGTGTCATGGCCAGAATGAAGAAGTGGTTCAAGGACATCATTTAATTCGAGGACGCCATGAACAGAACGGTCGCTTTCCGTGAAACGTCCTTTCACATTCGAGCGAAAGCGCTTTCCGAGATTATTCACCCTTGCGATCCGGAAAAAGACTCTCCGGCCGCTGCCCAGGAGATCGGGCACCGGGGGCCGGCGAACCTGGCCGAGATCCTTTGAAATGGGATCTTCGGCCCGGCGTCGAAACGCGGCGACGAGACCTTTTCCGGATGGACACCATTCAACCCTGGAGGAAGGAGGAGGGACACCATGAAATTTGAGTTTGTAGAGGAAAAAGAGCGGTATCAGGCCAAAATCAAGGTCATCGGCATCGGGGGCGCGGGTGGAAACGCCATCAACAACATGATCGCCGCGAAATTGAAGGGCGTCGACCTCATTGCAGCCAATACGGACTGCCAGGACCTCGACCGTTCATCCTGCCCATACCGCATTCAACTGGGCCCTGAGACGACCAAAGGACTTGGCGCCGGCGCCGATCCGGAAATCGGAGCCGCCTCTGCGGAGGAAAGCATCAACGAGGTCAGGGAGGCCGTCGAAGGCGCTGACATGGTGTTCATCACCGCAGGGATGGGGGGCGGAACCGGGACGGGCGCTGCGCCGATTGTTGCCCGGGAGTGCAAGGACACCAAAGCCCTCACGGTCGCTGTGGTCTCGAAGCCTTTTGAATTCGAAGGGCGCAAACGTATGGCACGGGCCCTTGACGGGCTTGAAAGACTCAAGGGCGAGGTCGACAGCCTGATCGTGATCCCGAATGAACGACTGAAGGCCCTCGGTGGTAAGAACGCCAGCTTCAAGGATCTGATCGTCAGGGCCGACGATGTCCTGCTGCAGGCCGTCCGCGGCATCTCCGACCTCATTATGAGCACCGGTTTCATCAACCTCGACTTCGCCGATGTCAAGAAGGTCATGGAGCAGAACGGCACGGCCATCATGGGCATGGGCCGGGCGACCGGTGAAAACCGCGCCATCGAGGCCGCACAGATGGCTATCAACAGCCCCCTCCTCGAAGACTTGTCCATCCGCGGCGCAAGAGGGCTACTGATGAACATCACTGGCTCCTACGACATGACGCTGGACGAAATAGAAGAAGCCTCCAAGTACATCAAGGGTGAAGCTAACGACGACGCCGATATCTTTTTCGGCGTGGTTTACGACGAGAACTGCGGCGAGGAGGTTCACGTGACCGTCATCGCGACCGGCATCGACAGCGCACCGGCGGAAGAAGAGGCCCTGCCCAAGAGCGGGCCAACCACCTCCGGCAAAAGGGAATATGCGAATGTCGTCAAGATTCGGGATATCAGCCCCGAAGAGGCCGGCGAAACCTGGACAGTGCGACTGAATGGAGAAAGACTGGACCTCGACACGCCGACCTTTCAGCGGATCGGCAAATCCCTGCCGGACGAATCGGAGGACACCGTCCAGGACAGACAGAAAAAGAAGAAAGGGCTTTTCGGTAAACTGGGCTTCAGGGAGAACCTGGAAATCCCGACCTTTATGCGCGTCAAAGCCGATTGATCCGGACCAGGGCCGATCAGAGATGCTCCGGAGAAGGAGACCGCCATGGCGGACCAGTTGATTTCCCTTTACCGCCAAAAACTCGCAGGGGAAAAGGGCTGGATCCGAAAGGAGTGGGGAGGACGCTGCGCCATCGCTCTGGCCTTCCCCAATGCCTACCGCCTTGGCATGTCCAACCTCGGATTTCAATCGGTCTACGGGCTGATGAACCTGAGACCGGATGTGTTGGCGGAACGGGTCTTCCTGCCGGAGGACCCGGAGATCAGGCTTTACCGTCAAACAGGCAGACCGCTTCTTTCGCTCGAATCGCAATCACCGGTCAGGGACTTTCAGCTCCTGGCCTTCTCCCTCCCGTTCGAAAATGACTACCCGAATATTCTGAAGATCCTCGATCTAGCCAAGGTGCCATTGGCCGCCGAGGACCGGCTCGACACCGACCCTTTCGTGATGGCGGGAGGCGTCACCACCTTTCTCAACCCGGAACCGTTGGCGCACTTCATCGATTTCTTCCTCCTCGGGGAGGCCGAGGAGACCCTCCAACCCTTCCTGGACCTGTTCGTGGATCTGCTGCGCAAAGGAACGCCCCGTGGCGAAATCCTCAGGCGGCTCGCCGCCCAGGTGCCGTCCCTGTACGTCCCTTCTCTTTATGACGTGGCCTACGCCGAAGATGGGCGCATCGCATCATTCAGCCCAAAGCACGAAGCCTTCCCGTCTAAGATAGCCGTCGGCAGGCCCAGGCGCCTGACACCGCCCCCTGCCAGGTCCCGGATCTCGACAGCGGAAACCGAGTTCGGCGGGCGCCCCCTCGTTGAACTGGGCCGGGGCTGCGGGCGCTCCTGCCGCTTCTGCGCCGCAGGTTATGTCTATCGCCCGCCCCGCTGGCACACGCTCGAGGACCTCCGCACCTGTATCGACGGATTGCTCACAGAGCATGGGGAGATCGGCCTTTTAGCCCCGTGCGTCAATGACCTGCCCGAGATCGAGGCCCTTACAGCGCTCATTTTGGAGCGAGGCGGCTCGTTTTCCGCTTCTTCGCTGCGCGCCGATGCATTGACCCCCGTTCTACTGGCGCATCTCAAGGCTGCCGGCCGGAAAACCGTGACCATCGCTCCCGAAGCGGGCTCAGAGCGGCTTCGCCGGGTGATCAACAAGCATCTCTCGCGGCAGGCAATCCTCGACGCAGCGCGCTCGATCGCCGAAACCTCCGATTTTGCCTTGCGGCTCTACTTCCTGATCGGCCTGCCGACCGAAACCCAGGAAGACCTCTCCGAAATGGTACGCCTGGTCAAGGCCATCAAGCACCAGATGATCAAGGCCTCCGCGCCGCGGGGCACCCTGCGTCCGATCCGGCTGAGCATCAACTGCTTCGTCCCCAAACCATTCACACCCTTTCAATGGTTCAACCTCCAAGAGGTCCGTGAACTGAAGAAAAAACAGGCATGGCTGAAAAAGGCATTTGCACGCGAGGGGGGCGTGAAGGCGACGTTCGACGTGCCCCGCTGGGCCTACATCCAGGCGCTGCTGGCCCTGGGGGACCGACGGGTATCGCGTATTCTCATGGATGTGCATCTTTCGGACGGCAACTGGAAAAAGGCTTTGAAAGAATCGGAAATCAACCCGGACTTCTTCGTGTCGCGGGAGAAGGCCCTCGATGAGATTCTGCCCTGGGACTTCATCGACCACGGCATCAGGAAGGAGCACTTGCTCCGTGAGTACCGCCTGGCACTGGTGGAGGAGGAATCCGACATTTGCGAGGTCGGGAAATGCCGCCGCTGCGGCGTTTGCAGGCCGCCCGAATGATTCCTGCGCGGACTCGGCCGCTGGCCGGGCCGGCAGGCCCGCGGATCACTCATTGTGTGAAACGGTCTCGGCGTTCTCGATGCCTGCCGGCCCCAACGTCAGACGGATCACCAGATCCGTCTCCTGCAAGGACCTGCGAAGCATCCAGCCTTTCTTGATCTCGACGAGGGGGATCTCGAACAGACGAACGGTAGCCGATTCACCCAGACCCGCATAACCGGCCACCAAGCCAACGAAGCGCGAGCCCTCAGCTCGATCCAGGACAAAGGTGTAGTCCTGTCCCGGCCGAATGCCGAGTTCCTTGACGCAAACACCCCCCGGCGGCATCAGGACGCACTTCTTTAGGGTTTCGAGGCCGTGAGGTTCATCGGCATACCGCTCGAACGCCCCGGTCTCATTCAGTTGATGCACGCAAAGGCTGAGGAGGGCCTCACTGTCCCACGAAGGCGGGATTTCTTTGGCGGTCTTTACGTGTATGACGAGGGCATTCTTTCCGAAGTCGTAGCCTGGCGGCAACGGTGGCTGCCCAGCGCATCCCGCGGCCAAGATGATCCAGGCTGTCACAAGTCCAAACAGCGTCTTTTTCATGACCTTCTCCCGCCTTCAGACTGGGACCAAGATGAACACCGGAAGCAAATCGCTCACCAGGAAACAAGAGGCCCTTTAGTCGGTGAGATCATCAGGACATACCCTACGACGGCTTCAGCAACCCTTCCAGAGACAAAGCAATCCCCCGGGCCTTACTGCGTGACGCAAGTTCTTGAAGGATCAGGGGTTCGGATTTGCAGCGGCAAAGAAACCATCATTTCATCAATGAAATTAGCACCCATATCGGCACAAGTCAACCGACCGTCGTTGGATCGCACCTGACGCATGGGATTCGCCATACGCCCAAGCAACTCTAGAGAAGAAATTTTTCCGGATCAGCCGCTATCTTTTGAAGAGATTTGCCTATTTCCTGCATGTGCAAACCGTGCCCTATCCGATGGTCCACCGTCACGCTAAACAAAGCGACCTGTTTTTCTCTCACATGACCGTTTTCCAGAAAAAGATGTGGAACCGGTGAGTGTGCATGTATTCTAACGGGCACATTGCCAATCACCGGCTTAATGAAAATGAAAGTGGAAGGATTTTTAAACGTGTGATTTAAAAAGAAAATATTTGAAACCAGCCCCTTTTCAAACCCCATCTCAAACAACTTCTTCTCACCGATCAATCGAGTAAATCCCAATCTGATCATCATCCCCATGATCTGCACATTCAATTTTTTGGGTGGCGTTGAGAATTCTTTTGCCTTTGAGATCATCGTACGTTTCAGCTCTCGTTGAATCGTCTCCAATGACTTCAACTGGCAGTTCTCCATGATTAAAGGGGCTAGGACCTCATTACTCCCCGGCAGCAAAAATCCATTCGCAATATGAACGCCTTCCTTCTGGTAAACCTTGTTCCCGAAAACTATTTGATTGGCAATTGGATTTTCAGAAATAACAATCGACAACATTTTATTGTATATTGCATGAAGACTGATAGATTTTCCTGACTTTTTAAATTCATCTATCAGTTTATTAAAAGGATCAACATCAATCGGGTACATAATCGTCGCATAAGGATCCGGTGAATTATACAACATATTCATCATTATCATCCGGAAAATGCCGATTTCTTCCGATCTCAATCTTCGCATCTGCAGCGTTTTTTTCATGATAATCATACTCCTCAGAAAATCACCAATGGATATACCCCATTACTGTCCATCCGGAAACACAATCCCGGCAGAACCCGGTTTCCAATCCGGAAATGAAGATTTTTCGTCTCACGGTGTGCGTGCTCGGTCCCACCCCTGCTGTGCGGATCCCGTTTTAACCAATACCCATTAAATCAAGCGTTTACAAGGCAACGACCAGGTGATCGCCGCACAAGCAAACGTGCAGATTGCCGCCGAGATTGGCCAAAAAACCCTTTCCGGATGGAAACTGCATTTTCGCCAGAAAATGAAGCTCATCCAGAGTATTGAGGAGCCAATTCGTGGATCCTATACAAACGACGCGCCCTCCGCTTGATTTAAAAGGACAGGAAATCCATAAGATACAGATAACCCCTCCTTTCCTACATCCCGTTCCTAAACGATACCACCAGGATAAGAATCCACAGAAAAACACATACGCCGCTTCGGCGCCGTTGAGGGCCGGAAAGGGAACCCCCATTCCCGCTTTTCCTTGGGAAATAGTCCAGTGACAGGAAAAAGGGTCTCTGAAATGGCCGCAATGCACCTTGATTTAAACCTTTCAAGGCATATTTTATTTATTAGATGTCGGAAACCTTCGCAGTTCGCCAGGAGACAAGGGCCGGCTCTATACAGAAAGAGACCCGGGCCAAAGCCTGTTTTCGGCAGAGAGGCGGCTCCTGCTCCAATCGATCATTGGTTTCCACCTGCAAAAGATGGCCCATGACGACCACGTTTGCAATCCGGAAATGGTCTTTTTGGCCAATCTCGGCGGCAATCTGCACGTTTGCTTGTGCGCGACCACCAGGTCGCCTCCGCGCAAACGCTTGATTTCCTTGATATTGGCCAAACCGGGACCCGCCGCGAAGCGGTGGGACTGAGCGCCCGAAGGGTGTAAAGGAACCGGGACCCGCAGGGGTAGGACTGCACACGCGCAGCGTGTAAAGAAAAATCCTCATTTCCGCATTGGAAACAGAGTCCTACCGCGAAATCATACGAATTAGAAAGGGATCTCATGTTGAAAAAGATGGCGGTCGGCGCCTATCAGGCAAACTGCTACATCCTCGGATGTAAGAAAACGTTTCAAGGCGCAGTGATCGATCCAGGGGACGAGGTTTTCAGGATTACAAAAGAAATTTCGCAGAGCGGCCTGCAAATTACTGCGATTCTTCTGACCCACGGACATTTCGACCACACCGGAGGGGCAAAGGAGCTCAAAGAGATCACCGGCGCCCCCGTCCTGATCCACCCCGCGGACGCACCTGCGCTCGAATTCCCTCCTGACGGCCCGCTCCGTGAAGGTCAACAGATAGGGGTGGGCACGTTCACGCTTTCCGTAATCCATACCCCCGGTCATTCACCGGGCGGGGTGTGTTTTCTGGCCCCCGGCGCCGTTTTCACCGGCGACACCCTTTTTGCGGGCTCCATCGGCCGCACCGACTTCCCCGGCGGGGATTACGCCGGCTTGATCCGTGGCGTCACCGAAAAAATCTTCCCCTTAGGGGATGATCTGCGGGTGTATCCGGGCCACGGCCCCCAAACCACCATCGCCCAGGAAAAACGTTCCAACCCCTTTTTCAGAAGCGCATGACAAAGACCACCCACAGGGGGGAAGAGCCGACGGTTTCAGCACAGGACGCATACAGACAGGCCATCTTCCCGCCCAACGGATCAGAGCGGGCGGGACAGGCCGTCGAAAGCCACGGTCACACGGGACGGCAGTCCATAGTCCGCCGTAATCCGGTCCACCACCTGCTGCCACTCGGCCTGGCAACGCGGAACAGGATAGGGATCCCCTCCGTTCGGGGCCCGAAGAGGGTCTTTCGGGGCAACTTTCTTGGCCATGTCGTTGGCCGGGTCACCCGGGACAAAATCCCCGTCACCGATGTGCACCAGGAAGGTCTCCCGCCGCGGGTTCAGAAGCCGAATGTAATCCAACGCCCTTTGGAGACTCATGTGATGGGGGCGATTGCGGATGGGTTCATGCAGCCAGAAAGACTGCATCACCAGATAGTCCGGCTGCAGCAGTTCGGACGGCACATCCGGGAGCGTCATGAAATCGGAGGGATAGACCACACGCAGGGGCGGGCCGCCGGATTCCGGCACCTCGATCAGGTACCCGACTGAACCCGCCGCGAACGCCCCATGCTCCGTCTTGAAGGGGAAAATGGCACAATCCGCCGCCCTTTCCCAGCATCCCGGCACCACGATCACCGGCCGTATGACCTCCAAATCCACCAGATAGCCGAAACGCCGCGATATGATCTTCCAGGCGGGGGCCGTCATATAAACGGGAATGGACCGGTACCCCCCCTTCGGCACCGTTCGCTTGTAAGAAAACAGTTCATCGAGGCCTAGATAATGATCGCCGTGCTCATGGGTGATCAGGACGGCATCCAGACCGCCGATCTCATGGCGGGAAAGCTGTTCGGAGATATCCGGACCGCAATCGATCAGGAGACGTCTTTCTCCCTTCAGGAGCAGAGCGGTCCTTCCTCGCGATTCCCCCCTTCGCCGCATCTCCCGGCAAATGAAACAATCGCAGTTCAGCTCCGGCACCCTCCAGGCGCCCCCTGTCCCCAGAAAGAGCAGTTCCGTCACAGCCCCCTCCTCCCCGAAAAGGTTCTCTCCGGCAAATTAACAGGCACCCTGATATCTCCAGTCGCGAAAGAGGATTTGTCCCCGGGAGCGAAATCACGCGATCTGAACCTTCAGAAAAAGATCGCCGCGGCGTTCGTCGTCGATTCTTTTCCCGAGTCCGGCAAGACGCAGATAGGTGCCGGCCTGCACACCCGCGGGGATCGTCACCCTGAACGGACGTTTTTGATAACCCCACGGGATGTTGACGATCTTGTGGGCCCCTTCTTCGGCCTCTCTCCCGGTAATGGTGATGGTCCCATAGAGATGCGGCTCCTCTCCCGAACCGACGGGATGAATGACCTGCAAACGATGGCTGGTCTGCTTCGCGGTCTTGCGGCGCACCTCCTCGCTGAACCCCGTCGCTGGCAGGCGCTGAAAAATTTTCAACAGAATCATCCCGAAGACAAAACCGCCGATGTGCGCCCACCAGGCGATCCCCCCGCCGTGGGCTGGCGTCCCGGCGGCGCTGACGAACTGGATCAAAAACCAGATCCCCAGAAAGAAAAATGCCGGTATTTCAATGAAATAGGGAATAAAAAAAATCGGGATCACCGTCAGGATACGGGAGCCCGGGAACAGCAGAAAGTAGGCCCCCATCACCCCTGCTATCGCCCCGCTTGCACCGACGGTGGGAATCTGGGAATGGAAGTTGATGAACAAATGACTCAGGCCCGAAGAAAGCCCGCAGAGCAGATAGAACAACAGATAACGGAACGGCCCCAGGTTGTCCTCTACGTTGTCCCCAAAAATATAGAGGAACCACATGTTGCCAAGCAGATGCCAGAAACCGCCGTGAAGGAACATGAAGGAGAGGAAGGGCAGGGCCTGTTCAACGAAGGTGAAGTGGGCACTCACCTCCGGAATAGAATAGCGCGCCGGTACGAGCCCGTAGAGGAAGATGAAACGGTCGAGCCAGGGCCCCTGCGCCATCTGGACCAGGTACACCAATACATTGGCTGCGATCAGCAGGCTGTTGACAACCGGATAGGTCCTGGAACGGATGTTGTCCCTGATCGGTATCATGCACTGCCTCCGGTTCCCATTGGAGCCTTCTTCCGGACGCGGTCCAACCCCGCCCTTTCAGGCACAGAGGGGTGCCTTTCTCCATGGATGGGAAACGCGACCCTGGATCCGCTCGCAGGTCGCCCCCGGGAAACGTGGGCCTCCGGCCTCAGGCGGCCCGGTTTTTTTTCTCCGCCGCCCGGACCAAATGCCGATCCTGGGCCGAAAGCATCCATTTCCGGAGGCGGATGGACTTGGGGGTCACTTCGACCAATTCGTCATCCCGGATGAAATCGATCGCCCTTTCGAGAGGCATGGGAGTCGGCGGCGTCAGGATGATATTTTCGTCCTTGCCCGCCGCACGCACATTGGAAAGCTTTTTCTCCTTGCACGGATTCACATTGATGTCGTTCTCGCGGTTGTGTTCCCCGATAATCATCCCCTCGTAAACCGCGACCCCAGGCGGAATGAAGAGGCGGCCGCGCGGCTCCAGGTTGAACAGGGCGTAAGCCACCGAAATGCCCTGACGGTCCGAGACGATAGAGCCGGTGAAACGGGTGGGGAAAACGCCGCGATAAGGACCGTATCCATCGAAATAGGCGTTCATGATGCCCGTCCCCCTCGTATCGGTCAGGAATTCATCCCGGTAACCGATCAGGGACCTCGAAGGGACGCTGAATTCCAGACGCGCGCGGCCATGACCGGCGTTGGCGAGATCCACCAGGTGCCCCTTCCGGATGTTCAGCTTTTCCGTCACGACGCCGATATACGCCTCGTCGCAGTCAATGAAAAGTCGCTCCAGGGGCTCGAGCCGCTGTCCCCCCTCCGTCTTGAAAATCACTTCCGGCCGCCCGACACAAAACTCGAAGCCCTCTCTTCGCATGGTCTCGATCAGGATGGCCATCTGGAATTCCCCACGCCCCTTGACGATGAAGCTTTCCCTGTCTTCCGTCTCTTCCACCCGGATGGCGACGTTGCGCAGGGTTTCCTTGAGGAGGCGTTCGCGGATCTTGCTGGACTGCACGTACCGCCCCTCCCGGCCGGAGAAAGGAGAGGTGTTGATGGTGAATTTCATGCTCACCGTCGGTTCGTCCACCCGGATGCGAGGCAGGACCCTCGGAGCCTCACGGGTGCAGATGGTGTCGCCGATCTTCACCTCTTCGATCCCCGAGAGGACGATGATGTCTCCCGCCTCGGCCGACTCCGCCTCTTTGAAACCCATTCCCTGATAGGTCTGCAGGGTCACGACTTTGAGGGCCTTCTCCTTTCCGTCTTCGCCGATGCAGACCAGGCTCTCCTTCTGACGCACTACGCCGTGAACCACGCGGCCGACCGCCAGGCGCCCAAGATAATCCGAATAGCCGAGATCCGCAACGAGCATCTGGAAAGGCTGTCCGGCACCAGTGGCCGGTGCGGGGATCTCTTTCAGTATCGTGTCGAAGAGAATGTGCAGGTTCTCTGCCTGATCCTCCAGCCGCTCCTTGACCACGCCCTCCCGGCCGACTGCATACAGAAGGGGAAACTCCAACTGCTCCTCACTGGCCCCGAGGTCGATGAAGAGGTCGTAGATCTGATCCAGAACGGTCTTCGGCCGGGCATCCTTCCGGTCGATTTTGTTGATGACCACGATCACCTTGAGACCCGCCTCCAGGGTTTTCTTGAGCACAAACCGCGTCTGGGGAAGTGGTCCTTCGGAGGCGTCCACCAGCAGCAGCGCCCCGTCGGCCATCGAAAGGGCGCGCTCGACCTCCCCGCCGAAATCAGCATGGCCGGGGGTGTCGATGATGTTGACCTTGACACCCTTCCACTCGACGGAGCAGTTCTTGGCGGCGATGGTGATGCCGCGTTCCCGCTCGAGATCCATCGTGTCCATCATCCGCTCGTCCAGGAGCTGCCCTTCGCGGAAGAGGCCGCTTTGCTTGAACATGGCATCCACCAGGGTCGTCTTGCCATGATCCACGTGGGCGATAATGGCGACATTGCGTATCCGTTCGTTTTTCAAGACCGTCCTCATCTCCCCGATGCTCAGCAACGGGGTCATGCTGAAATTAAGATTAAATATTTCATTTTATTCTTTTTCGGAAGATTATCAATAAAAAAATCGGATTCCAGAGGCGCATCCAGACAGCACTCCAACCCCTGCACCAGACGGAACCCCAGGACAGGCCCGGTCCATCCTGCCAACAGAGCCCAAAGAGCAAAACGGTCGCACATCCGCCTGTCAACGCCGCCCTGACGTCGTGCGCTTTTAACGCTTGATTCCCGGTGCGATAGGCGCTACCTTCGTTCCCATCTCTAAGCATCTATCGAGCCCAGGGGCCTCCTCGATCCGGATACAAGTTCCGTTCCTTCAGTAAGTTTCCATCCGGAAATGATTTCCCGGTAGAACCCAGTTTCCAATCCGGAAATGAGGACTTTTCTTCACACGCTACGCCTACTCAGTCCCACCGCTTGGCGGCGGGTCCCGGTTTGGCCCATACTAAAGGAATCAAGCGTTTGCGCGGAGGCGACCTGCAGGTCGCCGCACAAGCAAACGTGCAGATTGACGCCGAGATTGGCCAAAAAGACCATTTCCAGCAAAACCCGGTTTCCAATCCGGAAATGAGGATTTTTGGCCAATCTCAAGGAAATCAAGCGTTTGCGCGGAGGCGACCTGCAGGTCGCCGCACAAGCAAACGTGCAGATTGACGCCGAGATTGGCCAAAAAGACCATTTCCGGATGGAAACCAATAAACCTAATCGTCAAGAGGTGCGTCGAGGTCATGATTACTCAGATCTACGAGATTCAAACCCCTGCAGAGGTAGAAGGTTGCCTCGCAGCAGGCGTCGATCACATCGGCACGGTCATCCTCTCGCAGGAGGATTTCCAGGACCCCGTCCTGAGGGAAGTCACCCGCATCACCCGGGCGGCGGGCGCCAAAAGCAGCATCATTCCGCTGTTCGATCACGAAGAGTCCCTCCTGCGAACCATCGACTACTACCAGCCGGATTATCTCCATTTCTGCGAGGCCTTGGTAAGGCCCAGCTTGGAGATCGTTCCACTCGAACCCGTCATGGAGTTGCAGACACGCATCAAGGAATATGCGCCCCAGGTCGCGATCATCCGCTCCATCCCCGTTCCCCTGCCAGGGCGGTCCGGGGATTTTCCCACGCTCGAAATCGCGAGGGAACTGGAACCCTCCTCGGATCTCTTCCTGATCGACACCTGGCTCGGCCGTCAACCGGTCGAAGGGTTCATCGGCATCACGGGGCGGGTGCCGGACTTGGAACTGTCGCGCTACCTCGTCTGGCAAAGCGCCATACCGGTCATCCTCGCTGGAGGACTCTCGCCCGAAAACGTGTATGACGCCGTCATGGGCGTAAGTCCGGCAGGCGCCGACAGCTGCACATGGACCAACGCGGCCGGCAAGGACGATAGACCTGTCCGGTTTCAAAAAGATATGGAAAAAGTCCAGCGGTTCGTCCAGGAAGTACGGAGGGCCGCCGACGCTTTGGCGCAGAGGAGATCTGCGATCGAGAATGAACTGGAACGCCTGAAGGAGGAGTTGGAGGAAAGGGAAAGGGCCCTGCCCGCCCATTCCGTAAGGCCCCATCAACTGCTCGCGATCGAGGCCGTCGAGGAAGAGATCGCGGCCAGAGAGCGCGAATTGCATGGACTGAGATTCATCGACCTCTGAAAGGCCGAGGGCGATCCACGGATCTAAACAGATCATATGAAACGGACTGGTCCTCCGTTTTGGATATCTTGGCTGGGGTGTATTTTACACCCCGGACCAGCCCGTTTTATATGATCTAATGATAGTCGTGCGTCCCGAGCTTGACGGGGATGCCGGTCTTGCCCTCGATCGCCTCCGCCATCTCTTCGGCACTGGCATAGGGACAACCTGGCTTGGCATTGACCAGGCATGAACTCAAGTAGATTTCATCCGGCTTGATCTCCGAGAGCTTCATGGCCATTCCGATATTCGGGACGATTGTGCGGCCGGGGCACTCGCATTTGACGAATCCGACCACCTGCGATGGCTCATCGAATTTGCCTTCGCCCATCACGGCAGCTTTCAGGCAACGCCACTCCCCTGGACAGCCATAGCCACTGTCCATATAGGCTCCACACCCGACCACCATCACTTTCTTCATCTTGAACCTCCTATCTGGTTATACTGTTTATGGAATCATTCGGACGGAAGGCTCCGCCCCGTATTCCCGTTTGGAGAGCGGGTCGACCCCGGAAAACCGTTCCGATTTTCCGCCGCCCGAGGAGATAAATTACGCCCCCCTTATACGCCTTTACGGCCGCCATTGGAAGACCTGGAAAGCCGTTCACAAAGGCTCCAGCTAAAAAACCTCCGCAGCGGCGGAACTGCACCCTCATGCTCAGCATTCAGCCTGCGCCCTTGCACAAAGTGGATATCTTTTATACTATTCGATTCGAGGCGTTGGCTAAAAAATATCCACACCTTGTTTCGGCGTTGCTGGGAGGTCTTTTCATCGGCTCTCCGTCCGGGATTCTGAGGAGCGTCCATCCGGAATTGAGGAACGAGGGAAGAATCCTCTTCAGGCACGGCCGCTTCCAGGCGAAACACGTGTATCGCTGCCCGGGGAGGGTTTCGCTTTTTTGTGATGTTTCAAACCATTGGCCTTGAATTTGCTTGTGTTTGCAGACAGCCCGGGGCAGCGGCCCCCATACCGAAGACGCCGTGCGTGCTCAGTCCCACCGCTTCGAGGCGGGTCCCGGTTCCTCCGCGCCTTTCGGTGCTCACTCCCACCCCTGCAGGGTGGATTTCAATTTGGCCAAGCTTTAGGAAATCAAGCGTTTGCGCGGAGGCGACCTGGCGGCCGCCGAACAGGCAAACGTGAAGATTGACGCCGATATTGACCAAAAATGACCCTTTCCGAATGGAAACCCATCCCATGAATACGGATTGAGGCTTCTGCATGGCACTTCAACGGCCCAAAGGCGGGTTCTGGGCAGGCACGCCCCCCTGGATCATTCTCGGGGTCCTGGTGATTCTGGCCCCGCTCTTCGTCTTCTTGACCCTTCAGACCATCCAGCGGCGGAACGAACTGACGACCGAGCTTCTCCTGGAAAAGGGGGAAGCCCTGATCCGTTCCTTCGAGGCAGGGGCACGCACCGGTATGATGGGGATGCAATGGGGTGGAATGCAGGTCCAGCGACTGCTCGTGGAAACCGCCCGGCAGTCCGATATCCACTACCTGATGGTCACGGACGAAACGGGGCGCATCCTGGCCCACAGCGATATCGCGCGGATCGGGGAAACGTACGGAGCCGGGTTGGGCCTTGCCGGGATCGCCGCCTCTGAGAAACTCAACTGGCGCCGCTTGAGCCCTCCCGGAGAGGATTCCCCCGTCTTCGAGGTATTCCGCCCCTTTTCTCCCACACGGTCGGCCAGAGGGCACTTCATGCGGCGCGGCCCCGGGGGGAACGGTCTGCGGCATCCGGATGCCCCCTCCACCGACTGGTGCCGGCTGCACCTGGAAGGCGGCGACCCCGCTCCCGGAAGCCGCCAGATCGTCTTTGTCGGACTCGACATGGGCCCCATCGAAGCCGCCAGACAGGACGACCTGCGGCACACGGTCCTCACGGCCGGCATCCTTCTCCTCATCGGGTTGACGGCGATGTCCCTGCTCTTTCTCGCGCAGGCCTACCGATCCACCCGAACCGCGTTGTCGAGCGTTCAGGCCTTCACCGGGCACCTCATCGAGCGGATGCCCGTCGGTCTCATAGCGGTCGACCCCGACGGCCAATTCACCTCCTTCAATCAAACTGCCGGGCGTATGATCGGAGTTCAGATCCGTGACATGCTCGGCAAACCTGCCCGGGAGCATCTCCCGAAGGTGCTGCTCGACGTCGTCGACGCCGTCGCCGAAACGCATCAGCCGATGGAACTGGAGGTGGCGCTCCCCGCAGGACAAAACGGGCCCCTGCCCTGCGACGTGATGGGAACCCTGCTTCGAAGAGACGATGGCACCCCCTTCGGGGTCCTGATCATTCTCAGGGACCTCTCGGAAATCCAGCACCTCAAACGGGAGGTCGCCAGGAGCCAGCGCCTCGCATCCGTCGGCAAACTGGCGGCCGGGGTCGCCCATGAGATCCGGAATCCGCTCAGCTCCATCAAAGGGTTCGCCACCTGGTTCAAACAAAGGCACCACGACGATCCGGCGGACCGCAAGACCGCGGACATCATGATCCAGGAGGTCGACCGTCTGAACCGCGTGATTTCCCAACTGCTGGAATTCGCCCGCCCGCCGGCCCTGCATCGGGAGCCGACCGAGATCGGGGCCTTGGTGCTCCGCTCGCTCGAAACGGTGCGCGATCAGGCGGAAAGGCGACGAATCCGCATCGAAACGGACCTGGAACCGACGGACCGCCCCGTCAACATCGACCGTGACCGCATCAGGCAAGTGCTCCTGAATCTGTATCTGAACGCCATGGAGGCGATGGAGGAACAGGGGATGATGCGCGTCTCCGTCAAGCGCGAAGAGGCATCCGGGACCCTTGCCATCAGGATTGCCGACACCGGCAAGGGGATCGCGGAGCAGGATCTGCAGAACATTTTCGATCCTTATTTCACGACCAAACCGTCCGGCACCGGCCTGGGATTGGCCATTGTGCACACCATTGTCGAGGCCCATGGGGGTGAAACGCTGGTGCAAAGCAGCTTGGGGGCCGGGACCACCGTGACGGTACGTCTGCCTGCAGATGCGCACGAGAAAGGCTCGCCGGGCTGAGTGCACGCAGCCGCCGGTCGATGCTCGACGGCCGAGCCGGCCGCCTGAACTCCGGCCGGAATACGCCGCCCGTGACAGCGGGGGCAGGACAAAGCCATCATCGAAAGGAGTCATGGGGTGCAGCAGAAAGGGACCATCCTGATCGTCGACGATGATACGGCCCATCGGACGATGCTCTCGACATTGAGCGAAGGATGGGGATATACCGTCGTCGAAGCCGCCGACGGCGAGGAGGCCATCGCCAAGGCCCGTGAGCAGGCCTTCGATCTGATCCTGATGGATATCCGCATGCTCAAGGTCTCGGGCCTCGAGGCCCTGGGCGCCATCAAGGCGTTCAATCCCGCCATCCCCATCATCGTCATGACGGCCTACGCATCGGTCGAAACGGCCGTGAGCGCCCTGAAGCAGGGCGCGTACGATTATCTCACGAAGCCGCTCGATTTCGACGAACTGCAGCTGACCATGGAAAGGGCGATGGAGCATCTGCGCCTGAAGGAAGAAAACAAGCGGCTGAAGGAGACATTGGGTGAAACCTTCGATGCGCGGCGGATCATCGGCTCGAGCCCCGCGATGGTCAAATTGCTCCAGACGGTTGCGAGGGTCGCGCCTTCCGAGGCGACGGTCCTGATCAGCGGGGAATCCGGCACGGGAAAAGAACTCATTGCCGCCGCCATCCATTTCAACAGCCCCCGGAAGGACGGACCCTTCGTCAAGATGAACTGCGCAGCCCTGACCGAGACCCTCCTCGAATCGGAGTTGTTCGGTCATGAAAAGGGCGCCTTCACCGGCGCTCACCGCCTCAAGGAAGGGAAGTTCCGGCAGGCGCACGGCGGAAGCCTCTTTCTCGACGAGGTCGGCGAAATGCCCCTCTCCATGCAGGCGAAGCTCCTCCGGGTGCTGCAGGAAAGGGAGCTTGTCCGTGTAGGCGGCGAACAGGTGCTGAAGGTCGACGTCCGCGTCATCGCCGCCACCAATCGGGACCTGCCCGAGTCCGTCCGGGACGGCCGCTTCAGGGAAGACCTGTACTACCGGCTGAACGTGGTCGGGCTGGAGGTCCCTCCCCTGAGGGAAAGAAGGGAGGACATTCCCTTGCTGGCGGAGCATTTCCTGAAGCAATTTGCGGAAAAGAACCGCAAGACCCTCAAGGGATTGACCCCTCAGGCGATGGACCGGCTGCTCCGCTACCCTTGGCCGGGCAATGTGCGCGAACTGATGAACGTCATCGAACGCGCGGTGGTTCTGGCACGCAGCGAGGTTCTGGATACCGAAGACCTCCTCCTGGAACGCGGGGCCGATCGTGTGGAAAACTCAGCCGGGCCGGCGGACACCATGGAGGTGGGGCCGGCGGACATTCCGCTTGAAGAAGTCGAACGGGTGACCATCCTGAAGACCCTTGAATCGGCGGGTGGAAACAAGAGCGAAGCGGCCCGGCGCCTTGGAATCACCCGGCGGACACTGCATCAGAAACTGAAGAAATACGGGGTTATGCCGTAAAGCCTGCCTCGCCGTGGAAACCTCCTTGATCCGGCGGAGCGGCGGATCCTTTTCGAACGATCCTTCAGCTGAGAGGAACCCTTGCTGAAACGCCCGAAATTGAACTCTCTCCAGAAGAAAATCGCCGTTTTTCTGCTTCTGCCGCTGACGATCGCATTGCTCGGCCTGGGGTTTTTCGGTTTCTTTTTCGCAAAGGAAGTCATGCTGAACGAGTGGCGGGAGGCGGCCATCCTCAAGCTGCAGCGGGCCGCCCACCACATCGACATGCGCCTCCAGGCCCCCATCGATTGGATGGAGATGTTTCACCGCACGGGAAGGCTCGAGGACAACGACGCTCAGCAATGGATCCTCGATGAGCTGCGGCAGATGCCGGGCGTCCTGAATGTTGCACTGACCTGGCTGGACCCCCGGCACATGTCCGTACCCGGCTTCACGGGCCACGGCGGCATGATGGACCGGCAGCCAGGAAGCGGCATGAGCATGAGGATGATGCGTTTCGAGCAGGCCAGGATAGCGGACGTCAGCCCTCCCACTTACAATGCGCTGACCGGTGAACAATCCGTCACCCTCACCTCGCAGCTGAACGACGAGAGGGGAGAAACGCTGGGGATCTTGACGGTCGCCATCAGCTTCGAATACATCATGCAGGACATCCTCAATCTGAGCTGGTGGCAAAGCGACACAGCCTATCTCGTCGACCGGCACGGGCGCATCCTCTCACAGACCGTCCGGGCGCCCCTGACGCGCAAGCGGCTGGGAGAAACGGGCGACCCGCTCGAACTGGAGCTGCTCCTCGATATACAGAAAAATTCTCACGGCACCATCCTCGGCCCGGGGCACCCGCCGGAGATGGTTTGGGGATATTACCACATCGAGGAGGCCCCCTGGACCATCGTCCTGTTTGCATCGGGGAAAAGAGTGCTTGCCCCGATCCTCACCTTCAGGCTCTACTATGGCATAGCAGCCCTCCTTTCGATCCTCGTCCTCATCGGATTCATCCGCTTCATGGTCGGCCGTTCGGTCAAGAGCATCGCCGAACTCTCCCGGGCAGCCGAAGGGGTGGCCGTCGGCGATTACCGGACTCTGGACGAGGCCGGATCCGACGAGATCGGCCAACTCGTTCGGAGCTTCAACACCATGGTGGAGGGCCTCAAGGAGCGGGACCTCATCGTGGACACCTTCGGGCGTTACATGGATCCGGACATTGCCAGGCAGCTCATGCAGCGTCCGGAATCCCTAAGGATGGGAGGAGAAAAGCGGGAGGTGGCCATCCTCATGTCCGACCTGAGGCATTTTACGCCCATCTGTGAAACGCGCCGCCCCGAGGAGATCATCCGCATCCTCAACCGGTATCTTTCGGCCGTCATCCCGATCATCCAGGAACATCACGGCATCATCGTCGATTTTTTCGGGGATGGCATCCTCGCCTTTTTCGATCCGCTAGACGGGCCCGTCGAGCCCTCCGCGCGGCATGCCGCCGCCTGTGCGGTCGAGATGCAGGAGGCTATGACTGCTTTGAACCGCGATGCTTCCCGCCTCGGACTGCCGGAACTCCACATGGGCATCGGCCTGCACGCCGGAGAGGTCGTCGTCGGAAACATCGGGTCCGAGGCCCGCGCCAAATACGGGATCGTCGGGGCGCCGGTGAATCTCACCCAAAGGATCCAGTCCGAGGCCCTCCCCGGGCAGGTGGTCTGCTCCGATGCGATCGGCCGGTACATTTTCGCGGATCACCGGCCCGTCACCATGGTCGCCGTAAAACTGAAGGGGGTCACCAATCCGGTCAACGTGAGCGTCATCCACCAAGCAACATCTTGACACGGGTCGCGCAAAACGCTACGCTCCCCTGGCATCTATTTCCATCCAAGGCAGGCACTGGGAACGAGGCGGACCGAATGCGAAACCTCTTGAGCAAGTGGCTCAAAATCTATCCCGACGAGTTCGGTCTGTTCATCTGGTCAACCCTGCTTCTTTTTCTGATTAGAAGCGGCAACGTCCTCTTCGACAATTTCGGCGAAACCGCCTTCCTGAAACGCTTCGGCGTCGAATACCTTCCTGTCGTCTACATGATCAATTCCATCGCCACCTTTGTCCTCATGGGCATCGTGACGGGGATTATGGTCAAGCTGCCGGGGAGCCGCCTGCTCGCCTACATGCAGCTCTTCTGCGGGCTCAGCGTCGCAGCGCTCAGACTGGTCATCCCCCTGGGCTTCGATTACATCTACCCGGTCTTCTTCATCTTGAAGGCTCAGTACGAGGTCCTGCTGGGGCTGGTCTTCTGGAACCTCGCGAACGACCTCTTCAACACCCGTCAATCGAAGCGTCTCTTTCCGCTCATTACCGCGGGGGGAGTCCTCGGCGGCGTGATCGGCAGCTTCGCGACCCCTTCTCTGGCCAAGGCCATCACCATCGACAACCTTCTCTGGATCTATCTGGCCATATCGGTGCTGGGGGCCTTCATGGTGCAGCGGATGGGGGTGCGCTTCCCCTCCATCCTGTTCATCGACAGCCCCGACCAGGAAAAGGGGAAGAAAAAGAAAGGCCGCAGTTCGCTGATCGAGGAGTTCAAAAAGGTCGGTCCGATGATCAAGGAATCGAAGCTGGTCAAGATCCTCGTGGTCCTGACGCTGATGCCCAACGTCGTCATCCCGATCATCAACTACCAGTTCAACTTCGCAGCGGATCAGCAGTTCGCCACCGAAAGCGGGATGCTCCTATTCTTCGGATATTTTCGAGGGGCGATGAACGTGATCAGCCTCGTCATCCTGCTCTTCGTAGGCCGAATCTACGGCCGGTGGGGGCTGCCGGTGGCGCTCATGTTCCATCCCTTCAACTATATTCTTGCGTTCCTGGCCTTCCTCCTCCGCTTCGACATCCTATCCGCCATGTACGCGCGTATTTCCACGACCGTCATCCGCAACACCATCAACAACCCCGGGCGCGCCGTCCTGGTCGGACTCGTGCACCCGGCCTACCGCGCCGTCATCCGGCCCTTTCTCAGGGGCACGATCGTCCGAATCGGCACCCTGGCAGGCTCCGGCATCATCATGCTCTGCGAGGGGCTGATCCATCCCCGCTTTCTGTCGGTCATAGCCTGTGCCTTCGTAGGCGTTTGGCTGTTTGCGACCTTCGTCCTCAAGCGGGATTACCCCAAAATCCTTCTGGACCTCATTTCGCGCAACATGCTCGACCTGAAATCCATCGAAGGCAAAGAGCTGAACCAGATCTTCACCGACCGGAAGGTCCGCACGGAACTGACCGAGGCCTGCGCCTCCAGCCGGAACGACGATTGCCTCTGGTATGCCAGGCTTTTGAAATCCCTGGACGTGAGCGGCCTCGACGACGTCATCCTCTCGGCCCTGCCCCAACAGGATGAAAAAACCCGCATCGCCCTCCTCGCCATGCTGTCGCCCGAAGCCGGCGAGAAGGCCATTCCCGTCCTCGAGTCTCTTTCCGTCGAGGCGGGCCCCGAGCTCATGGCGGCGATTCTCCAGGCATCGAACCGGCTGCCGGCCGGACTCTCGAGGGATTTCAATCTCAAGATCATCGACGCGCGGCAGGATCCCCTCATCAAGGCATGGGCCGTCGCGGGGCTCTATCCACAGGCGCCCTCCGACTACGCATCGATCGTGGAGGATTGGTTCGCATCCGACCATCTCGAAGGAAAGAAGGCCGCCGCCATCGCCGCCGGCGGCTCGGGAGACGGAGCCTATCTTCCCCGGCTCCAAAAGATGCTCGCCGAGGAAGACGACCCGGCCTTGCTGGTCCTGGTACTCGAGGCCATCAGGAAGCTCGCCCCGGCCGACATCAACGCGCTGGTGGAGCCCTTCCTCGGTCATCAGGATGAAAACGTAAGGATGGCCGCCCTCCGGGCCTACGTGATCGCAGACGATACCGCCTCCCGGAGGGCCATCCGCCTGCTCGACGATCCATCCGATCTCATCCATGAATACGCCGCTGAAAAACTTCAGGAGGCCCCCTATCAAAGCGTCGAACTTTTCCTGGAATCCCTGACAGCACCCAGCCGCCGGGTGCGGGAGGGGCTCTTCCGGGTGCTCGAGACACTCAATATCAAGGACCTCGACGTCATTCGCTTCGCCCGCAGCCAACTTCAGGAAGCTTATACCTGTCTGGTCGTGAAGGACGCGCTGTTGCAGCAGCCCGAATCCGAGCAAGGGCGGATGCTCGCCGACCATCTGGAGCAGAAGAAGGACCTCCTCGTCGAAAACATCATCCGGCTCCTCGCCGCTCAGGACACATCTGGACAGATGCGTTTGATCTGGCGGGGAATCTCCTCAACGAACAAGACCCAGCGATCCAACAGCATCGAGGCCCTCGACAGCCGCATCGATGCCTCGCTGTCGAGAATCCTGATGCCCCTGCTGGAAGGCCTCTCGGTCTCAGAAGCCCTCGAGACCGGACGGAAAAACTACTCCCTGCCGCGCTTCAACCCATCGAACCCGTCGGATCTATACCGCTATCTGCTTAGTTCGGGCGATTGGGTCAACGTGCTCTTCACACTGAGCCTAGTCGCCGCTCGAGAGACCCCCATCGTGGAGAAAGAACGTATCCAGGAACTGACCGAAGCGGACAACCCGTTCGTGCAGCAGATGGCGCATCATACGCTGCGCCGCCTGGAAGGCACCGGATCTGAAAGGAAGGATGACATGGAAGAGGAAATCACCATCCCTGATAAGGTGCTGCGTCTCAAGGGGATCCAGATCTTCGAAGGCCTTTCCGTCAACGAACTGGCTGCCATCGCCTCCGTCACAGAAGAAATCGTCGTCGAACCTGGCGAGATCGTCATCCGGGAAGGCGAATCGGGCGACACCCTGTACCTCATCATCCAAGGATGCGTCGCGGTCCTCAAGGGATATGCCGAAAAAGAAGAAGGCAAAGAAGGGGTCGAACTCGCGCAAATCAGCGATGGGGACTACTTTGGTGAAATGGCCCTTTTCGAGGACGCCCCACGCTCAGCCACCATTCGCACCCTGGACAAGAGCCGGCTGCTGGTCCTTCACAAGCGTGAATTCACCGAGATCGTCCGGGAATACCCGCAGATCGCGCTGCACATCTGCAGGGCCCTGAGCCAGCGGATCAGGGAGCTGCACAGCAAGGTCAGGACAGAATAACCGCGGATCGGCAGGAGGTCTGTTCTGGAAAAGATCGGCACCCGTGGCCTCCTTAAAGGGCCATAGGAGGCACCGGGCAAACCACGGTCGACACCGTTCCTGACAGAATGCCGCAGGCATCGTCGCGTCATCGGGGATTGTTTTCCCAGACCGTCGTCGAATAGTCATAGCCGAGGGTGCAGGTGCGGCAGATATCCAGGTGGCCCTCGAAAAAGCGCTCCAGCATGGTGCGCCTGGCATTGGAGTTCCAGATCTCCCGCCAACCTCTCTCCCTGAGATTCCCGAAGGCGTATTCTCCATCGTAATCGATGCAGCAGGGCACCACCGCACCGTCCGAGAGCACGAATCCCTGAAACAGCAGGCGGCAGACGGCCGTCTCCCGGTAGGTCTTATACCCCTCCTGCCGCCGCGAGTACTTTCCCTGCCCGGCGGCCGCGAACCGGCCGAAGGCTCCGGACGTTTCATTCCGGCCCCCGAAGCTCTCGAAACTGGGCTTCTTGAACTTGATCCGATCGACCCCGAGCCCCCGAATGAACCGCTTCAGGGCCGCCTCCTTCGCTTCGTTGTATGGGAACATGACCGTCTGCACCTGGATGAGGGGGGTGGACCGCTTCTGCCGGTTCCTTTCGCGGCGCAGGGCCTCGATGCCTCTCAGGATCTTTTCGAGATCCGCCCCGCGGCGGTAGATCCCCAGATCGTCCTGCGTCATCCCGTCAAGGGAGATCGAAATCTTGTCGAGGCCGCTGCGGACGACCGCCTCGGCCTTCTCCTCCAGGAGCATCCCGTTGGTGGCGAAATAGGTGTAAATCCCCCTGGTTTTCAGGCTTGCCACGATGTCGAAGACGGACCCGGACAAAAGCGGTTCCCCCATCAGATGGAGGCAGGCGTAATGCATGGCAGGGTTGTCCGCGGCGATCCCTTCCACCCATTCGAGCGGCATCTCGGTATATCCCCGCCGCAGGTGGTGGGTCGAGCAGAGTGGACAATTCAGGTTGCACCGGCTGGTGCTCTCGATCTGGAAGATGGTAGGCCGAAAGGCCATAACCAGCCTCACTTTTTCTGGCAGTGGCAGTTCTTTGAAAACGGCCTCCGCCCGGCTGTACGCCTCGTCCTGCCGGGGCCCAGCCATCGCGGCCGCAAGCCGCCCCTCGTCAGGCTGCAGCGCCTGCTGCAAAGACCCCGATCTCATGCCCTGTCCTCTCGTTGATATAGGTGGCGGCAAGCCGCATGTCGTTTCGCGCCGTCAAACGGAGCGCAGGCTCATTGTCCATCCGGATCGTGACATAGATCTTCCACCCGGGAGAACGGGCCACCAACCCCTTGAGCAGCCGGTCCCCAAGCCCCATGCCGCGGTATTCGGGCCGCACCGCCGTATACCCCCTTTCGAGATAGCCGTCGAGGTTCAGCCCCGTCTTTTCTTCGATCCGGCGCCGATACCTCTCCAAAGGCCGCTTGTGCGTCATGGTGGCCACCACCCGGTCCCCTTCGACGGCGTAGCCGATCAGCCAGGCCTTTTCCAGATTCTCCCGGATCCAGCTGAGCCCCACTTCGCCCCCCAGTTCGACCAGGCGGCAAATACCATCCAGGATGTTTTCGGGAACATCCGCCGGACATTCGAAAAAAAGCTGAATCCGCGACCCTTTGTCATATCGAGCCAGATCACCCGGCGACACCTTCCAATTCAGGACCGCATCGAGCCCATAACGCGAGACATAGAGCATCAGGTATTCCCGAATGCGCAGATAGTACCAGAAAGGGTGACCGTACAGATCCTTCAGGCGGTAAGTCTGCGCCTCTTCGAGAAAGGTCGTGAGGGCCGCCCCGTCCATACCCTCCCGGCAGACGAAGGGGTGATCGGAGCCGAAGGGACTCGGGCTTTCGCCGATTTCGGATATGGCATAGTCCTCCGGCCGTTGCATGATGCGGGAGTACTTGAGGAGCACGAAACGAAAGAAGATCGAAGAATGGATCCTGTCAATGTTTTCCTCGAGGAAACGCAGCGTCTCGTCGGCCTCCTCACGCGTCTCCCCCGGGAAGCCGAAAATGACCGTGGCGTGGTTCCATATCCCCGCCCTGGAGGCGTCGCCAAGCACCCTCAGGGTTTCCGGCAGCCGGGTTCCCTTGTTCATGAGCTTCAAAATGCGCGGGTGCCCCGTCTCGAGCCCCCACCGCACCAGCCGGACCCCGGCCCGGGCCAGGAGATCCAGCCGATCGGCCGTAAAAGCGCCGACCGGCTTGCACCAGAGGGAGATGTCGAAGCGTAGACCGCGATCGAGGATCCCGCGGGCGACCTCCGCCAGGTAGGGGGCCGTGAGACAGTCGTCATTGACAGTGAAGCAGGGGGTTCCGTGCCGGGAGTGCAGTTCGGCCAGATGGCCGACCGCCCGTTCCGGCGGTACGGTCATAAAGCGGCGGTTGTCGTAACGCGAGCAGAAGGCGCACTTCCCCCAGTAACACCCTTCCGAGAAACGGATCGGCAGGATGGGAACAGGCGACAGGTAGCTTCGGAGGTCGAGATCCGTGAAATCGGGTGTGGGCAGCTCCGGCAAGGGCTCATGCCCGCAGATCGGGGTCTCGATCCATTTCCCCCGACGCGAAAAGCCTAAATTGGGGGCATCATCCCAAGGCCGGCCCGATAACAGGCGATCCAGGAGGAAGGCCAGAGGCCGTTCTCCATCCTGCAGCACCACGCTGTGCGCAAATTCAGGGAGGTAGTCCGGCTCCTTCTCGAAGGCGTCCCGAAGGCGCAGGATATGGCGGCCTCCGAGTGTAACGTGGACGTCCGGGAAACGCCGTTTGAGAAATCTGGCCAGCGTCAGACCCCCGGGGGCCTGATAGGATGTGGATATGGATATCCCCACCAGGCGAGGGGCCTCCCGCGCCACCAGGTCAGGGATGGTCCGCTCGTAGAAATCCAGGAAAGGGTTGGCACGACGGTCATCGCAGAAGCGGATCATCCCCGCGTAATCCTCGATCCCGGGATGCTGGAAGGTATTGAAGGTGAAGGAGGTCGGAAACCATGAGAGCGACGCCATCCGCAAGAGCCGGTAGAGATTGGTCTGAGCCCGGATGCAGCGCTCGGGGTCGAAAAACCCCGCCTCCTGCCTAAGATCCTCTATAAACCGGCGCACCTGAGCGGCGCGGTCCGTCCACACATCACGACGATCCCGAATATCCCGGAACAGGGCCTGCTGCGGGCCGGACATGCCTTCCGCCGGTCTTTCCAAGATCTGCGCCAGCATAGCGTCCAACCGCTCCGGCATCAGCAGGTACTCCAGAAAAAAATCGAGGCTGACATCGGTATGCCGCACGCCAAATCCGGCCTTACGCAAATAGGCCGTCAGGGCGGGGAGGGCCAGGAAAGGGGTCACAGGCGTCCAAACAGGTGGAAACATCAGGAGGATGTCGCAAACGCTTTTGATTTGCTTCAGATCACGCATTCTTTTAGAATAGCGAGCCATCGCATTTAATCAAGGCTTTTTTGGGTGCATCCGAAGACGGCGATCCCTGCCCACGGCTCTTTGGGCCGCCTCGATCGACGATGGCCAAAAGGGGCGTATGAACATAGGTATCCTGAGTGCCAGAGATCGCAACTACCATCCGAACCGAAGGCTCCTCGAGGCCTCCCGTGAACGCGGACACGAAGCCCATCTCATCCATCCGAAGGACTGCCGCTCCCTCCTTGCGCGTGGAGGTATGACGATCGAAGGCCCCGGCATCAGGCCGGAGGTGCTTCTGCCCCGCATCGGGGCCACCATCAACGATTATGCCCTCGCCCTGATCAGGCATTTTGAACTCTCGGGAACGCAACTCATCAACGGCTTTCCGGCCATCGCCCTCACTCGCGACAAATTCCTAGGGCTGCAGACCCTCGCGGCGGGCGGCATCCCTGTGCCCCGGTCGATACTGGTCAGCAATCGCGGGAACCTCGAACGGGCGGTCGAAGACCTCGGCGGCTGTCCAGTCGTGGTCAAAACCCTCCGAAGCCGCCAGGGCGAAGGGGTCTTTCTGCTCGAACATCCTTCGGACGGCGCAGAACTCGTAGAAAGGTTCGATGCGCGAAAGCGCGGATTGCTGGTCCAGGAATACATTCCGCCGGCCGGCAGGATGGACGTGCGTCTCTTTGTCCTGGGAGATCAGATCCCCGCAGCCGCAGCCCTCACCCCCCAGGAGGGGGATTTCCGCGCCAACATCCATCAGAACGGCCATGCACGCATCTTTGCCCCGGAGCCCGCCCTGGTCGATCTCGCTATCAAGGCCAAAAGGGCGCTCGGGCTGAACATCGCCGGCGTGGACGTCATCATCGATCGGAACGGCGGCCCATGGGTGATCGAGGTGAACTATTCGCCGGGGTTCAAAGGGCTCGAGGCGGTTTCGGGGCTGGACATTGCAGCTGAGATCATCCATTATGTCGAACGGGTGCATGCACGGAAGAACGGAGACCGCTGATGAAAATCGCCTTTCTGATGGATCGCCTGGACTCCATCGACCCCGTCAACGAGACCACCAGCCACCTCATGTACGAATGCAACGAGCGCGGCCACACGGTCTATTTCCTCGAGCCCCACGATGTCTACGTCCGGCAGAATGCGGTCCTGGCCCGTATGCGCAATGTCACGGTCGAACCGGGTCTCTCGATCCGCCGCTACTGGAGGGCGCTCATCCGGTGCATGAAAAAGGACGAACTCATCTTCGAAAGCGTGACGGAACTCGACGCCCTCTTTCTCCGCAAGAACCCGCCCCTGGTCTACCAGACCATGGAGTTCCTGGCGCCGGTCAACAACCGGGTCTTCATGATCAACAGCACCCGCGGCCAGATCCTTGCCAACAGCAAGCTTTACACGCTGAATTTCCCGGATATCATCCCACAGACGCACATCTCCCGTGACCCCGTCCGCCTCAAAAAGATCATCGACGACTTCGGCGGCGCCATGGTCGTCAAACCCCTGCAGCGGTTCGGCGGGGAGGGTGTCATCAAGGTCAGCGTCCGCGACCGCGAAAACCTGATCTCCCTCATCAACTACTATGTCCGGACCTATCAGGCATACCCCAACCGGGAACCGATCATGGTCCAGGAATATCTGGATATCGTCAAGACCGAAGGGGATGTGCGCATCCTGCTCTTGAACGGTGAAATTCTCGGGGCGATGCGCCGAAAACCCCGCCTGGGGGATTTCAGAACGAACATTCACGCGGGGGCAAGCGCCCATAAACACGATATCACCCCGCGCGAAAGGGACATCTGTGCTACAATCAGCGAAAGGCTCAGGAGGGACGGGCTCTACTTCGTGGGGATCGACATCATCGGCGACAAGCTCATCGAGGTCAACTGTGTCAGCCCGGGTGGAATCCCGCGCATCAACCGCCTCAACAACGTCCGTCTGGAGAGGAATGTGATCGATTTTATCGAAACCGAAGTCAGCAAGATGAAACAGGACCACCCGTAGGAAACGGACAACCCATGCGGTGCAGCAGGGAAATCCGTTTACCCGGCAAACCACTTTCGGAAGAGAAAGGACCACCGACATGAAAAACGTCCATTGTTCCAAGAACCTGACAGGTCTGGTGCTCATTCTTCTGCTGGTCGGCTTTTGCACACTCCCACCCATCTTCACCTCGCCGGCTTCCGCACGCGACATCCTGAAAATAGGACTCCTCGAGGAACCCAAGACGCTCAACATCTGGATGGCGAGCGACACGTGGTCCAGCAAGGTGCTCTCTCAAATATATCAACCTCTATACATCCGCGAGCCGGAGAACCTGGATCTGATCCCCTGGCTTGCCGAAAGCGATCCCGTTTACAACGAGGCAGAACTCTCCTACACCGTGACCCTCAGACCGGCCAAATGGTCAGACGGCACCAAAGTCACCGCTGAGGACGTGATATTTACGGGTGAGTTCATCCAGGAATTCAAGATCCCCCGCTATGCCTCCTATTTCAAGTTCGTCAAGAAGATAGAGGCGTTGGATCAAAGGACCGTCCGGTATCACCTCGAGAAGCCCCAGGCCATCTTTCTCAGCCGGACCCTGACCACGCCGATCGTCCAGAAAAGGCAATGGATGCCCATCGTGAACGACATCCGGGGGAAAGACAAACCGCTGGCCGAGATTATCAATGTCAAGATCGATCAGCCGATCGGATGCGGACCTTTCGTCCTGAAGGAGTGGCAGCAGGGGGCCTATATCTTCATGGCAACCAATCCCGACTTTTTCGGCCGGAACCTCACCATTGCCGACCACAAACTCGGTCCGTACATCGACGGAATCATCTTCAAAGTTTTCGGCACATCGGATGCCGCGATCCTCGCGCTCAAGAAGGGCACGATAGACATGTTCTGGTGGGGGATCCAGGCGGGTTATATCGAGGACCTCAAGAGGCAGAAGACGGTGGAGATCCACACGAACGACAAAAGTGCACTCTATTACCTGGGGTTCAATGTCAGGAAGGCCCCTTTCAGCGATCCCGCCCTACGCCGGGCCATCGCTACGCTGATCGACAAAGACTTCATCATCACACGGATCCTGCAAGGATACGCCATAGAACTGGACTCCGTCGTTCCTCCCGGCAACCGTTTCTGGCACTGCCCGAATGTCCCGTCCTACGGCAAGGGGCTGTCAAGAAATGAGCGGATCAAAGCGGCTTACGACATCCTCAAAAACGCGGGATACACATGGGACATCCCCCCGGTCGATCCGAAGGGGAAGATCAGCGCCGCCAAAGGCCTGCGCCTGCCCGAAGGCAAACCCATGGAGGGCTTCACGATCCTGACGCCTCCGGCCGACTACGATCCGAACCGGGCGATGACCGGCATGATCGTCCAGGAGTGGCTGCGTCAGATAGGGATGCCCGCTACTTCGAGGCCTATGGCGTTCGGCGCGCTCATCGACCAGGTCAAGAGCCGGCACGATTTCGATGCCTTCGTCCTCGGCTACGGGAAGCTTTCCCTCGACCCGGACTACATCCGGAACTTTTTCTCATCCAGCAACGATAAGTCGAAAGGGAGCAACATGAGCGGATACCGCAACCCCGAGTTCGATCGGATCGCCGAGGAATCCGCCGCCACCATGGACGCGAAGAAGCGTCAGGACCTCGTTTGGAAGATGCAAAGCATCATCCTGGAGGATGTCCCCTATCTCCCCATTTACAACCCGAAGGTTGTCGAGGCGGTGCGCAACGACCACTTCAAGGGATGGATCGATATGATCGAAGGCATCGGGAACCACTGGTCTTTCTGCCTCGTCGAACCCCGTTGAGTGCGCTTCGACCCTTTGAGTGAAGTCGATCTGTTTCAAAGTGGATGCGGCGGATTGCGCAGCCGCAGCCGGTGAAAAACCCGCGCCCTGCTGCGCAGCCGTTAGGCGAACAGCAAAACATCTCGGGAAACGGATGTTTTAAGGCGAAAACCCGAGCAAATCCGGATCGAACATGGAATTGCGACGCTACGTCCTCAAGAGGCTGTTTCAGATCATCATCATCTTTTTCATCATCCTGACGGTCCTCTTCCTGCTGTTCCGGCTGGCCCCCGGCGATCCGGTCTCCCGTATGATCGATCCAGACATGACCGCCGAGGATGCCCGGCATCTCATGCAGCAGCTCGGGCTGGACCAACCCCTTGGAGTTCAATACCTCTACTACGTCAAAAATTTCTTTACGGGAAACTTCGGATTTTCTTTCCATTACGGGCAGCCCGTCATCCGCATCATCGCCGACAGGCTGCCCAACACCGTCCTGCTGTTCACGACTTCGATCGTCCTGGCGGCCTTCGCCGGTGTTTTTCTGGGCAAGATCGCTTCCTGGCACAAAGGACGCAGCCTCGATACCACCATGACGCTCGGCGCCCTGGTGACCCATACCCTGTTTCTGCCCTGGCTCGCCCTGATCCTCATCTGGGTGTTCGCCTACAAACTGGGCTGGTTCCCCATCAACGGAATGATCTCTGAGGAGATCTGGCTCGATCCCGATGCGGGTTTGTGGCTCAAAACCCTCGATGTGGCTCACCACATGGTCCTCCCTTTAGGGACGCTGTTTTTGATTCACTTCGGCAGTTATCTTCTCATCATGCGCAGCAGCATGCTCGAGACGCTGAAGGAAGACTACATCCTGACTGCGCGTGCCAAAGGACTTACGGAAAAGACGATCCGCAACCGCCATGCCGCCCCCAACGCCGCCCTGCCGGTGGTCACCAGTGTAGGCCTCAGTCTGGCGTTTTCAATCAACGGAGGAGCCTTGACGGAGACCGTCTTCACCTGGCCCGGCATCGGCCGGGAGTTGGTCTTCTCCGTCAGCCACAACGATTACCCTCTGGCTCAGGCGTCCTTCCTGCTCATCGCCACGGTCGTCCTCCTGTCCAATCTCGTGGTCGATGTGCTTTACGCCTATCTGGACCCCCGGATCCGGTACTGAACCGGGACCCGTTCCGCAAGGATGGAATACGCATGAAACGTCATCCGGATCGACCAAGAGAAACAGGGGGCATGCGCTCGGGCTGGGGCGGCCGTCTCCGTGAAAACTGGGTGATTTTCAGGCAAAACCTTCTGGGGAAGCTCGGAATGATCCTGTTGGTCTGCTTCGGGCTGATGGCGATCACGAGCTTCATCCCGCCGCTGATCGATCCAATGTACGACCCCATGACCGGCGTCGACCCCGAAATCATCAGTTCCACCGGGCCGAGCGCACGGCATTGGCTGGGGACCGATTTCATGGGGAGGGACATCTTGAGCCAGCTTTTGGCCGGTGCAAGGGTGGCCTTCATGGTCGGGGTGTCCGCCGCCTTCATGAGCATCTTTCTCGGCACCGCCATCGGGATGGTCGCAGGGTATGCAGGCCGGTTCATCGACACCCTTCTGATGCGGGCAGCCGACATCATCATGGTCATGCCGACCCTCCTGGTGGTGTTGATCCTTTCCTCCCTTTTCGGGCAGCTGAATATCTGGACCATCGTCCTGATCATCGCCCTGTTCCGCTGGCCGGGTGTGTCGCGTGTCATCAGGGCCCAGACCCTTTCCTTGAAGAATCGACCCTTCATCGAGGCCGCCCGTGTCGCAGGCGCATCGCACCTGAGGATCGTCTTCCGCCACATCATGCCCAATGTCCTGCCGCTTTCCTTCCTTTACATGACCTTCAGGGTGACCTCGGCCATCATCATCGAAGCCGCGCTCGCCTTTCTCGGGTTTGGAGACCCGGGGACCGTCAGCTGGGGGATGATGCTCCAGTGGGTATGGAAGACCGGGCATATGTTCAAGGCCCCTTATTGGCTCTTGCCACCGGGCCTGTGCATCTCCCTGATCACCCTGTCATTCTACATGCTGGGTCGTGCGATGGACGAAGTCCTCGACCCGAGGCTCAGAAAGGAGGGACAGGCCGAGTAAGATGCCACTCCTCGAGGTCGAAAATCTCAGCATCGGCTATCATACCCGCAAAGGCTTCCGCAGGGCGGTCGAGAAGGTTTCCTTCTCCCTGGATGCCGGCCGGTCCCTCGGATTCGTCGGGGAATCGGGCTGTGGTAAAACCACCCTCGGCATGGGGCTCATGCGGCTCCTGCCGCCTAATGCCGTGATCACCGAGGGCCGTGTGACGTTCGATGGCACAGACCTCCTCGATCTGCTCGAAGACGAAATGCGCCAAATCCGCTGGAACAAGATCTCCATGATCTTCCAGGCCGCGATGAATGCCCTCAACCCGGTTCACCGGGTAGCCAACCAGATCGCTGAGGCCATTATGGCCCACTCCGCAGGTATGCATAAGGCGGAAGCCAACCGGAAGGTCGAGGCGTTATTCCAGTTGGTCGGCATTCCGAAAAACCGGATGCGCGACTACCCCCACCAGTACAGCGGGGGAATGAAACAGCGGGCGATCATCGCCATGGCGCTGGCCTGCAGGCCCAAACTGATCATCGCCGACGAGCCTACCACCGCCTTGGATGTCATCGTACAGGACCAGATCCTCGAAGAGACCCGCAACCTGCAGAAGGAATTCGGCGTCGCCATCATCTTCATCTCCCACGACATCGCCATCGTGGCGGATGTGTGCCACGACATCGGGATCATGTACGCCGGGCAGCTCGTGGAATACGGGCCAAGAACCGAGGTCTTCGACCATCCGGTGCACCCGTATACCCAGGCACTGCTGGCTTCCTACCCCGCGCTGACGGGCCCCAGGAGCCGCCTCAAACCGATTCCCGGGGAAATGCCCAACCTTATAAACCCGCCCGAAGGCTGCCGTTTCTGCGACCGCTGCCCCGGTGCCACGGCGGCCTGCCGCCGCGAGGCGCCTGCGTGGACATCCGTAGGGCCGGGACATCACGCGCTTTGCGCGCAGTGCCGGTGAACCGATGAGTGCACCCGACCAACGGCCACTATTGAAGCTGGAGAGAATTCGCAAGGTATACGAAACCAAGGGAAATCTTTTCGGGCACGGGCGCGGGCAGGTCGTAGCCCTGGATCAACTGGATCTCGACATCCATCGTGGAGAAATCTTCGGCCTGGTCGGCGAAAGCGGCAGCGGCAAGACCACGGCCGGGCGTTTGATCGTGCGGCTCGAAGAACCCGACAGTGGGAGGATCCTTTTAGACGGTCAGGACATTTGCACCTTCAAGGGAAAGGCCCTCAAGAACTTTCGGCGCCGGGTGCAAATGATCTTCCAGGACCCCTATCAATCTCTGAACCCTCAGCTCTCGATTCTGGATGCCGTTTCTGAACCCCTTCTGATCCACACCGCCACGAAGCGCGCGGACCGCCTGGAGGCGGCCAGGGACATCCTCGGCCGGGTGGGGCTTTCTCCCCCCGAGGATTTTCTTTTCCGCTTCCCCCATCAGTTGAGCGGCGGACAGCGCCAGCGCGTGGCCATCGCCCGCGCCATGATCCTCGGACCGGAAGTGGTCGTTGCCGATGAGCCCACCTCCATGCTCGACGCCTCCATTTCGGCGCAGATCTTCAATATCCTGTTGGAACTGCGCGAGGCCATGGACGTCACCCTCCTCTTCATCACCCACAGTCTCGCCGCTGCACGATATCTCTGCAACCGGATCGCAGTCCTCTACAGGGGGCACCTGGTGGAGTTGGGTCCCGCCGATGAGATCATTTATCGCCCTGCCCATCCTTACACGCAGGCGCTGATCGACGCCATCCCCAAATTCGGGGATTGTTCGGATCTAAAACGGTACGGCACGCTCCTTCGGGTGGACAGCGAAGGGGCCGGGAGCGTCTCAGGCTGCCCCTTTCTTCCCCGCTGCGCCGTCGCTCAGAGACTTTACTGCAGCCAGAAGAACCCGGAAATAAGGCTTTTCGCACCGGAACACTGGGTGGCCTGCTATTTCCCGGACCTTCGCAAGGGGGGATCGGCCGTTGGTGAATCATGCTACCTTTCTCCTTGAAAGATCTGTTCCCAAACGGCCCATTCCCCCCGACCGGCACGCTGGTCGGAGTGGGCATGACGGCCTTTTCGCGCATCGTCCCCGCCTACTTCCTCCAAAACTACCACATCGTAGCCCTGCGGAGGACCAGCGATTCGCATATCCTTGAAAGGCGCATCCCCCTTTTCTGCCTCGAGGAAGAATCCCCGGATCCGCTTCCCGAAAACGGCATGAACTCCGCCCGGCTCCTCTCCCATCCGTTGGTCGTCCGGCACCTGCGGGGCCTGCCTCGCCCCATATCCCTCTTCCTTTACCAAAGCTACCCGGAGATCGAAGATCTTGCGCGCCGCGAGGGCTGGCAGGTCCTTGCCAACCCATCCAGCCTGCGGGGGCGTTTGGCCCACCGGGCTTTTTTCCTGGATCTGGCCGGCCGGCTCGAACTGGAGACCCCTCCCGGAAGGATCGTATCCGAGGCGGAGATGCATGGCAGGGATTATCGGGATTGGCAGCAAGAATTGGGGGCATCCTTCGTGGTGCAACTGGCCGACATCGTGCAGGGAGGGGGACGGGGGACCTTTTTCATCCGGTCGCCCGATGATTACCGGGAACTCCGTGAGAGGCTCCGGACGCACACCTGGCGCGGAAGCCGGATCAGCCAGGCGCTCCTGCGGCGCTATGTGGAAGGAACACCCGCCAGCATCGCCGCCTGTATCATGGATGAAGTGATTTTACAGTCGAGGCTCCAGGAACAGCTGATCGATCTCCCGTTCGCGGCTGGAATCGAAAAGGGGGTCTTCTGCGGCCATACCTGGGGGCACGAACCCTGGCCGAGGTCGGTTGAGGCCGAGGCGCACCGGCAGGGCCGCCTGGTGGCCGGGGTCCTCCAAGACATGGGATACCGAGGCATCCTGGGTATAGACTTCATGGTTTCTTTCTCCGGAGATGTGTTCCCCCTGGAGATCAACCCCAGGCTCACCGGGGCCTTTCCGCCGCTTTCCCTCTTCCACATGGCGGCCGGGCGGGTGCCCATGGAGGCCCTTCACCTCGCAGCCTTGAGCCGCGCACCATGCCGACTGACGCAGGTAGAAGCGGACCGGCTTTTCGACTGCCACTTCGAAGGGTCCCACGTGCTCCTTTTCGATCGAGGCGGGCCGGAAGTCAACAGATTGCCACCCCCGGTCTCGGGGCTCTATCGCATCGACCGCGGAGGGTCGGAGGCCGCGCTGGTCGAGCAAAGCAGCGAGGTCGACCGTTTGAAGGACCCCTCCCAGTTCCTGCTCGTCGAAGGCCGGGAAGCGAGTAGTTCCTTCCATTCCGGCAGCGCGGATCCGCTCGCGCGAACCGGACGCCTTCTTTTTTCGTTTCCTGCCGTGGCGCATGGAGGTGGCTTGCGGCCGGAAGCGATCCTGGCCATCAACTGGTTTTACGGAAGGCGAAGCGGAGGCGTACCGGGATCATGAAACTCCCTTTCGTCCTTTCCATACCCCACGGCGCCCTCAGGGTCCCCGATGCGATTCTGAGGACGATGAAGTTACAGCCGCGGGACATCGAGGCATCGGTGGACAACGGCACCCTCGAGGTATTCAGTGGTCTGCCGGCGCTGGCGGTCGTGTCCGCGGAATGGAACCGGCTGGTGGCGGATGTCAACAGAAACCCCTCCGATGCCGGCGATCGGGGCGTCATCAGCCGCATCGACTATGACGGGCGCGAGGTCTACCAGCCGGATGCCGGCGTCGGCCCGATCGAGCGCGCCGATCGCATCGAGCGCTACCACCGCCCTTTTCACCGCCGCCTTGCGGCAGCGCTGAGGCTCCCTGGCGTCGCTGGCCTTTATGACTGCCACTCCCTGAACAACATCGGGCCTCGGGAGGCCCCTGACCGGGGGAAGACCCGCAAGGACATCGTTCTTGGTAACAACGGCGACAGCAGCGGATGCCCCCGCAGCGGGCGCGGGTCCCCCACCTGTCCGTCCCGGGTCTTCCGGCGCATGGCCGACTGCTTCCGCGATGCCGGCTTTTCCGTAGCCCTGAATCACCCTTATGCCGGGGGATACATCACCACCCATTATGGAAAACGGCTTGTCAAGGAAGGGCGCTTCGCTGTTCAAATCGAGATAAACCAAAGCCTCCTGCTGGATCCGGATACCCGCCGGATCGACGCGGCCCGAGCGACTGACGTCCAGGGCCGCATCGCAAAGGCCTTTCAATGGATTGCACTTTCCTGCGGCTTTTCCGAATAGAGGCACAACCGTTCGGGCCTATGCCGGCCACTGGAGATGAATCCGGCCCGTCGACGACCGATCGTATGCTGCATGAACGACATAGGACGGTTCCGGCTTGACATCCGCAGGGAGATTTGCCTATTTAGCTTCCATCCGGAAATGGTCTTTTTGGCCGATCTCGGCGTCAATCTGCACGTTTGCTTGTGCGGCGGCCACCAGGTCGTCTCCACGCAGATGTTTGATTTCCTTGATATTGGCCAAACCGGGACCCATCGCAAAGCGGTGGCACTGCGCACGCGTAGCGTGTGAAGAAACCAGAGCCCGCCCCGCAGGGGTGGGACTGAGCACCCGAAGGGTGTGAAGAAAAATCTTCATTTCCGGATTCAAAGCTGAGTTCTACCGGGAAATCATTCCTGGATTGGAAAGGGGCTCGTACCGGGAAATCATTCCTGATGGACATGATTTCGTTTCCGGTCTGGAAACGATTTTCTTTGCGAAGCCTTGTTTCCAGATGGATACGATTTGGATTACGATCCGTCACCGACCCTTTCGGCCCCCCATCGGCTTCGATCGGCAGGGTCATCTACACTGCAGCACTCAGAGGCTACAGTAATGATCCGTCCCCCTGAAAAGGGATCGAACGCTGCTTCAGACGTCCAGGAAAGCCTGTTTCCCGCGGTAACCCATCTGCACTCGAAAAGGAGGTCCCGCATGCCTCGCAGATCATTCCCCACCCTGCTCCCAGCCGCCATCCTGTTCCTTCTTCTATCCCTCCCGGCCGCCGCCGCTGAATGGGGGGCCATCCGGATCCCGTCCGGCTCGCCGGTCAAGATCGGCATGGGAACCATGCTGACGGGCGACTATGCCGGAATGGGGATCGACATCATGCACGGAGCTGAAATGGCGGTGAAGGAAAAAGGCCTCATCCTCGGCCACCCGGTGACCCTGCAGACCGAAGACGACGGGTGTGCCGGGCCGTCCTCCGTGGTCATCGCCGAAAAGTTTTGCAACGACCCGCTCGTCGCAGGCGTCGTCGGCTACATGTGCAGCGGCGGGAGTAAACCAGCCTCGGATATCCACAACAAATACAAAGTGGTGATGATCTCCTCCTCTTCGACAGCCCTTGAATTGACCTCCCGCAAGATTCCCATTTTTTTCAGAACCTGCTGGAACGACCGCATCCAGGCTCAACGGGCGGCCGATTTCGCCGCATCCAGAGGATGGCTGCGCGCGGCGGTGCTCCACGACAAGAGCGATTACGGTCAAAGCCTCGCGGAGGATTTCGCCCAGCATCTCAAGACCCGCGGCGGCGAGGTCCTGGCAATGGAAGGCGTCACCCGCGGGGACAAGGATTTTTCGCCGGTCCTGACCAAGATCAAGCCCCTGCGCCCGCAGCTCGTGTATTTCGGCGGGATGTCGGCCGAAGGGGTTCTCGTGGTCCGGCAAATGCAGCGGGTCGGCATCAGAGCGAAATTTCTGAGCGACGACGGATGCTTCACCGAGAAGGACTTCATTCAGGCCGGCGGCCGGGCCGCCACGGGCAGCTTCGTAACATATGCCCAGGAGCCGGATCCCGCCTGGGTGGCACACTTCGAATCCATTTACGGCCCCCGTCAGACCTTCTCCCCCCAGGCCTATGACGCCGCGACGATCCTCATGATGGCCGTCGAATCCGCTGCCGAAAGACAGCCGGACGACAGTCTGCTGATCGACAAGAAACGGCTCCGCGATGCACTGGCGGCGACCGACCACGAAGGCGTCACCGGACGGATCGTTTTCGACGTCAACGGGGATCGGACGGGGTCGGTTGTCGCCCTTTACGAGGTCGTCGAAGAAAGCGGGAAGCGTTTCTTCAGGAAGGTTCCTTTCTAAATCCGGCAAAAGCGAATGGAAGCTTTTTTCAGCGCCGCAATCCTCTGCGATCAACTGATCAACGGATTGACCATCGGGGGGATCTACGCCCTGATCGCCCTCGGCTACACCCTCGTCTACGGCATCCTCTTCATGATCAATTTCGCCCATGGTGAGATCTTCATGTTCGGCTCGTTTGCCGGCTACGCAGCCCTCACGTTTCTTCTTCAACACGGCGTCATGGAGCGACACCCCCTTGCCTCCATCCTCGCGGCCTTTCTGGCGGCCATGGTTGTCTCCGCACTGCTAGGGACCATCCTCGAACGGGTCGCCTACCGGCCTCTGCGCCGGGCCTCGCGGCTCGCCCCCCTCATCAGCGCCATCGGGGCATCCATCTTTCTCCAGAACGTCATGCTGATCATCATCAAGGGCCGTATGCAGGTCTACCCCGACGTGCTGCACGAGACCTTTTTCGAAATCGGCTGGTTCAGCATCTCCAACTTTCAGATCATGATTATCCTCGGGTCTTTCTTGCTGATGGCCGGTCTTTACCTATTCATTCAACGCACGCGGATCGGGCGCGCCATGCGCGCCGTCGCCGAAGACAGGTCAGCGGCCGCCCTCATGGGTATCGACGTCAACCGGATCATCATGATCACCTTCGTGATCGGCTCGGCCCTGGCGGCCGCGGCCGGTGTCATGGTGGGCATGTACTACACGCAGATCAATCACATGATGGGATTCATCCCGGGCATCAAGGCGTTTACGGCTGCTGTCCTCGGCGGGATCGGCAACGTGCCGGGCGCCATGCTGGGAGGTCTCTTTCTGGGCCTCGCCGAGGCCTTCGGCGTGCTTTTCATGCCGGCCCAATACAAGGATGTCATTGCCTTCGCCCTTCTGGTCCTGGTCCTGATTTTCCGGCCGCGGGGGATCCTGGGCGAAGTGGTATCCGAAAAGGTGTGAACCGTTGAAATCGCCTGCACCCCTCTTCCGGAAGATCCCGCCCGCCGTTTCGCTGTCGGCCGTCATCCTTTTCACGGCTGTTTTGCCGCCGGTCGTCGGCAACTATTGGTCTCAGGTCCTCGGCGACATCGGCATCTACATGATGCTGGGGATCGGACTGAATGTGGTCGTGGGCTTCGCGAGGCTGCTGGATCTCGGATATGTCGCTTTTTTCGGGATCGGGGCCTACGGATATGCCCTGATGGCCTCCCCCCAGTTCGGGATGCATGTTCCCTTCTGGTTGATGCTCCCGGTCTGCGTGGCCCTCGCGGCGGCCGGAGGAGCCCTCCTCGGCATCCCGGTCCTGCGTCTGCGCGGTGACTATCTCGCTATCGTCACCCTGGGCTTCGGAGAGATCATCCGGGTGATCTTGAACAACCTCGATCCCCTTACCAACGGCCCTCGCGGCCTCCTGCGGATCGACCCGCCTTTCCTGGGTGCAACCCCGATCAACAACCCGCAGCGATGGTATTATCTGATCCTTGCCGGTGTGCTTGTGGCGGCCTTCACAGCCGATCGGTTGAACAACTCGCGCATCGGCCGTGCATGGATCGCCATGCGCGAAGACCAGGACGCCGCCGCGGTCATGGGCATCGACATCCTCAAGTACAAACTGCTCGCGTTCACCATCGGCGCCTCTTTCGCGGGCGCCGGAGGCGCCATATTCGCCGCCCGGCAGGGGGCCATATTCCCCGAAAACTTCTCTCTCATGGTCTCCATCAATGTCCTTTGCCTGATCATCATCGGAGGCATGGGAAGCATCCCGGGGGTCATATTGGGTGCCGTCGTCCTGATCGGACTGCCGGAGATGCTGAGAGGAACCGAGCAGTATCGCATGCTGTCCTTCGGGGCCCTCCTGGTGATCATGATGATCTTCCGGCCGTCCGGTCTCCTACCCGCCTCCAGGCGCAGACCCGCTGCCGCCGCACCACGGGAGCCTGAATGAAACCGATCCTTCAAACCATCCACCTGACCAAGGCCTTCGGCGGACTCACGGCCCTCAGCGCCCTCGATCTGGAGATCGAAGAGCGTTTGATCGTGGGACTGATCGGCCCCAACGGGGCGGGCAAGACCACCCTCTTCAACTGCCTGACCGGCGTCATCCCCGTGACTTCCGGAGACATCCTGTTCCGCGGCAGATCCCTCCGGGGGCTCAAGAGCCACCAGATCACCCGCCTCGGCATCGCCCGCACCTTTCAGAACATCCGCCTTTTTCAAGATATGACCGCCTTCGAAAACATCCTGGTCGGTCGGCACTGCCGGATGCAGGCGGGCGTCTGGGGGGCCCTCAGCCGCGACCAGCGCACCCGGCGCGAAGAAAGAGACCATGCCTCCTCCTCCATCCGGATCCTGAAACTCCTCGGTCTGGAAACCATTCAAAACACACCCGCCAGAAACCTCGCCTACGGCGCCCAACGCCGCCTGGAGATCGGGCGCGCACTGGCTACGGACCCGAAGCTGCTGCTGCTGGATGAACCGACCGCCGGCATGAATCCCAGCGAAACCGCCGAGTTGACAGCTCTCATCCGGACCCTGCGGGACAAGCTCGACCTCACGATCCTACTGATCGAACACGACATGCGCGTGGTCATGGGGCTCTCGGATCGCGTCATCGTTTTGGACCACGGGGTCCGCATCGCTGAAGGCCCTCCCTGCGCCGTACAGAATCACCCCCGTGTGATCGAGGCCTATCTCGGAAGGCGCGGGATGACCGCTACACCACCCGCCTCCCCATCCCAAGAGGCCCCGCCGCACCCATGAACCAGCGTCCTCCACTCCTGGACGTCGACGGCGTCCACTCCTATTACGGCCGGATCCGTGCACTGAGAGGCGTGAGCCTGAAGGTGCACGAGGGCGACCTGATCACCCTCATCGGGAACAACGGCGCCGGAAAAACCACCCTCCTGAACACCGTCTCAGGGCTCCTCAGACCCGGCAAGGGCCGCATCTTTTTTGAAGAAAGGCGGCTCGACGGCCTGCCTCCCCACAAGATCGTAAAGGCCGGCATTGCCCAGGTGCCCGAAGGCCGAAAGATTTTCGGCCGCTTGAGCGTTCTCGAAAACTTGGACCTCGGCGCCTTCATCCGGCGCGACCGGTCTGCCGTGAAGGAAGACATGGCCCGCCTGTTCGAGCTCTTTCCGCGCCTTTACGAAAGGCGCCATCAGACAGCCGGGACCCTGTCCGGCGGGGAACAGCAGATGCTCGCCATGGGGAGGGCTTTGATGACGCGACCGAGGCTTCTGCTCCTCGACGAGCCCTCTATGGGCCTGGCCCCGTTGCTGGTCGAGACCATTTTCGACACCATCTCCATGATCAACCACCAGGGATGCAGCATCCTGCTGGTGGAGCAGAATGCGAACATGGCCCTCGAGATCACCTCCCGGGGCTACGTCATCCAGAACGGCGAGATCGTCCTGGAGGACCGATCCACCAACCTTCGCGGCAACGATTGGGTCCAGCGGCTCTATCTGGGAGGGGAACTCGGCCTGTGACAAGATGTTTGCACAAAAACCTCTTTTGGGTTAATTTGCAGAGCGAAGAGACCCGGCAGAGGGAAATCCGATTACCTTGTACACCTTACGGGAGGAACCTATGGAGATCCGCATCGACAAAAATGACCAGGATGTCGTCGTTTCTATCATCGGCCGCATGGATGCCGTCACAGCGCCTGATTTTGACCAGGAAATCGAAAAAAAGATCTCCGAGGGGGAGAAACGCTTTGTCGTCGATCTTTCCCAACTCGAATACATCAGCAGCGCCGGCCTGCGCAGCATGCTGTCCATGGCGAAGAAGCTGAAGCAAAACCAGGGGACTCTTGCACTGTGCGGGCTCAAAGGCGTCGTCAAGGAGGTCTTCGACGTCTCCGGATTCAGTTCCATTTTCAGTATCTGCGAAGACGTCCAGAAGGCCAGGAAGGCGCTCTGATATCCTCGGGGATCGATTTCATCCTTTATCCCGGTCTAACGATCCCCAACGGCAGGCGCATTCTCTTTACCGGAAGGATGACCTCGAAGCCCGTGAGGCCGCCTCAAGGATACCGTTTCGATGATCACAGAAGGGGAGCGACATATGGTCTCATCTGAAAAGGGGCGGATCACTCTTCCTGCTGCTTTGGAAAACCTGGAGGATTTCAAAGAGTTCATCGTCGTGAATGCCGAAAAGGCCGGCCTGGATCCTCAGAAAACGATGGAAATGGAACTCGCAGCAGACGAAATCCTGACCAACATCATCTCCTACGCGTACCAAGGCGCATCCGGGGATATCACGGTAACCTGCGGCACCGATGAAGAAGGACGGTTCGTCGTTGAAACAGCCGATGCAGGGGAACCGTTCGATCCTCTTCTGGCGGATATCCCGGATGTCTCGGCCTCCCTCGAGCAGCGCGAGATCGGGGGGCTGGGCCTCTTTCTCGTCAAAAAGATGGTCGACGAAACCCGCTATGAACGGCGGAACGCCCGCAATATTCTGCGGCTCTACAAAAAGGTGTGAAACCCTCCCGTCTATCCTGTCACATCTTCTCCAGTGTGAGACTCCTCTTTTGCAACGATCACGGCCTCGCCTGGGTCTTTTTTTGATGGACCGTACTTTCGATCATGCTATATTCCAAACAATATACCAGGCAGGGAGAACGTCGAGTGAAACGCTTCTCTCCCAGCCCGTCGGGCGGAAAGAACGATGCCCTTCAGCGTTCCATCAACCCTGCGACGGAAAAGGAGCCTTTTGAAACCGCATCTGTCTCTGAAAACGCGGCTGCATCTCATCACTCTGCTGATCATCCTGATTACCGTCGTGCCGCGGACTTCATCCGCCCGGTTCCCCTTGCTCTTCCAGGAAACTCAATCCAAACTCAAGGCCTTGATCCAAGCGGAGGTAAGCGGGACAGAACTCGTCTGCTCCGGTGAAATCATCTGTGGAATCCTTTTCATTCCGGACTTCTATGCCTCCCGTGATTATCGCCCGGCGTGGGGGCTCGAAAAACAGGATTACCGGAATGCCGAGGATCTGATCTCCGCAATCCGGCAGGCCGATGAGGACGGACTGACGCCCTCCGACTACCACCTCGGTAACCTGAGCCGGATGATGCAGGGCATCCAGCAGGCCTATCGGGAAGACACCGGACCCTCAGCTCAAGACCTCGCAGAGGCGGATCTGCTCCTGACCGATGCTTTCCTGCTGTTCGGTTCTCATCTGCTCGGCGGACGGGTCAACCCCGAAACGATCCACACGGACTGGAAGGCTTTCAGGCACAATGCGGATATGTCGGCGATCCTTTCAAGGGCGCTTGAAGAGCAGTCCGTCGGTGCGACACTGGATCGCCTTCGTCCACCCCATCCGGGGTACAAGGCCCTCAAAGAGGCGCTGGCGAAACGCCGCAGTGAAGCGCCTAGGGATGGATGGCCCGAAGTGCCCCCCGGACCGACACTCCGGATGGGTGACCAGGACCCGCGAGTCGCCGCGTTGCGCCAGCGGCTGGCCGCCGAAGGATATCCCCTTTTCGATATGGGCGATCCGACGTATTTCGACGCGGTGCTCAAGCAGGCCGTCGCGGATTTTCAAACGCGCAACGGCCTCGCCGTTGACGGCATAGTTGGAAAAAACACCCTTTACGCCTTGAACCTACCCCCTGAAGCCCGCATCCGCCAGATTGAAATCAACCTCGAGCGCTGGCGGTGGATTCCCAGAAAGCTCGGATATCGTCATATCCTCGTCAATATAGCGGGTTTCAGTCTGCAGATGGTGGAACACGAAAAGCCCGTGGGGCGAATGAGGGTCGTCGTAGGCAGGCCCTACAGAAAAACACCCGTTTTCAGCAGTGAAATGACCTACCTGGTCTTCAACCCATACTGGAACGTACCCCACAAACTGGCCGTCGAAGACATCGCCCCTCTGGTGCGGAAGGATCCGGGCTATCTCAGGCGCCAGGGGATCAAAGTCCTGAGCGGTTGGGAGGAAAGCTCTGCAGAGGTCGACCCCGCCTCGATCGACTGGTCACAGATCACGAAACAAAACTTCCCATACCGCATGAGGCAAAACCCCGGTCCGCTCAACGCGCTCGGGTCCATCAAATTCATGTTTCCCAACAAGTACTCGGTTTATCTGCACGACACACCCAAACGATACCTTTTCGACCGAAGCATCAGGGGGTTCAGCTCCGGGTGCATCCGTGTCGAAAAACCTTTGGAGCTCGCTCTCTTTCTCTTGAAAGAATCAAACGGCTGGACGATCGAACGGATACAGGAGGCCATAGACGCCCGCGTAACCCGCACCGTCTCTCTTTCCAAACCTGTGCCCATTCATCTGCTTTACTGGACAGCCTGGATCGATGAGGGCGGGGAACTGCGTTTCTGCAATGACATTTACGACCGCGACGCGGCCCTCGACATAGCCCTGAGGAAACGCCCCACCGCCGCCGATCGGTGAGAGCCGCCGCCTATTTGCCTTTGAATTGCGGCGGCCGCTTTTCTCTGAACGCCTGGATGGCCTCCATCAGATCTTCGGAAGGCAGCTGGGCGGCGTTTTTCTGCGCCACATACTGAAGCCCGGCCTGAACTCCGAAATCCCGGCTGTGAAACGCCACATCCTTGACTCCCTGCACGGCCAGCGGCGGCAACGCGGCGATGTCCTCAGCAAGACGGGAAGCCTCCTCTATCAGGCCCTCTTGTCCCTCGCTCAACCGGGTAATGAAACCCATCCTGAGGGCTTCATCCGCACTGAAGTCCCTTCCGGTCAAAGCCAGCTCCATGAACCACCCCTGCCCGACGAGCGATGGGAACCGCTGCAGCGTGCCAAGATCGGCGATAATGCCCATACGGGTCTCCCGAATCGAAAAAACGGCATCCCGGCTGGCCATACGGATATCGCACGCGCAGGCGAGATCGACCCCGCCGCCGATGCAGTGTCCGTGTATCGCGGCAATAACCGGTTTGCGGCATCGTTCGAGCCACGAGATACTTTCCTGGAAACGAACGATGGTCCGGCGCACCGTCTCACGATCCCTCGCCCCGCCGCCCTGCAGCATCCCCGAAAGATCAGCGAGATCGATCCCCGCTGTAAAGCTCTTGCCTTCGGCGCGTATGACCACCACCCTGACCTCCGGGTCCCGATCCAGTTCACAGGCCCGTTCCTCGAGTTCGTCAAAAAACCCGGTCCCCAAGGCATTGCGTTTTTCAGCCCTATCCATGATCAACCACGCCACATGATGATGCCTTTCGATTCTGATCGATTTATTATCGGACACCTCACACCTCCTCATTTCTATACGGGGGCACTTCCACCTGCCCCTTCACACACCGATCCATCCACACCGCGAGGGGGAAATCGATAGCTTCCCCCGAAACGTATCGTCAACCCCGTCAGGACGCCGAAAATCCTTTCGTGCCGGTGCCCCCTCGCCTCGAAACACTTCCCGGACGGACCAAACGGTGATCTAAAAGGCCGGCTCTCCTGTTTGACGCCGAAAATACCTTAAAAACGATGGACCACGCAAGCGCTGATCGTTCTGCCTTTGACATTCATCTCCTCGATCGGATATGTAATGGTGGTTCCAAAGGAAAGCGACCAGCCGGGAACACATCCCTACCCAGTGCCCATATGGTAATGATTTCCCGGTAGAACCCGGTTTCCAATCCAGAAATGAGGATTTTTCTTCATACGCTGCGCCTGCTCAGTCCCACCGCTTCGCGGCGGGTCCCGGTTTAGTTAATACTAATGAAATCAAACGTTTGTGCGGAGGCGACCTGCAGGTCGCCGCACAAGCAAACGTGCAGATTGACGCCGAGATTGGCCAAAAAGACCATTTCCGGATAGAGCTCGGTTTCCAATCCGGAAGTGAGGATTTTTGGCCAATATCAAGGAAATCAAACGTTTGTGCGGAGGCGACCTGCAGGTCGCCGCACAAGCAAACGTGCAGATTGACGCCGAAATTGGCCAAAAAGACCATTTCCGGATTGGAAACCTCGGTTGCGGCGAAACAGGCACCAGTTCGTCACCCCATCAGCGTGGCTTTCGGAAAGGATTTGTTTCTTGAAGAAATCAAAGGCTATCGTCCACCTGCTGAGGCCGCACCAATATGTCAAAAACGGCTTCATCTGGCTCCCTGTTTTCTTCGCTCACAAACTCAACGACTTTGCTGCGGTCCAACACACCTTTTACGCTTTCGTTATCTTTTGCCTGGCAGCAAGTAGTGTTTATGTATTAAACGACATCATTGATCGTGAATCCGATAGAAACCATCCGGTGAAAAGGGAAAGACCACTAGCGAAAGGTATCCTGAGCAACGCTGAAGCTTATTCCATCTTTTTCATCCTTATATCTATTTCATTTACATTTTCAATATTTTTTCTATCATATCATTTTGCGGCAATTATTGCATGCTATATCGTTATAAATATTTTTTATTCTATTTATTTGAAAAACATTGCAATCATCGACATATTTTGCATAGCAACCGGTTTCGTTTTAAGGGTATTTGCAGGTGCTACATCATCCAATGTTCCCGTAAGCCATTGGATAATTATCATGACATTTTTACTTGCTGTCTTGATAGCACTGGGTAAGCGAAGAGATGATATAATGATTTCTGATTCATCTACTGAGATAAGAAAATCTTTGAAAGGATATAACCTTGATTTTATCTCTCTTAGCATGGTTATTATGTCATCTGTTGTAATTGTCTCATATATTCTATATTGTGTATCGAATGAAGTCGTTCAGAAATACAATACAGAAAATCTCTACCTGACTTCCTTCTGGGTCCTTCTAGGAATTCTGCGGTATATGCAGCTTGTCTTTGTGCACAAAAAGGGCGGTGCGCCAACCTCGATTCTTTTACATGACTATTTTTTATGGATTGTTATTACCGGGTGGATATTCACCTTTTACTGGCTGATCTATGGCAATGGATCAAAAATATGGACCGGCCATTGATGGCACTTTGCGAACCCGTATCGTGATGACGCAACACGCTGGATCATGATTTCCCAACTCGCGGAAGATCCTCGAGATGCCGGCCCAGAGGCCTTTCCACAGTCCCATCAGCAGCGTTTATGTCTCCAGGCAAGCGCAGAGATCTCTTGCCGCATAACGCCCGGATTTTTTCAGCAAGGCCCGGTATCGGCAGGGTTGTCCCGATCCAGGCTGGCCTTTCTTGCCTGCACCTGACAAAATGAAAATAGGTGCACGCAGCGGTTTAACGGTCTAGAGAAAGCAGTCGGAGGCGCTGGATCAAGTGTTTACGCTGGAAATACAGGCGCAAATCCGGTAAAAGAGTTTTTTGGGGGTATGCGTGAGAAACGTTTCGGGATGGGGAAGATTCCCTCGCATAGAATGCCAGGCGCTCCGATTCGACACCCGGAAGCAGCTGATGGACCAGTTGGACCGCCTCGAAGGCGGTATCGTATTCGCCCGCGGCAGGAGCTACGGCGACAGCGCCCTGGCCTCCCAAGTCCTCCTGACAAACCGTTTTGACAGGGTTTTGGATTTCAATGCCGGCGAAGGGATCATCACCTGCCAGAGCGGCATGACCCTGGCGGAAATCATCCAGGCTTTTCTTCCTCGACAATGGTTCTTGAAGGTCACACCCGGGACCAAGGCCGTCAGTGTAGGCGGAGCCATCGCCGGAGACGTTCACGGCAAAAACCACCATATTCACGGTTGTTTCAGTGAGAGCGTCATCTCCTTCAACCTGCTCGTTCCGAGCGGTGAAATCCTGACGTGCAGCCGCACCGAAAATCCCGAACTGTTTCATGCGACCTGCGGGGGCATGGGCCTGACAGGCGTCATACTGGAAACCACCCTCCAACTCCGGCGAGTGCCGGGCCCCAATATAATTGAGAAACGGTTTCGTTGCAGCAGCCTTGAAGAGGTTCTCGAACGATTCGACGAAAATCGTCATGTGACCTATTCGGTGGCATGGATCGACTGTCTCGCACGCGGCCGCAGCCAGGGGCGCTCGATTCTCATGTGCGGCGAACATGTCCCCGAAAAGGACGCTGAAAAATCTGCGCGTCGACCACGCAGTCATTCGATGCCTTTCCCTCTTCCGGGTTTCCTCATGAACAGATGGTCCGTTTCACTGTTCAACCACTATTATTTCGATCAGTGCCCGGCCAAAACGACCGAGAAGATCGTCGACCTCGACGCCTTCTTTTACCCTTTGGACTCTATCGATAACTGGAACCGTCTGTACGGATCGACCGGTTTTACCCAGTATCAGTGCGTTTTGCCAAAGGAAACCGGCAAAAAAGGACTGAGGGACATCCTGGAAAAAACAGCGAAGGCAGGCCTCGGCTCGTTCCTCGCCGTACTCAAACTGCTTGGACCCGCCAACGACAACATGCTCTCTTTTCCCATGGAAGGATATACCCTGGCGCTCGATTTCAAGATCGAACCGAAGCTTTTCCCCTTTTTGGAGAGGCTGGACCGAATCGTCCTCGACCATGGCGGCAGGCTGTATCTCAGCAAAGATGTGCGTATGCCGCGACACGTATTCCAAGCAGGGTATCAAAACTGCGAACGTTTCCGGGCGTTGAGAGAACGCTACGGCATGAAACGCAAATTCCATTCACTGCAGTCCAAACGTCTGGGGATCTGATCATGCGTATTCTTATCCTGGGAGCCAATTCGGACATCGCCCGCGCTGTAGCAAGGACATTTGCCAGAGAGGAAAAGGCGGATTTCCTTCTCGCCTCAAGAGACAGGGAACAGCTCGAAGAACAGGCCGTGGACCTTGCCAACCGCTATGAAATCAGCGCCGAGGTCGTCCCTCTGGATGCCACCGATTTCGACACGCACTCCGTCTTCTATGAAAAGCTGGAGCCAAAACCCGATGGCGTCATCGCCGCGTTCGGCTACATGGGAGAGCAGGATCGAGCACAGCGCGATTTTCAGGAGGCGCGCAAAATCGTCGAAACAAATTATCTCGGCACTGTCAGTCTGCTCGAGATCGCCGCCGCGGACATGGAAACCCGCCATCGCGGTTTTATCATCGGGATAAGCTCGGTTGCCGGTGAAAGAGGGCGTGCCAGCAATTATATCTATGGATCTGCGAAAGGGGCTGTAACCATTTATCTGAGCGGCCTGAGGAACAGGCTGAGCAAAAAGCACATTCAGGTTATGACCGTCCTGGCTGGTTTCGTCGACACCAAAATGACGGAGCACATGCGCCTGCCCGGCTTATTGACTGCCAGTACCGATGAAGTCGCTGACGACATATACCGCGCCTACAAAAAGGGGCGTTCGATTGTTTATACCAGGTGGTATTGGCGCTGGATCATGATGATCATTAAATCCATTCCGGAATTTCTGTTCAAGAAGCTGTCCATAGGTTGATTTTCCAGCCTTCTTATCCCATGCCGAAAAATCATTTCCGGGTGGGCTATCCCATGAAACGGCTTTTTGTTCGGGGTCATGGAAAAGCAACCGAACGGTTTTTCCCTGGTCAAGACAGCTAGATTATCAAATCATTTCGAATGGGTGAATAAGGACCGCCTTACTAAAACAAGCAGGTCGTTTTACTCCATAAAAGTAAAGCAGCACAGCAGAACTTTGAAAGAAGGAATCCTTGCTCTCTCCATTATCGAATCATTCTCATATCCGCTTGAAATTGGCGGGCATTCTTCTCCTTGTGGGGATCGGACATGCCGCATGCCTGTTCGGATTTTTTCTTGCGGATGATTTTTATAATCTCAACAATGCGTTAAAAGGCGGGTGGTCTCTCGATAATATCACGAAAGGTTTCTTGATCGACAACTATTGCTTTCAGGACGGCTGGACGCCTCCCTTCCTTTCCCATTTCACCCTTCATTATTTCAGACCGGTCTTTGTCTTCTCTCTGCTCCTGGATCATGCTCTTTGGGGATTCAATGCATGGGGGTACCATCTGACCAACATTCTGCTCCATCTCATGGTTGCAGGTTCCCTGTTCGGTGTTCTACGCGAGTGGCTCCCGTCCCAAGACACCCTGGCCCTTTCTGGAACGGCTTTTTATGGACTCATGCCCTATCACGGCATGAGCGTGGCATGGATTTCCGGACGAACCGAAATACTGGCGGCGCTGGGAATGATGGTTTCTTTGTGGACATTTCTTCGATTCAGCCGCAGTCACAGAATCACCCCGTATGTTCTTTCGTTGACGGCTGGCCTTTTCGGGCTGCTCTCCAAGGAGACAGCCGTAGTTTTGCCGCTCCTGCTGACCGCGGCATGGAAATTCCGCCTCAACCAGCACCGCTGTTCATTTCTTTGGCTTGCGCCTCACTATCTTCTCCTGATCCCCTATTTGACGACCCGCGCCATGATCCTGGGTGGATTTCCGGTTCCTCCGTCATCCATCTATTATCACAGCCTCGATGACCCGGGCTTTGCCCTGTGGGCCTTCGCAAAGGCGACAGCGGTATTTTATGATTTGTTTTTGCACATGCCTCTTGTTTTCCCAACCGAAATGCTTCTTGAGCAAAGGCCTTTCATCCTGGCACTTCTCGCCGCGGGGGCGCTCACGCTGGCCCTGAAGGCGTCGTTCATCATCCGCCGCCACCCGGATACCCGGGTTCGACGCACAGCCTTCTTCGCCCTATGTTGGGCGGTTCTTCCCATGCTGCCGACTGCACCGATACTGATTGCGCCCATCTATTTCTACTTTGCTCTGGCCGGCGTAACCCTGTTTTACCTCACTCTATGGGAATGTCTTTCAAGGCCGGGACATATCCTCGATCCATCCCACGACAAGCGGCGCAAGCGCCTGATCTACGGCTTGCTGATCAGCTTCGCACTTGCGCTCCAGGTCGGGAACGGGCTCTACATATCGGGGTCCCTGCATGCAAAACGGCTGCTCAATCAGATAGCCGACACGGTACGCTCCTATCCCCCGGCGCAAAAGGTCTATCTGATCGATTCTCCGTTCATCTCCGGTCCATCCAAGGCTGGATTCGAGCTGCTCTGGCCCAGGCATCCTTTCGAATTGTATTTTCTTTCCGTACACCCCCAAGAATGGCGCAGAACCGGGGCGCCTTCCCGCATACGCCAATTAGACCCTTACACCCTTGAAATCACCGCTGTTGACCGCCCCTATGCCGCTGTGGGCGGGGCCTTCGCCATGGGAACCACTGAACGAAGCACCATCCAATCCGGCGCCGTTTTCAAAACGGATGACTATTCGATTACCTTGACTGAAGTCACAACATCCGGACCACGCGGACTTCGGGGTGTAAAACAGTTCGTCTTCCGTTTCGAGACGCCGATCAAAAGCCCCGGCAAACTGTTTTTCTTCTATCGGGACGGGTCCTTTCACTCTTTCAATCCGTTTTGATCCGGCACCTTCGAACGGGAGGCTTGGGCTTTATGGGTCTTCGCTTTTCCTCGAATCTTTTTTCCACACAGGATATAACACGATGACGACGGCGTTCTGTCAACAAGAGTGAGCGCCGGTATGCGACTATGCGAAACGGCCTTTCGAAGCGATCTCGCGGTAGCCTCCTGCAGGGCTTCGATACCCGTTCAGATCTCTCCCGGCTTTCTATTGCGCTTTCTCGTAAAAGATGCAACACTTTGTTCATCAAAGCAAATTCCTGATCAGACAGGTTTTTCGGGGGACGGAATGAGTTATAATAAATGGAAGCTGGCCTGCTGGGCTGTTTGCGCCTTCCTGATTCTTGCTGCGAGCCGGCCTGCTCTGGCCCTTGATTTGTGGAGCATCCAGAAGGCGATCGATTTACGAAATGCCCGCTGGAAGGCCGGCCACAATTCGATCACCGAGCTCACCAACAATGAAAGACTATCTCGGCTTGGTTTTGCCCCTGACTGGGATAGGGGCGAATCTCCCCTTTTCTCAGGCTTTGCGGATGCGCTCCCTGAGCGTTTCGACTGGCGGGATGCAGGAGCCGTGAGCCCCGTCAAGGATCAGGGAAATTGCGGCAGTTGCTGGGCCTTTTCGATGGTGGCCGCTCTCGAGTCCATTGCGCTCATTCAGGGGATAACGGAACCCGATTTTTCGGAGCAGTTTCTCGTTTCCTATTCCTTTCTCGATCATGGATGCATGGGCGGTTCGCTCTGGACCTCCGCTGTCTTTTTGAAACGGCTCGGGACCGTCGATGAGGACTGCATGCCATACCGCGAAAATGGCCTCAAATGGCCCCCTCCATGCCTTGAATGGTGTACGTCGCGTTCAGGCACCCTCGGATGGACCGGCATCGCACATACCGTCGACGCATTGAAAGCAGCCGTCTACCAAGGACCGGTTGCTGCGGGCTTTTACGTTTACGAGGATTTCTACCATTACGAGAGCGGGGTTTACACGTATACCACCGGCGAACTCCAGGGGGGGCACGCCATCGAGATCATCGGCTGGGACGACGTGGATCAATGCTTTATCGTCAAGAACAGCTGGGGTACGGAATGGGGCGAGGAAGGTTTTTTCAGAATCGGCTACTCAGAGGTCAACCCTCCCGTCTTTTTTGGAATCAGTGCCATACGCATGGAGGGATTATGGACAGGCCCATGAGGCCTGCCGGGGTTCTGCCTCGCCGCTGCGGCATGATGAAATCAGCACTTCGAAGAACGTACCTTCCTTAGAAACATCTTCAAAAGCCAATCCATGGCCCGGGCGGGAACCAGCGTCGAAAGGGCTGCCACCGCATAGGCATCCGGTCCGACCAGATAGCGCGTGCGGGGATGCCGTGCATGGAGGGCGTGCAGAACCGCCCGCGCAGCAATCGCGGGAGGAACAGCTCGCAACTCTGCTTCCTTCCAGATATGCGTCATGGGTTCAGCCAATGGGGCGTAAATTTTCTGCATTTCCTCCGGCAGAGCTCTTTGAATACCCCTGGCCTGCGCATCGATCTTCTCCCAGATCGCTGAGCGGACCGATCCCGGTTCAATCAAAGACACGCGGATACCCCAAGGCCTAAGCTCACGGCGCAGCGAATCCGTCAACCCTTCCAACGCATATTTGGAGGATGCGTAGGGCCCAGAAAGCGGCATCGCAAGACGGCCCAAAGCGGAGCTTACCTGCACAATTCGGCCTTTTCCTCTGCGAATAAGCGGCAGGAAGGCCTGGATGACCCGGAGCTGCCCGACCAGATTCACCTCGAAGGCCCGTCTGAATTCTTCGAGTGGGGCGTATTCCACCGGTCCAGGAACACTGATCCCGGCATTGTTCACCACTGCGAACAGACCGTCTTTGCCCCCCAGCTGATCGGCCACGGCAACGGCCGCCTGCACCTGCTCATCGTCCGTGACATCGAGCAGGAGGGGATGGAGTCTGCGACAATCCGTCTGCATCTGCAGGAGCGCCTTCCGATCGGCACTCGTCCTGACCCCGGCAAGGACCGTGAAACCGCTTTCCATCAAAGCGTGCACCACACAACGTCCAATCCCGGTAGACGTCCCCGTGACAAGCACCTTTTTCCCAAAATTATTTTTTTTCACAGGCATATTCCGTATCTCCGTGTCCACTGCCTCTCTTTCCCGACCATAGCGCTTATCTTCGCAGCAATTGCCTTGACCATCCGAGGCCGCATGCCTACCATACCTGGGCAGATCCGGTTTTCAAAGGGCAGCGCTGTTCCCGACTATTCTCGACCTCTTTGCGCGGTTTTTTTTGGGGTGACTTTCCGGCCGGTTCGGTGCGGGCTCCGGTATCTCCTGGTTTCGGCAGGCGATCCCCCGCCCACGGCTTTACAGAAAGCCACGTGCAGAAACACTTTCGGCCATGACACCGATGACGAAAGCCCTCACTGATGATCTCGGCCACAAAGGAACACGTTCATTATGCAGAGAAAATTGAGCCCTCTCGAGCATGCGGTATGGCTGGGAGGACAAACGCTCCCGCTGAATGAGGTCATCGTCTGGCGCGTCCACGGACGTTTTTCCTTAGACCAGCTGCAAAACGCTCTCAGAAGCCTCAGGACGCAACAGCCCTTTTCAAGTCTGAGAGTCTCAGTGGACCCCGTGCTGGGTCCCTCTTTGACAAACGATGGCGTCCCCGAATTCGAGGTTCGGGAGGAGGACATCGGGCCGTCCGCCGATTGGACACCCGCAGCCGAAGAAGAGTTGGAGCGCCCTTTTTCATGGGACGAAGGGCCTCTCCTGCGCTTTCGCCTGCTTCGTTCGGAAGCGTTCACGGATATCCTTCTGAGCCTTCACCATGCACTCTACGATGGGCTGTCATCTCACTACATAATGCACGAAATCATGACGCTCATGGCGGAAGGGCCGAAAAAACAAGCTGCAGCCGCTTTTCCGCCCACGTTTGACGACCTGCTGCCTCCCGAGGCATCCAGACGTCTAGGGACAGTATTGAGTTTGAATGCTGTCAAACTCATTGGGCCCTTTTGCCGGGTATGGCTCCGTCCACGCCGCAGAATGAATCCTTCGCCAAGCCTTCCCATCCCCGCTGTGTTGAACGAACGTTCAACCCATGCCTTTCGAGTCATCCATGGCAGCATTCCGCCCGAGAACGCAAGCAACCTGCTTTCGGGTTGCAAGGCCAGAAAGGTGTCCGTCCTTGCAGCTGCCTCTGCAGCCTGCCTGCTGGCGCTGGCCAAACGTTCCCGAGATAAAAATCTCCGAAAGTACGGATTTGCCAGTCCGGTCAACATGAGGCCTTGGTTATCCCCCCCCCTTACCGGCGAGTTAGGGCTTTTCCTTTCACGCATCAACGCCCATATCTACTGTGCTCCAAATCAGGATTTCTGGCAAACCGCCAGGAAGATCAACGAAAAAATCCAACGCAGACTGGTCAAAAGCAAGCTTTTTACCCTTCACCTGCTGGTGTCTGCTGTGCTCGCGGGTCTACCGGATGATTGTCTCGGGCCGACTCTCGCTCGCTTCGGAACCCGCCCGGCCCGATACGATTTCACTATCAGCAACGTTGGCCGTTTACCGGTAAGAGATAACTATGGCCCCTACCGCGTAAGCGCTAGTTGGGGGATGGAGAACCTGTTCGCCGGCCGCCGCACGGTGGCGATCCAAAGCCTTGGCAACGCCCTGTTTTTCACGCTCTCTTTCAGGGACTTCGTCATGGGCAAACAGGAGGCGTCGGGGTTACTGTCGGATATCATTCAGCAACTCGAGTTCTGCTAAGGCGGACCGCTGATCCTGCCCGGCCGATGTTCGCCCGACTATCCAAGAGCGCTGCGGTTCCGGACATCAATCCTCCGATGCATTCGGCTAGAAGGGAGGTGGAAGCCGAATGGTTTCACCCACACCAGGAGGAACGAAAGGAACATATCCACCCTCCCTCCACTCGAACCATCCGAAAGCCTCATCCTCGAGGGGAACCTGAAAACGGAAATGGACGATGGACGGCCGGCCGTCCGGCGTTACATTTACTACCTCCACACTAAAAGCCGGCATATCGATCCGTTCTCCCGGGCGGAATACCCGCCGGGCCATATCCATGCGCTGGAGCATATAGGCTGGGCTCAGAAGAGCGGAGAAGCCGCCTTCCTCGGCGCCATCTTCGTCCGGGGTATCTAGAAAACCATGATCGGGTATAACCGAAAGGGTGAATGGATCCACTCGAGTCAGTTCGATTCCATGAATGGATGGCGCCAGCACATGAGTACCGTCGGGCGCCGCTTTCCCTTGGCCCATGATGAACATAGGCAGAAGGAACCCCCCAACGGCAGCCGAAGGACCGTTGACGAATATCAGCGTGCGCTCGGCCAAGCCGGCATTCAGCGGCAGTTCGTCGAAAGTCTTGTGCAGCACATCACCAAGCAGCGCAGGGCTGAGCGCGCGTAACGGCATGAGCAGCGGTGCAGCCACCATGTGACTGAAAGCGAGCAGGCAGACCATCCCTTTCAATCCCCGGGAAAACCATTTTCCATAGGATAAGAAGACCCGGCTTTGACCATCCGCTGAGACTGGCAGAAACCTAAACTTGATCAAGGCCGAAGCATCGAGCAGGATCCGCGCCATCAGCCCTGCACCGCCAAACCCCGCCATGACGAGAAGGCGGTCGAAAGGAAACGTAGTCGCGACGGGCAGGATGGACAGGATCATTCCTAGAGCGAAAAAACGACTGGCCCGGTCGGAACGGAGAACCGGAACGGCAAAAAGACTGAACAGACAGAGAAAAAAGACCGCAACGAGCCAGAAAAAGAAGACGCCCTGGTCAGAGAGCAGGGCGAAAAGATCGGAGGGCAAAAAACCTAGTTCGCCGAAAAGGAGGACAGGCCCTCTTTCAAAGACGGCCTTCACATACCCGACCGTTTCAGTCGAAGGGTCGATGTACCAGGCCGAGCCCTTAGCGCCGAACCCCATCCCGCGATAGAAGACGAACCAGCAGATCCCTATGCCAGCAGAGGGGAGCAGGGAAAACAGACGAGTTCTCCAATTCCCCCTCTCCATGAAAAACGCATAAGCCAAAAGGTATCCCCCGGCCGCTACCGCCATCTCTCCGCCTAAAAGCCCGAGTGATAAAGCGACACAGGAGAAAAGCAGCCAGGATTTTTTGCCGTTTTTCCTCCATCGGTCATGAAAAAAAACAGCAAGCAAACCAAACAGCGATGCGACCAATGCATTGCGATTCGCAAGCCAACCCGCCGGTACACCGTGCGCGTCATCGATCGCAAAAAGCAGCCCGGCCAGCGCAGCACAGGCACCTGAGCCAAGGATGCCCCGGTACGTCAGGGCGGCTGTCCCCACCAGCAAACCCAGCCATAACAGGCTGTGGAGATGCATCAAAGAAGGATGGTCTGGCCAAAAATGGAAATCGATCCAGTGTGTCAGCGCTGTGAGTGGCCGGAAAAAGGCCATCTTGAAGTCCTCGGATGTCCACCAGGGCAACCATCCCAAATCCATGATTTCTTTGAGCCTGGAAGGATCGCCATCGGCAAACGAGAACATCAGGAGGGGATGGGGGGTCTGCTGAAGATACTGCTCAGGAGGATCGATTGAAAATCGGAGGACGTAATCATCCCATTGCCAGCCTACCCATAAGGCGCTCACACCCAAAATCACCGCCAGCAAGGCCATGAAAAGCGGTGCGCGTCGGCCTCTGAGATCTTTTTCGAGTCTTACATACAGGGAACCATGTTGGTTATCTGTCATAAAAAAATCAATTGCACCATAAATGAAGGAAAAAGGTTCGTAACGTTCGGCGGGCGGGATGTCTCTTGTCGAAACGGTGGATATTGGCTAGGATAGACGCCATCAAAAAAGCCTTTAGAAAAATGGCTGATCTCAGCTTTGTCCGGCTCAGCCTATCCGCCCCCACCCTTAATGGCCAGGAAGAAATGTTAATCAGTTTCCATCCGGAAATGGTCTTTTTTGCCAATCTCGGCGTCAATCTGCACGTTTGCTTGTGCGGCGACCACCAGGTCGCCTCCGCGCAAACGCTTGATTTCCTTGATATTGGCAAAAAATCCTCATTTCCGGATTGGAAACTGGGTTGTACCGGGAAATCATTTCCGGATGGAGACTAATCAGATGAGCATGTTCCGTGTCAGAATCCTGCTTCGGGTACTCCGCCGACTGAGAGCCGCGCCCTCTCGGGACGCAGGACGATCCCATCGAAAATCTGTCAGATTCCTGGCCGTTGACTTGCCGCTTATTTTAATCCTGGAGACCATCAACCGGATCTGCCTGATTTTAGACGAATGCTTTTTCAGGAACTACCGGAATACGCCCATCGAAAAACCGGTTTTCATGGTCGGGCCGCCCAGAAGCGGGACGACCTTTCTGCATCGCCTGCTCTTCAAGGACAACCGGTTCACTTCCCTGGCCCTATGGGAAATCCTTTTCGCCCCCTCCATCCTGCAGAAAAAGTTTCTTTTGGCCCTCGCCCGCATCGATAGGCGCAGGGGCAACCCTGTCTATCACCGGATTGTAGCAGCCGAAGAACGGTTTCTGTCGGGCCCCATGCATCGGACCAGCCTGTTCGACCCGGAGGAAGACGAAATGCTGCTGGTGCGAACCTTCAGCTCAGGGCACTTTCTGATCTTTTTATTTCCGTTTGAGGAGGAATTCCGCCCTCTGATCTATTTCGACACCGAACTCCCGAAGCTTGAGCGCTACCAGATCATGAACTTTTACAAACAATGCGTGCAGCGCCATATGTACGTCTTTGGCAAGGGCAAGCGGTTCTTGTCAAAAAACCCAGGTTTCAGTATAAAGATGCAATCTCTTCAGCATGTTTTCACCGACGCATCATTCATCTACCTGGCGAGGACCCCTTTTGAATCCGTTCCTTCGAATCTCAGTTTATTTTACTACGTCCATCAAAAACTTCCTACAGCGACCGATGACAGGCACTTTGTAGATTTCATCCTTGGACAAATGAAGGATTACTACCTTTATCCCCTCGAAAAAATGGGCCAATTGCCTAAAAATAAAAAAGCGGTTGTGCTATATAGCGATCTAATCCGCAATCCGGATCAAACCGTTCGGGCGCTATACCGCCAGATTGAGTGGCCATTGACACCCAGTTTCGCTGAAATTCTGAAGGGGGAAACATCCAGGGCCGCATCGTTCCTGAGCGAACATGAATATTCTTTAGAGCAATTCGGACTGTCCTTCAACATCATTAGGGAAAAATTTCGGGAGATATTCGATATTTTCGGATTCGAAACACCCTTTACGGAAACACCTTCCGCCAATATGAAGACATAACGCACAGAAAGACGCGACGTTCAATATCGGTCAGGGCCCGTCTTGAAATGTTCATCCACCACGGCCCGGTTTCTGTACACGGAAAATCAGCCAGGCACGCCGCTTGGCCCATCTGAACCCTGACAGGCCAGCACGCTCGAAATCCGACTTCATTCGGGATGGTTGGAAAAAGGTCGCTTCACCCCGTTTCATCAGCCTTTCCTGAAACTTGCGCTCTCCCCACCGAGGGAGGGCAATCAAAACCCATCCCGTGAAAACCCCACCGGGGCGGAGAACCCTAGCCACCTCTCGCCACACCGGCTCAAGATCCGAAAAGAGATGAAGGACGCCGCAGCAATTCACCAGATCCATGGTGCCGTCCCCGAAAGGGATTTCGTAGAGATCCCCACGAAGAAAAGATATCCCGCCGCAACCGCATTGTCGCGCCTTGATTCCCGCCTTGACCAGCATGGGCATAGACACATCCAGGCCGTAAACACGGGCATCCGGATAGGCCGTGCGGTAAGCCCGGGCATAATGCCCGGTGCCACAAGCCAAATCCACTATGGTCGCAAGCGACTGCAGACGCCCAGCCTCCAGCACCTCTCGAACCTCCTGACCCATGCTCAACCCAGCGCCGAGGCGGGTCAAAACCTTCCGCCATACAAGAGACTCATAAAGCCGCGCAAAAGTCGGCGAGCAATTCAACTTCTGAACAGTTCTAGCTTTGGGATCCTCCATAGGCACGTGTGGAGCAAAATCGGGAATACCGTCCACTACAGGTAACTCCCGGCTGCAGATGCTGCAAACTACCTGGCGGACATGATCCACCGCTGGATTTAGAAGAATCCCGCCCACCCTTTTGCAGAGGGGACAAACAAGATTGGCGTCTCTCATCCTACCTCCCTTTCAGGAAAGCCGTACCGGGCCTCCTGCATAAAACCGGCACCCGAGGAGGAATCAGACCCTCGACAGCCTTCCCTCATTTCCAGGATCTCGAAAACATCCATCCATTCAGCAGCCGGTCCGTCAGAAAAACCGGGCAAAACCGAGCCAGTAAGCACTGAAGCCAGGCGTCGAAACCCACAAAATAGCGCGGCTTCGGATGTCCGGACTCAACAGCCCGCAGCACAACCCGTGCCACTTTCTCAGGCGGCATGGCCTTTTCGCGCAGACGCGACATAAGGGCCCAAACATTCTGCATCCTGCTCGAATAGCGTTGTTTGGCCTCCCTGGGAAAACTTTTCTCCCACAGCTCGGCCTCCTTCATGGACTTATCCCAAACACCCGTCTCAACGGCCCCGGGTTCTATGAGGGAAACCTGCACTCCCGAGGCATCGACTTCACGTCGAAGGGCATCCGTCGCAGCCTCCAAGGCAAACTTGGAAGCTGCATAAGGGCCCAGAAAAGGCGGTGCCAGGAACCCGCTCGGCGATCCAATATTCACGATGCGACCACCTGTCCGGCGGAGCATCGGCAAGAAGGCCTGGATGATCGCGATCTGTCCCAACACATTGACCTCCAGGATCCGTCTCAAATGCTGCAGCGGCAGGTATTCGAGCGGCCCACCCAGTACGATTCCGGCATTATTCACCACCGCCCTGATTCCGTGCGGCTGACCGGTGGATTTTTCCATCAGCCTTGCCACGCGCTCGATGTGGTCCCGGCACGTAATATCCAGAAGAATCGGTTCGACCGAACCTTTCGTCTCTCTCCCAAGACGCATCTCCGCTTCGCGGGTTCTGACACCGGCATATACCGCATAGCCCTTCTCGTTGAAAAGCAAGGCGCACGCTTTGCCGATACCGCTCGATGCGCCGGTTACCAGAACGGCCCCTTTCATGCGGTCAGACACCATGATCCTCTTTTTCCGATCTTCTGACGGCCTTGTGGACATCCGCAAAGGGGGCGACACAATGCATCCCGCCGTCCACTTTCAAAATCGTTCCGGTAACCCCGCTCGACAGCCCCGAGGCCAAATAGACCGCGGTTCCGCCGATGTCCTCGAGCGTAATGCTGCGCAGGAGCGGCGACCTTATCCGGTAGAGCTTCAGAGCAGCGGCAAAATCCTCCACCACTATTGCCGAAGGCGTGGCAATGGGACCCGGCGATATAGCGTTGACGCGGATTTTTTCGGGACCCAGTTCATACGCCAGATAAAGAACGCTTATCTCCAAAGCGGCCTTGGCCACTGCCATCACATTGTAGCCGGGGGCCACCACCTCTCCGCCCGCATAGGTCAAAGTCATGATAGAACCACCCCCGGAGGCTTTCATCAATGGGAAGGCCTGGCGGGTCATCGACACGAAGGAGTAGGCGCTGACATCGATGGCGGTGTGCCAGCCTTCACGCCCCAACTGTAGAAACGCTTCACCCAGATCGGCAAAATCGGCATAGGCCAGGGAGTGAACCAGGATATCGAGTCTTCCCTGATAGAGCTCGCCAACCCTCGCAAAGAGCCCCTCGATCTCCTCTTCGTTTCGGACGTCGCACGGGATAATCCCCTCCGCCTGCACCAGCGGACCGAGCTTCCTGACCCTTCGCAGGTTCCCCTCGAGGCACGTCAGTACAATCCTTGCCCCATGCCGATGCAAGGCCTCCGCAATCCCCCATGCAATACTGGTGCGGTTGGTAACCCCAGACACAAGGGCAAGCTTGCCATCCAATAAACCCATTCAGTGGTCTCCCCTTTCTCCATACCGATTTTCATTGCACCACACATGCAAACCCCTGGTGATCATCCCGGGCGGTGCAGATCACTAACGGGCTTTCCTGCCCGAAGAGTGACCCCGTAAACCCGGCAGCCGATCCTCTGGAAACGGCTATTCCCGGAAACCTGCGGGCATCGGCATTCCGTCCAGATACACCCCCCCCGTATGATCGAAGCTGAAACGCCCACGGGCAATCAAGTCGATGGTGCGAGGGAAAATCCTCCAATCACCGATCTCTTTCAACCGCTCCTGATGCGCTTTTGCGACTCGACCGAGCAAGGCAGGATCTTTCTCGAGGACCTCCATCGGTGCAGGCAGTTCCACCGGCAACGGATCCGAAACCATGAGAAGCGGCCCACTGTCCACCCCTTGATCAGTCCACAGGGTGGACGCCCTCAGATGCGTCTCACCTCCCAGGATGGCATCACGAACGGCATCGTCTCCCACATACTTCCGCCGACCCTCGCCGTCCAAAATGGAAAGGTCCGCTGGGTGGACATTGACACATCCTTTCAAGGTGATAAAGCTCATGTAGCCTCCAAGCGCGATCAAATCGATCTCAAAGGCGGCCACGAGTCTTCTTGCCACCTGATCATAGGCCTGTCTCAGGGCCAGCCCTTCCGGGGTCCGGACGGTGCGGCGCCCTCCCCTCGACGAATAGTAGGCACGGATATCATAGCTCACATAGGGTAACGCATGCTCCCGGGCAATTTTCTCCCCCGCCCCAGACCCGTCGGAGCGATCACTGAAAACAAAGACTACATGGTAAGGCGAACTTCCCTCTTTTTCGTGCAGTCGCTTTTCGTACTCGAGAAGGCGGCGTATGTTCGTCCCCGAACCAGACATGAAAGCGGCCACCCTCATCGGCCGCCCAGTCTTTCCGGGATCGAAGATCGGAGTCAGTACCACGGCATACCTCGTGTCCATGGGAGATGAGGATTTTTGGCCAATATCAAGGAAATCAAGCGTTTGCGCGGAGGCGACCTGCAGGTCGCCGCACAAGCAAACGTGCAGATCGACGCCGAGATTGCAAAAAAGACCATTCCCGGATAGCAGCTATCTCGTTTCCATCTGGAAATGATTTCCCTGTAGAACCCAGTTTCCAATCCGGAAATGAGGATTTTTGGCCAATATCAAGGAAATCAAGCGCTTGTGCGGAGGCGACCTGCAGGTCGCCGCACAAGCAAACATGCAGATCGAAGCCGAGATTGCAAAAAAGACCATTCCCGGATGGCATCTATCTCGTTTCCATCTGGAAATGATTTCCCTGTAGAACCCAGTTTCCAATCCGGAGATGAGGATTTTTGGCCAATATCAAGGAAATCAAGCGTTTGCGCGGAGGCGACCTGCAGGTCGCCGCACAAGCAAACGTGCAGATTGACGCCGAGANAAGCGTTTGCGCGGAGGCGACCTGCAGGTCGCCGCACAAGCAAACGTGCAGATTGACGCCGAGATTGGCCAAAAAGACCATTTCCGGATGGAAACTGCTCTGAATTCCGGTGGAGGGCCTCATCAACCCATCAGGGCGGAGACCGGCTCGAGCCGATAGGCTCCCCCCATTTCAATGGCGGTGAGGACAGTGCCGCCACCCGTGAAATAGTAGGTATCCGGATCGTTGAGACCCGAAAGATATACACCGGGGCAAAGACTTCTCAACTCCTGCAGCGTGTCCCCGCCCGCAAAGAGTTTCTGACTTCGCTTGTTGCGTCCGATCAATTCATACAACGCGCGCGTTCCCTCGGGGTAAAGAGGCATATAGCCCATAACGGCATTGACAAACACCGTCATAGCCGAGTCGATGGCCTGAACCGTCTCCGAGTGCGCCAGTGAATCGGGATGAACATCGACCAGATAACCGAACGTACCCCCCTTCGCCAGGTCGGCCATCGAAACCTTTCTGGCCCCCTCGCGGCCCTTTTCATCCATGGTGTCGACTTCGACCAGAAAGGGCATCTCGACAATCCTGCCCTGTCCGCTGTCCATCTCAACGAGCTCACGGGCAAGAGCGATGTCCTCATCGGCCACACCGGCGATACGCACGCCATATTTGGCCGCAAGGAAGGTGTTGTAGATGAGCCCGCCCAGAATCAGATGGTCGACCCTATCGTACAAGGCCTTGATCGGGCCGATCTTGGTGTCGTACTTGGAGCCGGCGACCACGGCCACAAACGGCTTTTCAGGCTCCAGCGCCCGATGCAGGTTGCTGATTTCGCGCTGCAGGAGGATACCGGCGAAGCTCGGCAGTTCCGCAGCGATATCGAAGGTGCTTGCATGGGGGCGCCAGGACCCGAAGGCATCATTCACATAAAGATCAGCAATCGAAGCCATCTCCTGGGCAAAGCTCTCCCGTTCCTTTCCCTTGGCCTGCTCGCCGGCAAACCATCGGCTGTTCGGCAGATAGATCATGTCGAAACGCCCATGCTTCAGATCCTTGACCGCCGGGGCGACTCGCGCGCGGTCGAGGTGCAGGATCCCTCTGTCGGGATCGATCGGAAACTCGGGCACATGAATCCGGACAGCCAGTTTTTGCTCCAGGTATTTCGCAATCGCATCGACCGCCTCGCCCTGCCGACAGACTATCTTCCCGCTTTTCTTGTCTTTGGGACGACCCACGTGCGTCATAAGAATCGGTCGACCTCCCCGGGCGGCAATGGCATAAAGGGTCGGGAAAGTGGCATCGATACGATAGGGGTCCTTTATCTCACCCGCTTTCACCACATTGTGGTCTACACGCAAGAGGACCGCCTTCCCGTCCATCTCGGCATTCTGGAGGATCCGCAGCCCGGGATCCAACTTTCCTGTCCGCATAACCTGCCCTCCTTCGTTGGTGAGGTTCTTTATTTCACGGATATTCCCTGATATTATAAAAAAATGTCTACTGATGGTCCATCCGTTCCGCCCCAAAAACCCGCTTTCCAACAGTGCTGCATGCATCGGGACAACCCTACACAGGACGGATGGAACCTATCGTTCGAAATGCGGTCTTGATGGTTTTATCTTATAAACTTATGTTTTCCCCTGAATCAAGATTAAATGGAATCGCCCCTGTTCAAGTCTCTAAAAGGATCCTCATGATCCGGCCGGGGGCCCTCGGGGATACCCTTCTGACGATACCGGCGCTGGCCGGGCTGCCTGAAAATGCAGAAATCGCTTTGACCGGCCGGGGTCCGGGGCTCTATTTTGCGAGGCGATGGGCATCCGAAATCCAGGATATGGAAGGACCTGGATGGTACCGGCTCTTCTCGCATGAACGCCACAGTGACGCTCTCCCGTTAACATTGAAACCTGATCTCGTACTCGCGCTCTTCAACAATCCCCCTGCCGCCCTTGAAAAAAATCTGCGCTCTTATTTTCCTCATGCGGATCTGTTCATCATGCCGTCCCTCCCGCCCCAAAACCTCCCTGTGCACGTGGCCGAGCACATTGCCACATGCCTGGCTCAAGCCGGCCTGATGATCGATCCGGCGCGTGCGATGAAGCACGCACTGAGCCGTGCCCTTCTTCGGCCGGCGCTTCCACCCGAAGATCGGAAACGGTTCGTCTTTCATCCTGGATCCGGAAGCCCGAAAAAGAATCTTTCCTTGTCCTTTTGGGTCGATCTCGTCAGAAGGTTGTCCCTTTTCAAGGCCTTTGAAGGCACCAGACCCATCTGTCTCCTCGGTCCGGCCGAATACGCCGCCCGGCATCCTTTCCTATCGACACCCCCGGATGGCATCGAAACCGTCCTCTGTCAGGAGCCTGAGCCTATGGAGACACTTCTTTCAACTGCATGCCTCTACCTTGGCCACGACAGCGGAGTGACCCACCTGGCGGCCATGATGGGTTTACCGACCGTGGCCTTCTTCCAATCGCCCAACCAGACCTTATGGCGCCCTTTGGGTCCTTGTGTAACTATCCTTTCCAAAGAACCCTCGGAAAAGCGCCTTCTCTCCAAAACCCTCGATGCCCTAGCCGACGTCTCGGGAAGGACCGGCCGTCCGCTTTTGTCTTGTCAGCCATGATCAGATCCTTTATATAGATATCTTTACGGTTTCTTTCTTCTTGCTCCAGACTGTGGAGCAAGCGTCATTCCGGACACATCCGCCGAAAAATCAGGGGGGGCAGACATCATGGAGCAGATCGAAGTCGTTGTCGCCAGAGAGATATTGGATTCAAGGGGCAACCCTACAGTAGAAGTGGAAGTGGGCCTTACAGATGGAAGCTTCGGCCGTGCTGCAGTCCCTTCAGGCGCCTCGACCGGTGAATTCGAGGCCGTGGAGCTTCGCGACCAGGACAAACGCCGGTATCGGGGCAAAGGCGTTGAAAGAGCGGTTCAAAACGTCAACGATATCATCGCCCCCGAGCTCGAAGGCATGTACGCCCTCGATCAGAGGGACGTGGATCAGACGTTGATTGAACTGGATGGAACCCCCAACAAGAACCGTCTTGGAGCCAACGCCATCTTGGGGGTCTCTCTTGCCGTGGCGCGGGCGGCCGCCGATTCGGTCTACATGCCGTTGTACCGCTATATCGGCGGGACCAACGCCTCGCGTCTCCCCATGCCGATGATGAACATCCTCAACGGAGGCGTTCACGCAGCAAACAATGTAGATTTTCAGGAATTCATGATCATGCCTGTCGGCGGAAGAACCTTCCGTGACGCCCTGAGGATGGGCGCAGAAGTGTTTCATGCCCTCTCCGATGTGCTCAAGGGAAAAAACTTGTCTACGGCTGTCGGAGATGAAGGCGGTTTCGCACCCGATCTGAAAGACAATGAAGAAGCCATAGAGATGCTGCTCGCCGGTATCCGCAAAGCCGGTTATGAACCGGGAGAGGATGTGGTCCTGGCCTTGGACCCTGCCTCTTCCTCCTTTTTCAAAGGGGGCAAGTATATCTTCAGCAAATCCGACCATTCCGAACGAACCGCCGAAGAAATGGTCGCCTTTTATGAAGATTGGATAAATCGCTATCCTATCTTCTCCATTGAAGACGGTCTGGCTGAAGACGACTGGGACGGCTGGCGTAGTCTGAACCTGAAAATAGGGGATCGGGTCCAGATTGTGGGCGATGACCTTTTCGTAACCAACACCGAGCGTATTGCTCGAGGCATCCGGGAAAACGCGGCCAACGCTGTATTGATCAAGCTCAATCAAATCGGCACCCTTACTGAAACACTCGATGCCGTCGAGATGGCCCATCGCGCCGGCTGGAACGCTGTTATAAGCCATCGGTCGGGTGAAACGGAAGACTCATTTATTGCGGATCTAGCGGTCGCAACCGGGACAGGACAGATAAAGACCGGATCTCTTTGCCGTTCCGAACGGATCTGCAAATACAACCAGCTATTGCGCATCGAAGAGGAACTCGAGGATATGGCCCGGTTCGGTTGGCCGTATTAGGGTGCTTTAAAGAACCACTCCTATACGAAGAGGTGCTTCTGGATAAGGCATGAAAGCTGTGCCTATCCAGAGGGCTTCTTGGGATACCATCGAATTTCGATCATTTTTGAAAGCATCTTGTCGACCTGCCCGTCACCCTGAGAAATCCGAGGTACAGGTGCGATGCAGGCCATTGTTTTTTTGGCGGCGTTGCGCAGCCGCCATGAAAAGCCGTCAGAACACTCATGGACCCTATCCCACCCTCGATCCCCACGGAGTAAAGGGCACGCCTCGTCTTGACAATGCTGGATCTGAACATTTCCTGCAGGACTATTCGCATGCTTTTGGAAATGGGCATAGACGCAGCGAGTGCGGTGAACCTATCTCTTTCATCGAGGAGATCGGTCGTTTGGACTCATTGGAACAGCCGCCTTTGAATGCGCCTGCCTGTGTAATATGCCGCCCTTCAGTTGGAACCATGTGCAAGAATGCTCACGAGGAGGAATTCATCTATGCCCTATGACGCATCGAAAGATCAGGTGCTGGACACCTGGGAAAACGAGGAAACAGGGTTGCTGATATCGATCAATCGCTACGGGGATGGTGAACCTAAACTGCAAATCGGACCCCGAACCTTCACGAAGCGGGACGGGACCAAGGGAACGATGAAATCGGGACGGCTGACGGCGGAGGACGTCGCCTGGCTTCGAGACATCATCGACGATATCCAGGAAAAGCTGAATGTCTACATTCAGCAGTGATTCAGTGAATCCTGCCTGCGCAGATCTTCGCCGTCGAACGGAAAATCAGGCAGGTGGAAGGACCGTCTTTTCGTTGATTGGAGATGACAAAAAGTGAATCCGAATGCGGTCGCCATCACCGGAATCGGTATGATTTGCCCATTGGGCATCGATACCCCTACGTGCTGGAAAAACATGCTTCAAGGTACGGCCGGCATAAGACCCATTACGAAATTTGATCCTGTCCGTTGTCTCAGCCGTATCGGAGGGGAATTGCCCGAGGCATACCCGGATTATGAACGCACTCATCTGTCGCATCGCCTTCTCAAACACGGAACCTTGGCGACTCGTCTGGCCCTCCTGAGCAGCCTGGAAGCCATGAGAGATGCAGCCTTGGAACCGGGACAACTGGACGCGGACCGCGCAGGTGTCATCACAGGCTGTGGAGGATCGACCGTTGGCGACGCCTTGATTCCGGTCGGTGAAGAATACAATCGGCGGCCCTTCGCTCATGGCATGCTGAATGCCCCAGCCGCCGCTATCCGTATGACTCTCGGCTTCAGAGGGCCTTCTTTCAATGTAGCTACAGCCTGTGCGTCCGGTGCTTATGCCGTGGGTCTGGGCTACGATTACATACGACATCAGGGTGAACTCTGTGTTGCAGTGGGTGTCGACACCATGCTCTCAGAAGAGACCGTACAAGGTTTCAGCAGGTTGATGGCACTCTCCGAACTGAACGAACACCCGGAAAAGGCCAGCCGTCCCTTTGATCGAAAACGGACGGGTTTCGTGCTGTCCGAGGGTGCTTGCGCGGTTATTCTGGAATCGCTGCCCCATGCCGTCAAACGTGCTGCTCGCATTTATGCGGTCATGTCGGGACATGCAATGACTTCAGAGGCTTTCAATATCATCGCACCAGAGCCCGATGGACTGGGAATGGCCGAGACCATGGAGAAGGCCATCGTCAATGCGGGAATTCAAAAAGACCTGATCGGGTACATCAACGCCCATGGAACATCCACAGTGCATAACGATCGCGCTGAAACCAGCGCCATCAAAGCAGTTTTCGGTGGAAGAGCCTGGCAAATCCCTGTCAGTTCGCAGAAATCCATGATCGGGCATACGATCGGCGCTGCCGGCGCCATCGAATTCGCTGTGACGGCGCTAAGCCTTCGGCATCAGGTCTTGACGCCGACCATCAATTACGAAGAGCCGGATCCGGAATGTGATCTCGACTATGTGCCCAATCAAGCAAGACGCGTCCTGAGGCTGGACGCAGCCATCAGCAACTCTTTTGGTTTTGGCGGACACAATTCTTGTATCGTCCTCGAAAGACACACGACACCTGCCGGGGAATGACCCCGCCGCCTGAACGGATTTTTGTTAGAGATACTCACTTTTTTTGGAGGCAACATGCAGGGGAGGAATGTCTATATTACTGGAATCGGATCGTTTTCTCCTGGAAACCCCGTCCCTTTTGATGAAATCGAAGAAGTCCTGGGCCCGCTCACCGATGGTCCACCCAAATTGATGAAGCGACTGGACCGAATGCGAAAGGTCATGCGGGAGCTCCTGGGTATCGAATATTCCTATTACGCCATCGATCGAAAAACGCGGGAAGCCACCGAAACCAATGTGTCCATGAGTGTGAAAGCAGCTCAAAAGGCCCTGCAGATGGCCGGTATTGAGGCTGTTGACGTCGATCTGATTATCTATGCAGGGATCCTCTACGATTATCTTTGCCCTCCTCCAAGTGTGCTCGTCCAGGACGCCCTCAAAATCCCTCGCTGTGCAGAAATGTCGATCTATTCCAACTGCACATCCATCTATAAGGCGCTGCAGGTCGGCAGTGACCTGATCGCCAACGGCCGATACCAAAACGCCCTGCTGGTGACTTCCCAGATGTCCTCGGCTTTCCTCAAGGCGGAGATATTCAATCAGAAGGTCATGACCGAGCAACAGGTCGTGCTGCGCTGGTTTCTGAGCGACGGCGCCGGGGCTCTGGTGTTGACCGCCGAGAAAAATACACGCCCCTCGCTGGAGGTTGTGGATACCTATCTGGAATCGGTAGGGATGGGACACAAACCTCCCATGCGCCACATGATGGGTGCTATCAACTTCCATCCTCTGCAAGTTTACGAGAAAGGGTGGCACCATCTGGAACAGGACCTCATGACCGTCAGCAAGCTCGCGCCCGCCCTGGGCGAAAAGGGCTTTAAGCGGATGATCGATCAGACAGGGCTGAATGTAGGGGACGTGAAGTGCTTTTTCGTCAATATCCCAACCAAACATCTGATGGATCTCACGATAAATTACCTCCGAAAGCACTGGGGTGTCGATCTCCCTTTCTATACCAAATTGAGCACGCGCGGCTACCAGGGCGCCCCGGCTATCATTATCGCACTGGATGATTATTTTCAGACAGAAGACCTCCAGATCGGCGACACTCTTGTCAGTTTCGTAACGGAATCGAGCAAGTGGATGCACGCTGGATTCATTTTGAAATACTGCTGAAGGCGGCCTTTGGAAATCGGATAGCCGCCACGAGGCGATATGTCTAAGCCTCCCAATTTCTCCAACGAAAGCGTCGTTTGCCATGCCTGATAAATCGAAACATCTGATTGCTTCCTCGATGCACAGCGACATCCTCGTGCTAACCATCACCAACCCTCCCAACAATCTCATGCCGCCCGCCTTCTTCAACGAACTCCACTACCACTACCAACACATGATCTCACCCGAGGTCAGCGCCGTAATCTTTACCGGGGAAGGACACGTCTTCTCCAAAGGCGCTGATCTTGCCGCCATGGATACCGATGGAACAGCATCCAGTGAAGAGCGGTTTGTTTTCGCGAATGACCTCATCAATGCCGTTTCGCGTCTGGACAAACCTGTCATCGCTGCCATCAACGGAGCCTGCCTCGGGGGCGGGTTCGAACTGGCCCTTGCCTGTCACTTGAGACTATCCATCCCGAAGGCCCGTCTCGGATTGCCCGAGACCTCCATCGGACTGGTGCCGGGACTTGGCGGCCTGCAACGGCTGATTCGGCTTGCCGGCGAAACCAGGGCCCTCGAGATGGTCCTTTTGGGGGACATGATTTCCGCCGAACAGGCCGCGGACTGGAACCTCATCAACCGCATTCTTCCGAAAGAGACCTTTTTCGAACGGGTTCTCCTGTTTACCAAGACGGTCCTGACTGGTTCGAGGGAGGCCATCGCCGCGGTGCTTGAACTCGCGGCGGGTATGCGCGAACAGGACGATATCAGACAGACGTTTGAAACCGCTCGACGTTTCACAAAATTGGTGCGAAATAGAATGAAATAGGTTATGTTTTTTGTTTATCGGCCATTCCCACCTTGCACATCACAGAAACCGATCCTGGCGGCAGTAGGCAAAGCCGACGATCTCTCGGAGCATGCTGTTTTTCCCTGCCCTGAAGAATGGGCGGCTGTTCGGCGCATGCAGTCATACACAAGAAGGCGGGAGTGGATAGCGTCCAGGGCCGTTTTGAGAATCCTGACGGCCCTGACAACAGCATGCGACCACCCTCTTGATGCAAAAATCATCAAGAACTGTTACGGTCGGCCCACTGTCCGGCTGGTCAAGCAGGGGGTATGGGTTGACGTTGCGTGCTCTATTTCGCACAAGGAAGGATGGGTCGCCGTCTGTCTTGCTGAGGACGGTGTAACGGCTGTGGGAATCGACATCGAGACCGTTTCCGAAAGACCCGTTCGGCTGGCGGGCGCTTTCAGCCACGAGAAGGATTGCGCGGCGGGCATCGAAGATGCCAGAAGAAAATACACCTTGCTCTGGAGTTGCAAAGAGGCGGCTTCGAAGGTTTTGGGTCTGGGGCTTCTTGTCGATTACAAGAAGATAGTCGCCGTAGTCGACGATGCCGGGCGTATCCACATCGATTTCAACGGCGAGGTAGAGATGGAAGGGACGGCTATGCATCTGGACGATGCGGTGGTCGTTTGTTGTCGTTCCTGCCGCCCGCTTACGAACAGGAACGGCTTCTCAGCTTGATTGATGCGAAACGCTTTCGGCGGCGCAGCCATAATGATTGCGTCCGGAGGGCAAGGGCGATCCCTCTGACCTGTCTGTTAATCACTTGTTGGTGTAGAGTGCAATATCGGAGGAAAAAGGTGTGACACAGGCGCTTAACAACGAGGAAAAGAAACAAATTGCTCAAGAGATTCTGAATTTTTTGGCTGATGAATTTGAAATTGACGCCAGTGAAATTACCATGGACACAAATATCATCGATGATCTTGGCGGAGACTCCATTTTGTTTCTTGAAATGATCGAAGAGTTCAAAGCAAAATACCATATTGAACTTGAGGTCAGAACGATCGGCCAATACATGCTGAAAAATCCCATTTATACTGTAGGGGAAACCATCCAGGCCATTTACACCATCATCGAAAAAGGTGAACAGCTGCTGGAAGAACTGAATCTCGGAGACTAGCCGTTGCAAGATATATTATCCAGCTCGCCAAGCGCCCGCCCGCCTGTCGCTGTGACCGGAATAGGGATGATCTGCCCGCTCGGCGTGACGGTTCATGAGTGCTGGAAGAATATGCTTAACGGTCAGTCCGGGATTCGCCCCATCACAGCATTCGAGACATCCGGCTGCTCAACGACAATCGGTGGACAACTCCCTGAGGCTGCATCGCAGATAGAAAAGAAACGGACACCAAAGCGGCTCTTCAAACAGACGATTCGCTCCAGTCGTCTGATACGCGTATGCGCTCAAGACGCCATGACGGACTGCGGCGTCGAACTCAGAGGTCTGGACGCAACACGCTGCGCCATCATCGTCGGCACCAGCGGCTCGAGTGTCGGAAACCCTCTGGATTTGACGGATGCCGAAACGGAGCGCTTCAGGATCATCCGCGACATGGTCAACGCTCCGGCAGCATGGCTCAGCATCGAGTTCGGATTCAAAGGGCCGGCTTTCACCCTTTCGGCCGCAGCCGCATCCGGTATTTACGCAGCGGCCACAGGGGTCGACCTTATCCGTCATGGGTGGGCAGACCTGGTTGTCGTCGGCGGTGTAGACACCGTCTTATCAAAGAACAGCCTCATCAAAGCCAACCATCTCAAAATGCTCTCCACCAGGAACGCCGAACCCGAAAAGGCCCTGCGCCCCTTCGATATCCAGAGAGACGGATGTCTTCTCTCGGACGGGGCCTGTGCCGTCGTCCTGGAATCTCTTACCCATGCCCGATCCCGAAACGCGCCCATTTACGCATGGATCCAAGGATATGCCGCCTGCTCGGAGCCGTACAGCCCCCATTCAGAAGCCCGAGACGGAGCGGAAATGGCTCGGACGATGGAACGGGGGCTTCAGGACTCCGGGATGCCCAAAGAATCCATCGGGTATCTCAGCGCTGCCGCCACATCCGCCGTCATCAGCGATGCCCTTGAATCGCAGGCCATTCGAACCGTTTTCGGAAGTCACGCCGAAGCACTGGGCATCAGCGCCATCCAGTCCATGATCGGTCACACCATGGGCGCCTCGGGTCTCATCGCTTTATCGACGACGGCCCTGGCACTCAAGAACCAGATGGCGCCTCCCACCATCAACTATGCCTTTCCGGATCCAGCATGCAATCTCGACTACATACCGAATTCCATGCGAAAATTGAACGGGGTCGAAGGTGCCATGGTCAACGCGTTCAGTATCGGGGGGCATAACGCCGTGGCGGTTCTGAGCCGCCAGGATTCAGTCCAGGAATGAGCGGCCGCCTATTGGAGCAGCGCACCCCGTGCAATCGAAACCTGAGACCCCCGAAGGTCTTTTTTTCTTCTCGCAGCGCTTCGCAGACGGCACACCATTCATCAGACGCCGCATCAGTGCCCTCAGTCGAAGGGCTGCCAGGCCGGGGGGCATGGACCGCAACCTCCCCGTAAAGGATATCCGGATGAGAGAAACCTGCTTTTCCGATCTGGAAGTTCCCATCCGGGTGCGGTATTGCGAAACGGACAAAATGGGGGTCGTCCACCATTCGAATTACATCCGTTACATGGAAATCGCTCGGATGGCCTGGCTGGAAGCCATCGGATGCCCATTTACCCAGATCGAACGTGGAGAGACCCGACTCATGATCACGGAGATCTCCTGCACCTATCGCGCGCCGGCAACCTTCGACGATTTCCTCCAAGTGCATACCATTTTAGAAAAATGGAATAAATTCAGGCTTTCTTTCCTATTTCTCATCAAAAAGGAAGGCCGGATCATCGCCAAAGGAGGGTCCTCGCTTGCCGCAGTCAGCATTGAGGGCTATCCCGCCCCTCTTCCAGAAATCCTGCTCAAGCGGTTATCGGAAATCGATGTAACGTCATCCCAACATGAGCATCACTGATCTCACAGCACAGAATCGCCGGGTCTGCATCCTCGTCCCAGGCATCGGCACTTCCTATCTGAAGGCGCTTCCGCTCGTCTCGAAAAGTTCTCTCTTCCGGGAAAACTGTGATAAAGCCCGCATCGCGACCATCGTCGGACAAATGGACCCCGGATCGGAAGACCACGGCCCTGCATTGACGGACACGCTCGATAACCAGCGGCTTTCCTACGTCATCAACTGCACCATGTGCGATCTATACGCTGCACGCGGGATAGATGGGGAAGTGGTTATCGGATACAGCATGGGGATTTATGCAGCCCTCTACCACGGCGGGTTCTACACGTTCGAAACCGGACTTTCCATCCTTGAAAATGCCCACACCCTCGCCTCGGAATGGTGTCTCAAGAGCGGCAAAACCTATGGCATGGCCCTGATCCTGGGCCTGACCCATCCCGAAATCCAGGATCTTCTCCTGGCCACGGTCGGCAATCGGCTGGAGATCGCCATGCACAACGGCAAGCGGAACTTCGTCCTAGCGGGCGAGCGCGCCGCCCTCGAGTCGTGCATGGAAAAGGCTCTGCATTCAGGGGCACTCGGCACAAGACCCATTCAAACGGCGCATCCTTATCACAGCTCCCACCTGGAACCTATTGCTGGTGATTTTATCGCCTTCGTCAAAGGCTTGAACATGGCGTCCCCCAAAAGAACGGTGCTCTCCTTGATCGACGGAAGACCGATTGGCCAAGAACAAGCGGCCGAAGTCGTCGTCCGATCCATCCATACCCCTCTTCATTTCGATTGGGCCATTCAAAATGCCGTCCGAATGCACGGTATCTCGACCTGCCATGAAACCGGCCCGCCGACATCAATGGCCCGGCTGACCCATTACATCGACCGGAAACTGATCGTCCATTCCTTCGAACAGGAGGAACGGTGATGAGAATCGGGTTGGCTGGATATGGAAAGATGGGCGCGTCGATCTTCCGGTTGCTCTCTAATACCTATCCCTCTATAACGGTTCTTTGCATCGATGAAACCGAAGCGCACACCGCAGGCAAGAAGCACACGAAACGCCTTGAACGGGCCTTGAAAAGCGGCCAAATCTCCGAAACTGCCTACCAAACCTCGAGAAGAAGCATCCTCTTCACCTCGCACGTGCAAGATCTCGCCGGATCGGATGTCGTCGTCGAGGCCGTCTACGAAGATCCCGTGGTCAAGGCAACACTCTTCAAACAACTGGAATCCGTTCTTTCGTGGAAGGCCCTGCTGCTTTCCAATACGTCTTCCATTTCCATCGCCTCTCTGGCCAAGCACCTCCGCCATCCGGAGCGATTTTGCGGATTGCATTTTTTCTACCCCGTCGAACTGATCGACCTGATCGAAATCCTGGAAGGGCCTGAAACCTCTCCTGAACTGCCCGCGTACCTCAAATCCTGGTGCCACAGCCTGGGGAAGAACGCCATTCTCGCAAAGGATGCACAAGGTTCTGTTGTCAATGCCATCCTCAGTTATTATTACCTCGAAGCGCTTTACATCCTGGAAGAGGGGTTGGCCCTCCCAAGCGCAGTGGATGCCGCCGCCCGGCCCTTGTTCTATGTCGGCCCTTGTGAATCGATGGACGTCATCGGCATCGACTTTCTCTTCGCCGCCATGCGGCGCGCTGGCCAACCGGGCAGCCTGCTCCCCGTGGACTGGGACGGACAAGGCCGCCAGCCATGCGAAAAACAAGGATTACGGGCGCCTGTCCTCTTTGAAAGACTACTTTCTCAAGGCCGGACCGGGAAAAAAAAATCACGCGGAATATACCTCTACGACGGCCAAAAGGCCTCGGATGATGCACCAGGTTTTTATAGGCACCGATCCGACGGCAACTCGGCGCCCGAACACCCTGCCCAAGATGAACTGCTGACCAAAAGACTCCTTTATTCCGTTTTGAATGGCACCCTTTACAGCCTGCAGCAGAAAAAGGCATCGCTCGAAGACCTGGATCTCGCCGTCAAGGAAGTCCTGTTGATGAAACAGGGGCCCTTCGGGATGATGAGAGACATGGGTTTGGAAGCGGTCTTGCGGGACTTTTCCCTTCTGGCAGCCCGGGCAGGAAAACGATTCGAAATTACGGATCCGGATCTGCTGGCCTGGACCATCACACACGATCCACAACGCTGAGCGCGGTTGCCCCGCGCTCACGCGGAACATCCTCCCCACGGATGCTTGCACTCCCGACCTGAATCATCTATCCTTTCAAGATTGTAAACCTTCGCGGGAGAGAAACCAATGTCTTGGTCCCGCGGTCGAAACCCCCAACATCTTGCGGCCCATGCAGATTATGGATCTGCATGGAGCATGCAAATCAATGCATTAGACTGATTCCACGTATGCATAAAAAAACCGGCACCCCAAAACGCCCTCGCACCCGCCGAAAAAGTGCCCCCAAAAAATCCTTCCGGCGGCGCCTGGTAGCCTGGATCTTCATCGCCCTGTTGCTCATCACCGCCGGACTGACCCTTTATGGGTTTTTTCTCGCCCAGGACATCCAGCACCGCTTTTCAGGGCGGCGCTGGACGGTACCCTCCAGGATCTACTCGGATGCCGCACTTCTCTACCCCGGACAATCCGTAAACGTCGAGGCCCTGAGGAACAGGCTGAAGCGGCTGCAGTACCGGCCGGTGGACCGGCCGCCCCGGGAAAAAGGCGAAATGTCCTTCAGCGGGACGACCCTGCGGATCTTCCTGCACGACATCGACATCCCGGGCAGGACCAGAGCGGGTTACCCCGTCCAGATCCAACTCCAGAAAGGGCGCATCCACTCCATCAAAAGGCTGGACACTTCCGCTGCGCTGAAACTCCTGGAACTCGAACCCGAAGAGCTGATGCTCTTTTTCGGCCTCGAACGCGAAGATCGACAACTCGTCTCCATCGACGAGATCCCGCTGCACGTCATCCAGGCCGTGCTCGCTGCAGAGGATGCCCGCTATTACGACCATCCGGGAATGGACATCAAGGGGATCCTGCGCGCAGTCTACATGGACCTCAAACACGGCGAACTGCGCCAGGGGGGATCCACGATCACGCAGCAGCTGGCGAAAAATTATTTCCTGACCCCTGAAAAGACCTTTCAGCGCAAACTGAAGGAAGGCCTGCTGGCCGTCACCATGGAGACGATGTACGACAAGGACGAGATCCTCGAAATCTACCTGAACGAGATCTATTTCGGACAGAAGGGGTCCGTCGCCATCCACGGCATCGGGGAGGCATCCTGGTTCTATTTCGGGAAACCGGTCAAGGCGATCTCCTTGCCTGAGGCCGCTGCACTCGCCGGCCTGATCCGCGCCCCCAATCATTACTCCCCTTACAAAGACCCCGAGCGATGCCTGGAACGGCGCAACTCTGTCCTGCAAGCCATGCACAAACAGGGGTGGATCTCGGAGGGCGAGGCGGCCTCGGCCTCCGACGCCGCGCTCGAAACCATCGGCTACCAGGCTTACGGGCGTACCGCTCCCTACTTCCTGGATTTTGTCGTGTCCCAGTTGAAGACCCTTTATTCGCCTGACGACCTGGCCAGCCTTGGACTCTATATCCAAACGACCCTCGACACTCAGGTCCAAGAGGCCGCCGAAAAGGCCCTCAAGAAGGGTCTTGAACGGATCGAATCCCGGCATCCCGATCTGAAGCGATCCTCCCCCGAAAAACAGGTTCAGGGCGCCATTGTGGTCATGCAGCCCCGCACTGGGGCCATCCTGGCCATGGTCGGAGGACGTCATTACGGCAACAGCCAGTTCAACCGCATCACCCATGCTCGCCGCCAGCCCGGCAGCGCCTTCAAGCCATTCGTTTTCTTGAGCGCCCTCGACCGTTTCACGCCCGCCAGTCTGCTGTCCAACCAGCCCAAGACCTATACGGTCGACGGCCGGGCCTGGGAGCCCAAAAATTACGCCCCGCTGGAAGCCGATCAGGTCACCTTGCGGACGGCCCTGGCCAAATCCGTCAACCGGGCGTCCGTGGATCTGGCCATGCAGGTCGGTCTGAGCGAGGTGGTGGAAACGGCGCAACGATTTGGATTCTCGACTCCGCTTCCCCCTTACCCATCCCTCGCCCTGGGCGCCGCCGAGGTCATCCCTCTGGAGTTGGCCCGCGCCTATTGTGCATTTGCGGGCGACGGCATCCTGCCTCAGCCGCTTTCCCTGCGTGAAGTGATCGATGAAGGCGGGGAAACGCTCGAAAGGCGCCACATGGAGATCAGCGAGGTCACCTCACCGGCAAAGGCCTACCTCATGACATCCCTGCTGCAGAGCGTCGTACAGGATGGTACGGCCCGGAGCCTCCCAGCCCTCGGCATCTCGTTTCCCGCAGCCGGCAAGACCGGGACTACCAACGATTCGCGGGACGCCTGGTTCGTGGGTTTTACGCCGGATGTCCTCGCCGTGGTCTGGGTGGGTTTCGATGAGGGCGGTACGCTGCACGGCACGGGGTCCTCGATCGCCCTCCCTATCTGGGCCGACCTCATGCGCTCTTTGCCGCAGTTCGCCACCGGCAACTGGTTCACGACCCCCGAGGGCATCGTGACCAAAAGGATCTGCCCGGCCAGCGGTCTCCTCGCCCTGCCGGGCGCATGTCCCTCGCCGCAGGACGAGGTCTTTCTGGTGGAAAACGCCCCGTCCGCGACCTGCACACTGCACGCGCCGAAGAAAAAAACCGGAATCCTGGAGTGGTTCAAAGATGTCTTCGAAAGCCTCTGAAATGCTGATCCTCATGACGCTGGGCGGTTTTCTGCTCTTCCTGACATCCTGTGCAACCGCCCCGCAGCCCGCGTCGAGACCCGCAACGGCATCCGTCCCGCGGCCCGCACCGGAACCCGCGCCGACTCTCAAAACTCCCCCTCCCGCCCCCTCGCGATCCTCCATCGACAGCGTTCCGCCGCCGCGGGCCGCGGCGGTCCCGAAAGTCGATCCCAGGGCGGTCGCTGCGTTGGAGATCACGGAAGAGGGCCGCATGCTCCTGAAAGACGGCCGAACCGACGAGGCCATCACCGTCCTCGAACGGGCCCTCAATCTGAACCCGAGCAACGGCCAGGCCTGCTACTACCTGGCGGAGGCCTGGCTGGTGAAGGGAAACAGGCGGCAGGCCAGATCGTTCAATCGTCTGGCCGGCATCCACTTGCAGAAAGACCGGGAATGGCGTGCGCGGGTCGACGCGCAGCAGCGTCGAATAGAACGGTGACAAGGCCCCGGACGCAGTGGAAAAACGGGCGAGGCCAGCGCAAAAGGCCTCTTGGGAGATGAGGACCGATCGGACGCTTACGGCGCATTATTGATGGAAGCTCTTTAAGCCTCACCGGCGCGAACTTGCAGGACGGGGGACGAGGCATTCATCTTCGCTGGAACGCTGCGGTGGATCCGTCGGCCAGCGGGTCCACCACGCTCGAGGCCGGAAGACACGACTGAAGCCTCAGGCATCGAGCGTCTCGAGCCGGCCGTTCAACCCCGCTGAGCCTTCATCTTACGCCGGACCCTGTCCAGAAACGATTGCACCGAAACCAGGATTTGGACATTTTCCCCTTCAGCGATCTTCTGAAACTCGTCATTCACCACCACTTTGAAGACCATTCTGCCCTCTTCGAACGCGCTCAGCTCCGATTCGGCACGCACGCCGACACCGATAGGGGTCGCCGCGAAATGCCGCACCCGAACCTCCGTGCCGACACTGATGCGGCCCTCCGGCAAACGGCCGGCTATCGCGTTGCGCGAAGCCTGCTCCATAAGGAGCACGACCTGATGCGTGGAGAGCACCTCGGCACCCAGATTCCCGGTGTAACTCGCCAGGTTCTGCCTTGAAACCACCAACTCCGCAACCCCTCTCAAACCAGGCTCGATGATCATCGGCCTCACTCCTTTCAACCTCGCGAACCAACCGCACCGGCCGGCTGCTAAAGCCGGCCGGCAATCGCCCTTCCGCGCTCGGTCTGAAAACGGAACGATGTGCAGACTCCCTCTTGACTCCAAAATATGCACCGGCTCTGTCCGCCGCAGCAAGGGGTCGATCGCCGGAACCGGTGACGGGTGGATATCGTTTTCAGCCACGCCCCTGGCAGAAGGGCATCCTGGCGCAGAGACGCCAGACCTTGAAGGCGTGGGTCTGGTATCCCGGCATGCATTTCCGGCCCTTAAACCGTGGATATTTCCGCTTCGTCTCAGGGGATGTTTCTCAGGTCGATCCCCAGGGCCGCCAACTCGGCCTCGAGCAGGGCCTCCCAACCCTTGTTCGCCTTCGGATTCGCCGGGCTCGGGTGGGTCACGGCACCGACCGTGACACCCCTTTCGGCCAGGGCCTCGGCGGCTCTCTGAGCCGCAAACTTTCCCACGCCCAGCACAAACCTGGGACGGATGAGTTCCACCGCCCCCTGCAGGGCACGGTCACAGGCAGCCACCAAGGGCTTCCGCTCCGCTGCGGGAAGCTTGTCCGGCGTGAGGTTCCGCCCGCTTTCCTCGACAAAGAGCAGAGGGCAATAATTCGCCACAAAAAACCGGCTGAAAAAGACCTCCGGCTCGCCGAAGCGCGAGCGGGCCCACCCCCAGAGCCTCCGGCCGCTCACTTCGCTCCGCCTGCAACCGAAGCCCTCCACCGGACGTTTGGGATGTTCCCGCTGCGGCCGCCCCACGGGTGCATCGATCCTCAGCCAATCGCGCACCGCACTCACCTCTCCGAAGGGAACCCCGGTCTGGGCCATACCCCAGGGACCCGGGTTCATCCCGAGCAGGAGGACCTCCTTCGGCCCAAGACCATAGCGCTCCAGATAGAGGTCATAAGGGGCCCTTGCGTAGACCAATGGGTTGTACACATGCGTGACCGGTAAGTCGAATCGGAGAAGGTTCAAGGATTCGACCAGCCTGTCGTTCAGGTCGCGCCAAGCTTCGGCGCTCTGCATTCTTGCTGATTGGGTGAGCAATCGCCCTCCTTTGTCCCGCACTGAAACACCAAGGCCCTGGATCCAAATCTCCCTGGCCGGCATCCACCGGCCGGCGCCAGCCCCGGCAAACCAGCCTCATGGCCCCATCGCCACCCTCAATCGTCCGGCAGGCGCCGTTCCCTGCGCCCTTACCGGACGGGACTGAATCGAGGAACCCGGAACCGCGTTCTGATCCCGCCGCACAAGCAAACGTGCAGATTGACGCAGAGATTGGCAAAAAAGACCATTGGACCAACGTCAACCCGTTTCCAATCCGGAAATGCGGATTTTTTGCCAAGATCAAGGAAATCCAGCGTTTGTGCGGAGGCGACCTGCAGGTCGCCGCACAAGCAAACGTGCAGATTGACGCAGAGATTGGCAAAAAAGACCATTTCCGGATTGGAAACTATATCAAATTCCGGCCGATTGCAAGCCCGCGCCGGCACCCGCCCCGGCGCCGCTTTTTCGGTCGCCGGCCTGTTCCGGTTTTGCACTTGCGGCCCCTCCCGTTATTCTATATTCTGAGTGGTAGAAAACCTTTTTTCACTGTTGATGATAAGGTTCTCTGGACAGTCCCCGATCAGCGCGTTCCGCCCGATCGTAGCCGCCTGCCCTCGAGTTTCCTGTCAACGTCAACACAACCCATCCTGACAAATTGATGAACGAGAACGGATCCAGAGACTACTATAAGATCCTGGGTGTCGATCCCGGCGCCTCCCCCCAGCAGATCAAGGAGGCCTTCCGCCGCCTCGCCCTGGAACATCATCCGGACCGGAACCAGGACAATCCGGAAGCGACCGCTCGGATGGCGGCCGTCAATGAGGCCTACGCAGTCCTCTCGGACCCGGTAAAGCGCCGGGAGTACGATGAAATCCGAAGCCGCTTCGGCTCCGAGGCCTACGGCCGGTTCCGTCAGAATTATTCGCAGGAAGACATCTTCCGCGGCTCGGATATCCAGTCCGTTTTCGATGAGATGAGCCGGACCTTCGGCTACCGGAGCTTTGAAGATCTCTTCAAGGAATTCGCCCGCTCGGGCGGCCGCACCTTCGACTTCGGGGGACCGGGCTACCGGGGGAAGGGTTGGGTCTTCACCTCCCGGCCGGGGCAGAACCGCGGGTCCTCATCACCCCTGCTGAACCGGGGAATCGGCAAAATGTTGTCGTACGGGCTTCGGAAAACGCTCGGCGTCCATATCCCCGAACGCGGCCCCGACCGGCACGACACCATCACCATAGCACCCGAGGAGGCCGAACAGGGTGGGAAGATACCCTACAACATGAGAGAATTTTCCAAAACGCTCCTGGTCAGCATCCCTGCCGGTTTTCCAGAGGGCGGACAACTGCGCCTCAAAGGCATGGGGGGGCCAGGCAAGGGAGGGGGCGAAGCGGGGGACCTTTATCTGAAGGTCCGTTTGCGCAAACCCTTGATGCAGAAAATCAGCGGGGCCTTCCAGCGCTTCCTCGGCACGATCGCCCCGAAAGACGGCTCTTCCTAAAGGATTGCAGACCCGGCGCGGGACAGCCCTGGGATCCCCGGAAACACCTGTTCGAAGGCAGTTGGCACTGTCCATCGGTGAGCCTGAAAGCGCCTGGAGACTGAACCAGCGACCCTCCGCAGGGCCGTGGGGCGCTCTGTGCACGGAGTCCGGACCCTGGGGCACCGTGTGTGAAAAACAGATGATCATCCTGCAGACATCAACCTGTTCAACGTGTGCCCGATAGGGCCGGGAGACTCCCAACCCTGATTGCCTTGAAGAAACCACTGCCTTTGCACAAAGAATCCGGCCATCCCACCCTCCAGATCTTCGGCGCACGCCAGAACAACCTGAAAAATCTGGACCTGCAGATCCCCTTCAACCGGATCACCGTGGTGACCGGCGTAAGCGGTTCGGGGAAGTCATCCCTCGCCTTCGACACCCTTTACGCCGAGGGGCAGCGGCGTTACGTGGAGACCTTTTCCCCGTACGCCCGTCAGTTCATGGACCGGATGGATCGGCCCCTGGTGGACCGGATCGAGAACATCCCGCCGGCCATCGCCATCGATCGGAAGGACCCGGTGCGGACCTCGCGCTCGACGGTCGGCACCATGACGGAGTTGACCGACCTCGGAAAGCTCCTCTTTGGGCGCCTTGGCGTCCTCCATTGCCGCGTGTGTGGCCGCCCGGTGCGAAACCAAAGCCCCGAAGAGGTCTGGCAAGGCCTCGCCGGGATTCCGGAGAGGGCCGAGATCCTGATCACCTTTCCGGTCCTCCTGGACAACGGCGACCCCGCCAAAGCGGCCGCCGAACTCCGCCGCATGGGGTATACCCGCTTTTTCCGCGACGGAGAAATGCTGCCCCTAGAGGATTGGGAGCCCCAACCGGGGGAGACCGAAATCGTCGTCGTCGGGGACCGCCTTCCCTTCAAGTCCTCGGAGCGCCAGCGTGTCCTCGATTCGGTGGAACAGGCCTTCCGCCTCGGCGGCGGCCGTCTGAGCGTCGTCGTCGAACGCGGGCGGCCGCTCTCTTTCGCCTCTTCGCTCACCTGCCCGGAATGCAACATCACCTATCCCGCTCCCACCCCCAACCTCTTCTCCTTCAACAGTCCGTTGGGGGCCTGTGACACCTGCCGCGGATTCGGGCGCATCATCGACATCGACCTCGACCTCATCATCCCGGACCGCGGCCTGTCCCTGCAGCAGGGGGCGATCAAACCCTGGGGCCGTGCGGAGGACGGCCGCATGGAGTTCGAGGACTTGATGGCCTTCTGCCGAAGGGAGAGGATTCCTGCGACGGTCCCCTTCAAGGCGCTCAGCCCCGCCCAGCAGCGCCTCGTCGTCGAAGGCGGCAAGGACTGGTATGGCATCCGGGGGTTCTTCGAATGGCTGGAAACCAAGACGTATAAGATGCATGTCCGCGTCTATCTCTCGCGGTTCCGCAGCTACGCCCCCTGCACCGCCTGCGGAGGGACGCGATTCAAGCAAGCCGCCCTCCAATACCGGTTGAACGGGTTGAATATCGCCGAGATCTATGCCCTTTCCGTGAAGGAATGCAACGTCTTTTTCGACGCCCTGCCTGTTCCGGAGGTGGACAAGGCCGCGCTCATGGTCCTCGGGGAGATCCGCAGCCGTTTGAGATACCTGGAAGATGTCGGGCTCGGTTACCTCACCCTCGACCGTCAGTCCCGCACCCTGTCGGGCGGGGAGGTGCAGCGCGTCGCCCTCACATCGGCTTTGGGCTCGTCCCTCGTCAACACCCTGTACGTGTTGGACGAACCCAGCATCGGACTCCACCCCCGTGACAACCACCGGCTGACGCGGATCCTTCAGCGGCTCCGTAACCTCGGGAACACCCTGGTCGTGGTCGAGCACGACCCCGAGATCATCGCCCGCAGCGACTTTCTCCTGGACCTCGGTCCGGGCGCCGGCAAAAACGGCGGGCAGATCATGTACTTCGGGCCCACCGCGGATGCCCGCAACACCGTCACCGCCCAGTACCTGAGAGGCGAGCGGTTCATCCCTCTCCCCCAGAAACGCCGCCCGCCCGAAAACGGCTGGCTCACCGTGGAGGGCGCCGCGGAAAACAACCTGAAAGACATCGATATCCGCATTCCGCTCAACTGCCTCAGCTGCCTGACCGGGGTCTCCGGCTCCGGCAAATCCACCCTCGTGGAAGAGATCCTCTACAAAGGCGTGAAGCGCCTCAAAGGCCAGCCGGAAGGCCGCCCCGGCGCCCACCGCGCCATCCAGGGGGCCGATCGGGTAGGCGACGTGGTGCTGGTTGACCAGAGGCCGATCGGCCGCACACCGCGGGCCAATTGTCTGACCTACTCGAAGGCCATGGACCCCATCCGGAGCCTCCTTGCCAGGACGCGCAGCGCGAAGGCAGCGCGCCTCGAACCGCGCCACTTCTCCTTCAACGTGGCTGCGGGCCGGTGCGAAACCTGCCAGGGCGCCGGCTTCGAGAAGGTGGAGATGCAGTTCCTGTCGGATGTCTACATCTCGTGTCCGGACTGCGGCGGCAAACGCTTCAAACCCGAGGTCCTTGAAGTCGCCTACGATGGGAAAAACATCCACGACATCCTGTGCATGACCGTCGATCAGGCCCTGGACTTCTTCCAGAACCACACCGCCATCGCCGATGCGCTGCTGCCGCTTCGGGAGGTGGGCCTCGGCTACATGGAACTCGGGCAGCCGCTCAACACCCTGTCGGGCGGCGAGGCGCAGCGTTTGAAGCTCTCCCGCCATCTGAAGGAAACCAGGCCCGGCCATCGGCTGTTCATCTTCGACGAACCGACCACAGGCCTCCACTTCGCAGACATCGACACCCTGCTGAAGGTGTTGCGGCGCGTGGTCAACGCGGGGAATACCGTCCTTGTGATCGAACATAACATGGACGTCATCAAGGCCGCGGACTGGGTCATCGACCTCGGCCCCGAAGGCGGATCCGAAGGCGGGTACGTGGTGGCCGCCGGAACCCCCGAGGCCGTGGCCGCCTGTCCGGATTCGCATACCGGGCGATTCCTCTCGGAGTACCTCGGCGGGCACGACCGGCTGACCCCCGGCGTCCGGGAACAGGCCGCCCGCTGGGCGGATGGTCCACCCGCTCCGGAGGGCGGGGCCATCGAGGTGCACGGGGCCCGAGAGCACAACCTGAAGGATCTGCACCTGTCGATCCCGCGCCGAGAGATGGTCGTCGTGACCGGCGTATCGGGCTCGGGGAAGTCGACGCTCGTCTTCGACATCATCTTCGCCGAAGGGCAGCGGCGTTATCTGGAGAGCCTCGCGCCCTACGTGCGCCAATACGTGAAGATCCTCGAACGGCCTGCCGTCGACGCCGTCACAGGCATCCCCCCCACCGTCGCCATCCAGCAGCGCACCAGCCGGAGCAGCCGACGCTCCACCGTCGCCACCCTGACGGAGATCTACCATTTCCTGCGCCTGCTCTTCAGCAAACTCGGCGGGCAGTCCTGCCCCGCCTGCGGCCGCCAGCTCAAGGCCCTCGGGCTCAGCGAGATCATCGCCGCCGTGACGCAGCGGTTCGCAGGCACCCGCGCCAGGATCCTGGCCCCCAAGATCTTCGGCCGCAAGGGTTTCCACAAGATCCTCTTCGAACGAGCCTATCAGAAGGGCTTCCGCGAGGCGCGCATCGACGGCCGCTTCACGCCGATCGAACGAGGCCTGAGCCTGAGCCGTTACCACGAACATACCATCGAGCTGGTCGTGGGCGAAATCCCCCATCCCAACCTCGAGGAGCTCGTGTTGACGGCCCTCGAGGAGGGCAACGGCACCCTGACCGTCGTAGACAGCACCGGCCGCGAGGAGACCCTGAGCCGGCGGGGCGTGTGCCCGGCCTGCGGAGTCGGGCTGCAGGAGCCCGATCCGAGGCTCTTCTCCTTTAACAGCCCCCAGGGCGCCTGCCCCCGCTGCGAGGGATTGGGCACCATCGGCGGGGAAGACACCGGGAAGGAACGAACCTGCCCCGACTGCGGCGGGAGCCGCCTGAAACCGGAGGCGCTGAGCGCCCGCATCGCGGGGCTTTCCATCTGGGATATCGTTCAACGGCCGGCGTCGGAGGCCCGCGCCCTCCTGGAGGGGCTCTCCTTTTCACCGGCCGAATCCCCGATCGCCGATCCGATCATGGCGGAGGTCCTCACCCGCATCGCCTTCCTCGACCGGCTCGGGCTCGGCTATCTGGCCCTCAGCCGGAGCGGCGACACCCTCTCGGGGGGCGAGGCCCAGAGGATACGCCTCGCGGCCCAACTGGGGTCCAACCTGACCGGGGTCTGCTACATCCTGGACGAACCGACGATCGGACTCCACGCACGCGACAACCGCCTGCTGCTCGACGCCCTGGACTCGCTCAAGGGCCGCGGCAACTCCATCCTGATCGTGGAGCACGACGAGGAGACCATCCGAGCCGCCGACCACATCATCGACCTCGGGCCGGGCGGCGGGGAGGCAGGCGGACAAATCGTAGCGAGCGGGACATTGGAGGAGTTGAGCCGTGTCCCCGAATCCCTGACCGGGCAGGCCTTCGGCGGGCGGGGGCGCGAGCTGACATCGCGGCTGCGGCCCTACATGAACGGACCAGCGATCACGGTCCGGGGGGCGTCCGGTAACAACCTCAAACACATCGACGCCGTGTTTCCCCTGGGAACACTCATCGCCGTCACCGGGGTCTCGGGGTCGGGAAAGTCCACCCTTCTCAAGGAAACGCTTCACCGTGAACTGCACGCCCGGCTGCAGGGCAAGGAGGGCGGGGGACTCTGCCGCGGAATCGAAGGTTGGAAGGCGGTCGAACGCGTCCTCGAAGTGGATCACACCCCGATCGGCAGGACCCCGCGCTCGGTGCCCGCCTCCTACATCGGGTGTCTGACGGAGATCCGCCGGCTGCTCTCCATGACCCCCAAGGCGCGCGCCCGCGGGTACGGCCCCGGCCGTTTCTCCTTCAACGTCCAGGGGGGGCGCTGCGAGGCCTGCAAGGGACAGGGCTCCGTCAAGGTGGCCATGAGCTTTCTGCCGGACGTCTATGTGCACTGCGAGATTTGCGGCGGGCGGCGCTTCGAACCCGAAACGCTCGACATTACCTACAAGGGCAAACACATCGCCGAGATCCTGGACCTGACCTTCAGCGAGGCCACTGCCTTCTTCGAGGCCGTGCCCGCCATACGGAGGGCCATCCAGGCGGTGGAAGACATCGGGCTGGGATACCTCAGGCTTGGCCAGGCCAGCCCCACCCTGTCGGGCGGCGAGGCGCAGCGCATGAAGCTGGCCGAAGAACTGGGCAAGGCCTCCCGCGGCCGCACCCTCTACATCCTGGACGAGCCAACCACGGGACTGCACTTCCACGACGTCCAGCGCCTGGTCGGGGTCCTGCAGGCCCTGGTGGACCAGGGGAACACCGTGGCCGTGATCGAGCACAACATGGAAGTCATCGCTGCGGCGGACTATGTCATCGACCTCGGGCCGGAGGGCGGAGAGGCCGGCGGGGAGGTCGTCGCTGCCGGCTCACCGACGGAGATTCTCGAACAAACCCGGATCTCGCACACCGCTGCATGGCTTGAACGCTACCTGCACGGGATCGAGCCGGATCCCCCCTGAAAAAGCAAGGGCCGAAGCCCGGCAGGATCCTCCTGCCGGGCTTCGGCCCTCTTTTCTATGGTTCCCTGTCAGATGGTCACGCGTGGACGGCCTGCTGGACCTCTCCCTCGCCTTCCGCGGGCTCCAGCGCGACGCTCAGCGCCTCATCGATCCGATCGACCAGCACGAACCGCATGGCCTGCTGGACCTCTTCCGGGAGTTCTTCCAGATCCCGCTCATTGCGTTTCGGGAGGATCACCGCCTTCAAGCCGGCCCTGTGGGCGGCCAGGACCTTCATCTTGATCCCGCCGACCGGCATGACACGGCCCCGCAGGGTCACTTCCCCGGTCATACCGACATCCCCGCGGACGGACCGCCCGCTGAAGAGGCTCGCCATCGCCATCACCATCGCAATACCTGCCGAGGGGCCGTCCTTCGGGATAGCGCCGGCCGGAACATGCACGTGCACATCGGTCTGCTCGAACAGCTCCGGCGCAATCCCCAGCCCGTCGGCCTTTGAGCGCACGTAGCTGTGGGCGATCTGAGCGCTCTCCCGCATCACGTCCCCCAGCTGGCCGGTCAAGGTCAGTCGCCCTTTCCCGCGCATCTGTGTGGCTTCGATGAAGAGGATGTCCCCGCCGACGGCGGTCACCGCCAGTCCGGTGGCGATGCCGGGGATCTCGATGGTCTCCGAGGTCTCCGAATCGAACTTCTCCTTCTTCAGATACTGCCGGACGATCTCCGGCGTGATGGTAATGTTCTCCGCCTCGCGGCCCGCGATCCGGACCACCGCCTTGCGGCACACCGCGCCGATCTGGCGCTCCAGGTTCCGCACGCCGGCCTCACGGGTATAGTCCTGAATGATCTTCAGCAGGGCCTCATCCGTAAAGGTGATCTCATCCGGGCGCAGCCCGTTGGCCCGCAGCTGTCGGCTCACCAGGTGCCGTCTGGCGATGTGAAGCTTTTCGTACTCGGTGTAGCCGTCCAGCTGGATGATCTCCATCCGGTCGCGCAGAGGACCCGGGATGGTTTCGAGCTGGTTCGCGGTCGTGATGAAGATGACATCGCTCAGGTCGAAATCCAGGTCCAGGTAATGGTCCCGGAAGGCATGGTTCTGGGCCGGGTCGAGCACCTCCAGCAGCGCGCTGCTCGGGTCGCCTCGCCAGTCGGTGCCGATCTTGTCCACCTCGTCCAGCATGAAGACCGGATTCCGGGTCCCGGCGCGCTTGATCGCCTGGATAATCCTCCCCGGCATGGCACCGATGTAAGTCCTGCGGTGGCCGCGGATCTCCGCCTCGTCCCGCATGCCGCCAAGGCTCATACGGGTGAATTTGCGGCCGAGGGCCCGCGCGATGCTCTGCCCGAGGCTCGTCTTGCCGACTCCCGGAGGCCCCGCGAAGCAGAGGATCACCCCTGTCCCGTCCGGACCATCCTGCCCTTCGGCAGCGCCCGGCTCCGCACCGCGCTCCTTCACCAATTGGTGGACAGCCAGGTATTCGATGATCCGGTCCTTGACCTCCTCCAAATCGTAATGGTCCTCATCGAGCACCCGGCGCGCGCCCACGATGTCCGTTTCGTCGACGCTCACCTCGTTCCAGGGAAGATCGCTCAGCCAGTCGAGGTAGGTCTGGATCACAGGATACTCGGCCGAGTGGGGCGACATCGAAGAAAGCCGCTTCAACTCTCTCAGCGCCTCTTTCTCCGCCTCCTCCGGGAGGCCGGCCTTCTCGATCTTTTCACGGTACTCGTCGACCGGCGACTCCGGCGCCTCGTCTTCTCCCAGCTCCTTGCGGATGGCCTTCAGCTGCTGGCGCAGATAGTAATCACGCTGCGCCTTGTCCATCTCCTCCTGGGCGTCGTTCTTGATCTTCTTCCCCAGGCTCAGAATGTCCCGCTCCCGGGCCAGATAGGTGATCAGGTGCCGGAATTTCTCCTTGACCTGATCCAGTTCGAGGACCAGCTGGCCCTCGGGCACATCCAGCCTCAGGTTGCTCGCCACGAGATAACTCAGGTACTGCGGGTCCTGCACCTGATTCAGAAGCGCCGCGGCCTCCTTCGGCAGGTTGGGCGACAGATGGATCACCTCCTGCGCCAGTTCGCGCAGACTGCGCTCCAGGGCATCCGTCTCCAGGTCCTTCTCGATGATGTCCGAGGCCGGCTCCACCTCTGCACGAAGGTAGGGTTCCGAGCCGATCCAGTGTTTGACGCGAAAGCGCTCAAGCCCCTGCACCACGATCTGAAGGGTATTTTCGTTCGGCGCCCTCAAGACCCGGTCGATCTTCGCGAGCGTCCCGACTTCATAAACCTCGCCCGGCTGAGGCTCTTCGATATGGCCGTCTTTCATGGTGACGAGGCCGATGATCCTGTCCCCCTGCAGCGCGTCTTCCACCAGCTTCACGGAGCGTTTGATACCTACGACCAACGGAATCACCATGAAAGGATAGGCGACGGTGTTGCGCAAGGGCAGGATCGGGATCTCACGGGGCAGATCCACCTTTCCCTGTTTTTCCTTTTCATGTTCCATCGTTTCAAAACTCCTTGTATTGAAATGTTTCAGGCCTGCCCTCTGCCTGATATGCCGCAGGCATCGGCCAGCGCGTCTGGTACATGCTCTTCCTGTCTAACCGCAATCCGCCGGCGTTCGCTCATTGTTTCTGAAGGAACACCAACGAAGGTCACGGTTATAAAATAAGACCTGTCGAGAAATTGTAAAGACCGGGGTCTCGAAGAACGAACGCGCGGCAACGAGGAGCGACCCAAGGATCACGACCCCAAAAAGGGCACAGGCGGGGGGCCGTTCGCCCCTGGATCAAAGGAGGGGGGATGTCTGACGGATTCGTGCAGGATGGATCATCTGCCTGGCGGCAGCGGCGGAGGACGCCGCAGGCGCCATCATGGCTCCGTTGCCGCCAGTTCGGGCGGGAAGGTTCACTTGGCCGATTGGAGATTCACCTCCTCCAGCTCCTCCCAGCGGGCCATGGCCGCATCGATCTCTTCCTCGAGGGCGTGGAGTCGGGACTGGAGCCGCGCCACCTCGCTCCCGGCCGACCGATAGAGCTCAGGCTCGGCCATGGCGGCGAAGAGGTCGCGCCTTTCGGCCTCGAGGCCCTCGATACGGTCAGGCAGAAGCTCCAGCTCCCGCTGCTCCTTGAACGTGAGCTTTCGCGGGGCCTCTTTGCGTGGACGGGGCTTCGCATGCTTCGCCTTCTCCGGCCCCGAAGCCGCCGTATCCTTCGGGCGCTGTCTCAGCCAGTCGTCATAGCCGCCCACAACCTCGGTCACCCGTCCTCGCCCTTCGAAGGCCAGGACCGAGGTCACGACATGATTCAGGAAGGCCCGGTCATGGCTCACGATCAGCACGGTCCCGGGGAATTCCACCAGCATGGCCTCCAGGAGTTCGAGGGTTTCTATGTCCAGGTCGTTGGTCGGTTCATCGAGCACCAGCAGGTTGGCCGGGCGCGTGAAGAGTTTGGCGAGCAGCAGGCGATTCCGCTCTCCGCCGGAAAGGCGCGTGATAGGCGCACGCGCCTGCTCGGGAGTGAACAGGAAATCCTGCAGATATCCGATGACGTGCCGGGTCTTGCCGCCCACGATGACCTTGTCGCCATCTCCGGCCACGTTCTGCTGGACCGTCTTGTCCGGATCCAGCTGGGCGCGCAGTTGATCGAAATAGGCCACTTCGAGATTTTCACCGCGTCTCACGCGGCCGGCTTCGGGCTCCAGGTCCCCGAGCAAGATGCGCAGCAAGGTCGTCTTGCCGCAGCCGTTGGGCCCGATGATCCCCACCTTGTCACCCCTCAGGATGGTGGTGGAGACGTCTCGGACAACGGGAACCCCTCCGAACCCGAACGAAACGCCGCGGACCTCGATGACCCGCTTCCCGGATCTTTCGACCTCATGCTCAGCCAGGTGGACGGAGCCGCCAAGGGAACGCCGCCGGGCGACCTCGGCCCGCATTTCCATGAGGGCCCGCACCCGCCCCTCGTTTCGGGTCCTCCGGGCCTTGATCCCCTGCCTGAGCCACTCCTCCTCACGTTTCAACTGCTTGTCGAAAGCGGCGTTCCGATTGGCCTCTACATCGAGAAGTGCTTGCTTGCGGGCAAGGTAGTCCTCGTAGCGGCCGGGAAAGGACGTGAGCATCCCCCGGTCCAGTTCGACGATGCGGGTGGCGAGCCGGTCGAGGAAGACCCTGTCATGGGTCACGAAAAGCATCGTCCTGACCGAGCGCAGCAAGAACTGCTCCATCCACAGGATGGCATCCAGATCCAAGTGGTTGGTGGGCTCGTCCAGGAGCAGGATATCCGGACCGTTGGCGAGGGCACGGGCCAGATAGATCCGCCGCTTGAGCCCGGCTGAGAGCGTTTCGCTGTCGGCGGCCTCATCGAGGTCCATGCGCGAGATGATCTCCTGCACCTGCTGATGGCGCTCCCAGGCGTCTTCGGCCTCCAGAGTCCGCCGGGCCTGTTCGAGACGGGCCGAATCCGTCTCTTTCGGATGCCTGCGCGAGGCGAGGAGGAGGTGATGGTATTCCTGCAGGAAGGACGCATAAAGGCCCTGACCGGAGGCGACCACATCATAGACGCTTCCTTCCATGTCCAGAGGCACCTCCTGAGGCAGCAGGGCGGTCCTGAGACCCGAAGCGCGCGTAATCGTTCCCCCGTCGGGGCGGAGTTCCCCGTGGACCAGTCTGAGCAGCGTCGACTTCCCGGTGCCGTTGCGCCCGATCAGACAGATCCGCTCCCCCCGCTCGATCTGGAGATCCACGTCGGCAAGCAGCGGCGGCCCTCCGAACGCCAGGGTGATCCGATTCAACATGACGAGAGGAGTGGGCCTCGTGGACTTCATGCCTTTCCCCCATCGAGCGCCAGGATGATGCGCCCACAAACGGCTTCCTGGGTCAGACCGGCGCAGTCGATCCGGATGTCCGCATAACGGCGGTAGAGGGCGAGCCTTTCGCCGTAGAGCTCGGCAAAGCTCTGATCCGGCCGTCTGGCGATCCCCCGCGTCGTGAAGTCGTGGATGCGCCGCTCGAGCGTTTCAGCCGCCGCATCGAGAAACACCACGACCCCCGACCCCTTGAGATGCTCCATCGCGGCCTCACTGTAAACGGCGCTTCCCCCTGTGGCGATGACATGACCCTGCAGGTCGAGTCCGAGCAGGACCCGCTCCTCGATCGCACGAAGCGCCATAAACCCCTCTTCATCGACGATCTCCTGCAGGGAACGGCCCTCTGAGGCCTGCAGGAGGAGGTCCGTGTCCACGAAGCCCATCGCCGCCATCTTTGCCAGGATCACACCCACCGTGCTTTTCCCGGCCCCCGGCATGCCGATGAGGACGATGTTCCGGATCGGTGGGTTCAATGCCATTCGACGCTCTCTCTCCATGTATCCGATCGTCCGAGGGTTGCACCATAACCTGCCTTGCGCGCTCCCGCACGAACTCCACGCTCCGTACTCACCTTGTCGGAATCAAAAGGCTGCAACCTGAAACGCCCTTCGCTCTCGAAGGGGATCTTGACCGCTCCCCCCTTCTCCCTGACCACCCTTACAAAACCTTCTACGCTGTAAACCAGTTCCTCCCGATCAGGCATTTTCAGAAATCCCCTGAAAAGGTCGATCATGGACGAATACACTACGATCGAAACAATCCCCGTATCGAAAGCGGAAATAGTCGCCCCTTCCTTTCCGACCCCCGAACCGAAATGCTGCCCGTTCAGCTCAAGATCGCAGGCGACCCCCTGGATGATCAGAGGAAAATCATTTGGGTTCACCACCCTGAGATCCACCTCCAACAGGGTCTCGAAGTGCCGGATCGCCTGGATGCGCAGGTCGGACAGCCCGACCTGCGGCGGCTCGATGGAGCGCAGAAACCCTGCGCAGCCACACATCCATGCCGCTGCAACAACCGCAAAGCAGATCCGTTTTGGAAGGCTACGCATCGTCTCCACCTCACTGATCAGTCTCAATGATGATCCGAACAAGGCCTTTCCGGCCGGTCCCGGCATGGGTCGGCGCGTTTCGTCCACGCTGCAAACGGCAGATCGAGCCCCAAGAAAACGGCTGAATCGATGGACGTCGGACCACCCGGATCCTCGCGGGAGAAATAGGTCCGAGCCGGATCACAGTTTGCGCAGCAGCGCCCTCCGCGCCCTGAGATCCGCAAAACCCTCGACAGCCTTCAGACCGGCGGCTTCGGCAAATGCGGCGGTCTCCCGGAATCGAGTCACCGAAACATGGCCTTTCGGTTCGATGATCAGCAGCTTCGCCCCGGGCTTCATGACCCCTCGCACTTCCTCGAAGAACCGCGCCGAATTCGGCAACTCGTGGACCACGTGGATCGCCACCACAAGATCCACCTCTCCGGCAAGATCCGGAAGACCCATCCCCGCAGGGCCGCCCTGCCGGATGTCGATCCGCTTCTCCAGACCGGCCTTCCGTGCCCGCCGCGAGAGGGCGGAGAGCATTTTGGGCTGAATGTCGACCGCCACAACCCTGCCCGCAGGGCCGACCATGTGCGCAATCGGAAGCGTGAAGTACCCCATCGCGCAGCCGGGCTCGAGAACGGTCATCCCCTGTCGAACAAGACCGCCCAACATCTTCTGGGGGTTCTCGATCAAGCGCCTCAAAGGATTCAAGAGAATATAACCGATAAAAGGCGGACACACCCTTCCAGCCATCGTCAAGCTCCCTTCAGCCTCTCCGGCCGGCGGCCGTTCGGGTGCTGCACCCGCCGGCGGCCGGAAGACGCAAACCAGATATGCCTTGGCCTGCTCAAAAAAATATGATACGTAGCGCGTGATGACCGGTCAAAGGATATCATGCCGGAGCAGCCGTTCGTCGCTCGGCAAAGGGTTCATCCCGTCAATCCTTTAACAAGGAGGTTTTGGAAATGACCTCAGATAAAAGAACGATCCCGTTCTCTTTGTACCTGGCCGCGCTGGCATGTCTGATCCTCATGCATGCCCCGATGGAGCCGGCGGCGGAGGCCGATGAGCTCTCCAATACCTGCGAGGCCCAAGGGGCGGTGATTGCAGTGCACTGCGCCGCCGAAGGGCTCGGCGCCCTGTGCCGCGGCCAGGAAGATCCCGGGCAGCGCATCGACTTGATCCGCCACTTCATCGAGCCGATCCGGTTCTACCCCGATCGGTCCGGCTACTTCTACGTGTACGATCTCGATTGCCGCAACATCGCCCATGCCACCCAGAAAGACCTCGTCGGGAAGAATCTATACGACTATCAGGATGCAAAAGGCAAGTATGTGATCCGTGAACTGGCCGAAGCCGCCCGGGTAGGCGGCGGGTTCGTCACCTACCACTGGATCAAGCCCGGGTCAGAGGGGGAAAAGCTGAAGCTGGGGTATGTCGAACCGATCCCCGGAACGGAATACTTCATCGGCACCGGCGTATACGAAAGTTCCATGACGGAAAGCGGCGCCGCCCCTGGGGAAAAGCACGAACAAGGCAGGTAGACAGACACCCGAAGCCGGCGCCGGGACGAACCGGATGCCTACATCGTGCAAGGCCTTTCAGCCGGCCCATCAGGACGGCACCCGCCCAGTCCGCGCCGATCCGCGCTCGAGTTGGAAACAGCTTTTTCACACACACCCCTACCGGCCCCGGGCAGCCCGCCCGGGGCCGGTCGAGCGGTCATCTCCCTGTCCAGACAGGGAGTCTTTTCTCCTTGAAGGCCCGGATGCCTTCAGGGGCATCCTCGGTACAGCACAAACGGGCGAACGCCTCGTTCATGTACTCGAAGGCCTGGTGATACTCCATATCCTCCGCCGTGTAGAAGGCCTTTTTGGCGATCTGCAAGGCCACCGGGCTCTTCTGAGCGAGGGCGGCCGCCCACCTGCGGGTCTCCATCTTCAGGGCCTCTTCAGGATAAACCCGGTTTACGAGCCCCATCGCCAAGGCCTCTCTGGCCGGAACGAGGTCCCCGAAAAAAAGCATCTCGAGGGCCTTCTTCCTACCGACGGACCGCGCAACCGGTACGACGGGACCGATGCAGTTCAGACCGACATTGATGGCCGTCAAACCCAACCGCGCCGACTCGCCTGCTACAGCCAGATCCGCGGCGGCCACCAGGCCCGCGCCATTCGCCGCCGCGACCCCGTGAACCTGGGCGATGACGGGCTTGCACAAGCCGCTGATGGCAACCAGAGGGCGCTCCATGCACCCGATCCACTCCCGATATTCGAGCGCACTCTTGCCGTGGAAATCACCGACATCGATACCCGCGCAAAAGGCCTTTCCAGCGCCCTTCAACACGATCACGCGCACCCGCTGATCCGCATCCAGTTCCTGGAGCGCCTGCCCGAGTTCCGTTGCAAGCGCCACGTTGAAGGTGTTGAGGTTTTCCGGACGATTGAGCGTCACATCCGCGACATAATCATCCCCGATCTCCACGATGATGGTCTCATATCCCATGCGCCTGCTCCTTTTTTCCGCTCGAAATCCATGCGCTGAACGGCTTTGTCCGTCTCATGAGGCGCGCCCGGTCGGCGCCGTTCATTCGTCCGTCTGTCTTCGCCGGCGCTGGACAAGGTCACTCACAGAGCCGGCCGCCATCCTGCCGTCGCATGCCCTCCAGACCCGGAACATCCCCCACGGAGGGGCACCTGCGTCCGCCGCTCATCCAGCCTGGCATTCGCCAAGACCGGCGTCGGCGATGCATTCGATCTCGATCCTGGCGCCGAGCGGCAGCCCGGCGACCTGGACGGTGGACCGCGCCGGCCGGTGATCTCCAAACACCTCGGCATACACGGCATTCACCACGGGGAATTCCTTCATATCCACGAGAAAGACCGTCGTCTTCAACACGTCCTTCATCCCCAACCCTGCCGCCAGCAGAACCTTCTGCATGTTTTCCAGGACCTGCCCCGCCTGGGTCTCGATGTCCTCACCGGCAAGCTTTCCTGTGCGCGGATCGATCCCGATCTGACCCGAACAGAACAGAAAATCACCGGCCCTTATTCACAGGCCATAAGGGCCGGTGCTCTTCCGATCTGACCCGAACAGAAGAGCAGCCCCCCCGACTTCACCGCCTGAGCGTAAGGCCCCACGGCCGCAGGTGCCTTGTCGGTCGCAATCCTCTCCATGACTCCTCCACATCCACGAGAGCAGCCTTCAACCGCTGCGGGGTTCTCGACTACTGCAGGCCTTTCCGATACCCCTCCCGCACCGCCTTCAGCTCCTCGGGGGTCCTGCAGATCTCCTCGGCCGGCACATAGTGGATGTTTTTCAACACCGGAAAACCATAAGCCTCGCTGAAGACGGTCTCCCCCCAGAGACAGTCCTCGACAACCGAATGATCTTCGGCCCGCATGATCTTCCATCCCTCGGGACTCTCCCAGGCCAAAGGCTCCTTTTCGACCGCTGCAATGATCTTTTCAGCATCCGTGCTGCCTGCGCGCTCGACGGCCGCCTTGATGAAGGTCACTCCGGCGTAGGTCTCCCCCGCCATATAATCCGGATACTCATTGAATCGTTCCTTGTAGGCCTTCACGAATCCTCGGTTCAGCGCCGAATCGGGCGTCGTGAACAGATAGCGCGTGGACATGAAGATCCCCTCCGGCATATCCTTGCCGACCGGAATGAGCGTTTCCAGCGCCCCGCCGACCGGAAAAGCGAACTTCACCTGGTCGAACAACCCCGTCGGCAGCGCCTGCTTGATGAACGCGACCGAATCCCCTCCCCAGAGAGGACACCAAACGGCATCGGGCTTGATTTTCATCACCTCTTGAATGGCTGCCGAGTAATCCGTGGCCATGAACTTCGGGAAGACCTCCCCCACCACCTCGACATCGGGCTTCAATTCCTTCAGTTTGGTAATGAACATCTCCCATGATGAATGCCCGTAGTTGTAGTCCGGACCGACCACCATCCAGCGTTTGTAAGGTTTATTTGCCATCAGATAGGCGCCTGAACGCGAATGCATCATGGCATTGCTAAGCGTGCTGAAGAGGTAAGGGGAAAAATTGGCGCCCGTAAGGGCGTCGGTTGCAGCCTGCGTTGCGATCAGGATCTTCTTGTGCTCTTTTGCGATGTCCAGGAGCGTCATGGCCAGACCGCTCGACGTCGGGCCCATCAGGAAATCGACCTTGTCGGTCAGAATGAACCGCTTGGCGATCTCTATCGTCCGTTCTTTGTTCAGTTGGGTGTCTTCGGTGGTCGCCTCCAGTTTTCTCCCGAGGATGCCGCCGGCGGCATTGATCTCCTCGACGGCCAGTTGAATCGCCTGGGCACCGTGTTTGCCGTACCCCCCCATCTTGCCGGACGAAATAAACATCGCCCCCAGTTTGACAGGCTTTTCTTCCGCAGCGGCCCCACCGCAAAACAGGGTAACACTCGCAGCCAGCACGCCAATCGCCAAACAGCATATCGCCCTCATGGTCCCGACCTCCGTTTTTGGATCATTAGCGTTGAAAGGGATCATCTTTCTTCAGCCACGCGGAATACCTGTCGCATCACCCCCTTTCCCGATCGAATCCGTCTCTCGAAACCGATCCATCGGCCATACCTGCGTAATGTGCCAGAAAACAGACGGCAACACAAGAAGCCAGATTCAATGCCTAAAGGGTGCTCATCCGGAAGTGAGCCTCTCTCCTCCCGCCCTCTCGCCCGATCACAGCCGAGACACCCGCCTGTCGACGTCCAATGGTCAGGTCCTGCAGTAGTGGTCCATGAAGGCCTTGGTGATCGCGCTCAACCGCTCATCGAGGATCGCGTAAACCTTTTTCTCGATATCCTCCGGAATCCCTCCGTAAAACGCCTGTGCGATGCCTCCCGTGATGCAGGCCAGGGTGTCCGTATCTCCTCCAAGAGAGACAGCCGTCCGGATCGCGTCCTCAAAATCCGTCGAATCCAGAAAAGCGCGAATCGCGGGGGGTACGGTCCCCTGGCATGACACATCGAACGGATGGCCAGGGCGGATCTCGTCTATCGGCCGGCTCAGATCGTACGCGAAGCGCGTCTCGATGAACGTCCGGATCTCCTCCTTCGAATGCCCGGTCCGCGCGAGGAAAACCGCTGCGGCAACCGCCTGCCCGCCTTTGATCCCTTCGGGGTGGTTGTGGGTCACCTCCGTAAACCCGCGTGCTCGATCGAGAACGCTCTCCAGATCGTGACAGGCATACCCGACCGGACTGATGCGCATGGCGGCCCCGTTCCCCCAACTGCCGTAGGGCTCCGAGTCTTCGCACCGCGCCCAGCGATGGAAGCTTCCACCGTATCCGGCGTGCGGATACCACCGGTAGAAGGTCTTCAGATTCTTCACATAGGGCGTTCCCGTCAGGATCGTGTCCGCCAGGGCAACCGTCAGCACCGTATCATCCGTGTAGACGCACAGGTCCGAAAACAAAACGAAATGCTTGGTCTTCATGCGCGTCCCCTCATAAACCGATCCTACGATATCACCCGCTATCGCCCCGATCATGGCCTCTCTCCTTCCCGGCCCAAGGCCGCTCGGTCCGCAGAATGCGGCCGCGCCCATGCAGGCCCGGCTGCGCAGGCGGTCCGGAGCGAATTGACCCTGTTTCAAAATTGCGATACTGTTTCGGCATGATACCGCAATCACCCCTCATCCGTATACCGAAATGGGCCCTGGGGGCAGCCATGCTCCTGGGGCTTCCACCGGCAGGCGTCCTGCTGGCGGGGCGCCCGATCGGACCTTACTTCGCATTCCCGCCGCGCACGGATTTCGTCTCCCACGCGCCTTTCTCATGGCCGGTCTTCTGCGTGTACGCCCTGGTCGGAACAGGCGCGCTTGCGTTCATCCTCTTTCTGTGGGCCCGGTCGAGAAACGCCCCGGCCCCCGCTCCTGCAACGAAGCGGCCCTTTCCGTGGTGGGGTTGGGCGGGGATCGGATGGGGGACCGCCGTCTGGCTGTTCGCCTGGACACGATTTTCCTGGTTCGCCCCCTTTCAGCCGCACACCTTTTTCCCCCTCTGGCTCGGCTACATTCTGACGATGAACGCCTTGATTCATAGACGGCTGGGACAATGCCCCCTCAGCAGCCGGCCCGGGCGGTTCGTCCTGCTTTTCCCCCTCAGCGCAATCTTCTGGTGGTTCTTCGAATACCTCAACCGCTTCGTGCAGAACTGGCATTATCTCGGCAGCGAATACGACGCCTGGCGCTATGCCCTTTACGCCACGATCTCCTTTTCGACCGTTCTGCCGGCCGTTCTCTCCACCCAACGCTGGCTGCTCACTCTTCCCTGGATCCGCCGGGCCTTCGAGGGCCTCCTGCCCATCCGGCCCCGTCACCCCGCACGCCTCGCCGCGTGGACGCTGCTTCTGTCGGCTGCCGTTCTGGCCGGCATCGGCGTCTGGCCCGACCTCCTCTTTGCCGGCCTCTGGGTGGCGCCGCTCCTGATCATGGTCGCCCTGCAGTCCCTGACCGGCGGCCGGCACCCTCTCGAAGGCATCCCGAAGGGCAACTGGCGAGGGGTTGTCAGCTGGTCTCTCGCGGCGCTCCTGTGCGGCTTTTTCTGGGAGATGTGGAACGCGGGCAGCCTCTCCCGCTGGGAGTATACCGTTCCCTTTGTCCAGGGTTCCAAGATCTTCGCGATGCCGGTCCTGGGATATGCCGGATATCTGCCCTTCGGGCTGACGTGTGCGGCCGTCGCCGAGATCTGGATGGCGCCGGACACATCTGCGCAAGGCAGGTAACACGTTTTCATGTTTTCGAGGGTGCCCGCTTATGGTATCTTCCCGTGGGAAAAATCAGGAAAGGAGCCGTTATGAAAGTCAAAACCAGCGAACTGCCGGGCATCGGCAAGAGCTATGCCCTAGAGACAGCCGAGGGCGCGCGCCTGGTCGTCATCGTCCATCACCAGGGGAACCGGGAGTTCTACTATTTCGAGGACCCGGACCAGGACGACCCCAGCCAAACGTTTCTGCTGACCGACGAGGAGGCCCGCCAGGTGGGGACCATTCTTCTGGGCGTGGACTATCAGCCGGTAACCGACGACCGGATGGAATTCCTCATGAAGAACCTGCGGGTGGACTGGCTGAAGGTGGCCCCGGAGAGCTGCCTGGCGGGCAAATCGATCCTGGAATCGCAGATCCGGAAACGCACCGGTGCAACCGTCATCGCCATCCAGCGCAGGGAGAAGATGATCGGAAGCCCCGACGTGAACGAGGTGATCCAACCCGGGGACATCCTGATGTCCATCGGAACACGCGACCAGACCAAGACCCTGGAATCCTTGTGCCAGTGCTGATTGGAGCCCTCGAACCCGACACGCTCTCCGTCCCATAGGAAGAAACCATGGCTCAGCTGCCCTTTCTGCTCCTCGCAGGGCTGATCCTCTGCAGCTTCTTCTTCGTCAGTTTCAGTTCGCAGAAACTGCGCCTGCCCTCCGTCTTGATCTACATCGTGCTCGGGATCGCGCTGACATCGTTTTTCCGGGAAAACGAGGCCATCCACCTTGCCGGCGAAGTCGGTATCGTCCTGCTGTTCTTCATCCTGGGGCTCGAGTTCCCTCTGACCCGTATGGTCGAGATCAGCCGGCGCATCTGGCCGGCCGGTCTCATGGATGTCCTGCTGAACACCGGCGGCGCCATGGCGCTGGCGCTCCTGTTCGGGCTGAATCCCCTGGCCGCCTTCGTGCTCGGATCCGTCGCCTACGCGACCAGTTCCTCCATCTCGGCCAAGCTCCTCGAGGAGCAGAAGCGCCTCGCCAACCCGGAGACGGAGTTCATCCTGGCCCTGCTGATCTTCGAAGACCTGATCTCCCCGGTTCTGGTCTCCTTCATCGCCGCCGCGAGAACGGGCGAAGAGATGACCATCGGATTTGTCGGGCTGCTCCTGCTCAAGATCATCCTGCTCATGACGGGGGCCATTCTGATCGGGTACTATGCCTTCAAGCGCATGGAAGGCTTCCTGGCCCGCTACATGCAGCAGGATTTCATGCCCCTGTTCGCAACCGGCATCGCCCTGGCCTACGCCGGGGTCGCCATGACCCTGGGGCTTTCCGAAATCCTGGGGGCCTTTCTGGCCGGAATGATGCTTTCCGAAACCGGTAAATCCAGCGAAATCGAACACCTGATCGCCCCCATCCGGGACATCACCCTGCCCTTCTTCTTTTTCTGGTTCGGCACCACGATCACCCTTGGCGAAGGCGTGCCCTTCGTCCCGTTGATGATCGTGATGGCGCTCTGGGCTGTCGCAGGCAAGATTCTGACCGCCTTCCTCGGGGGACGCCTCTTCGGATTGACCCGCAAGACGGCCGGGCGGGCGGCCTTTTCCATGGTGCACCGCGGAGAATTCTCGGCCGTCATCGCCAGCCTGGCCTTGCCCCAGCTGCGGATATTCAGCGGCATCTATATCTTCGTCACCGCGGTCATCGGGGTCGTCTTGTTCCAGAAGGCACCGGCCATCGCCAACTGGTACATCGCCCGTTGGCCCGACAAGAAAAAGGGCAGGCTCGAAGAACCGGCATCGAACGCCACCCCGAGGCCGTGAGTGCACCGGCCGGCCTCCATGAACTACTACAGCCCGCAGGCAGCCTCGAAAGGCAGGCCGAAAACTGTTTGGAGGGACCGGGCGGGCCGAGAGGAACCTCCGGCCCGAAATGCACACGTAAAAGGGAAACCGTCCGAACCGGTTGATATCGGCTGCACGATACAGTAAAATCCGGTCCCGCTTGCAGGATGCAAATCTTGCGGAGCGCAATCCTATTTTTCGAATGGAACAACCCATGATCGAGACTGACGCCCTCCTGGAAGCCCAGGCGATTATGACGCGATTCGCTGCAGAGACGGGGATCCCTCCTGCCGCCACCCGGCCTCCGATCCGCTATCTCTGGACGGATGCCTTTGCCGTATGCAATTTCCTGGGCCTGTATCGAACCGCCGGAGATCCGTCGCACCGGCAGCTTGCCGTAAACCTCATCGACCAGGTTCACCACGTCCTGGGCCGCCACCGTGAGGATGACACCCGTGAGGGCTGGATCAGCGGGCTCAGCCACCGGAACGGTGAAGACCACCCAACGGCCGGAGGGCTCCGCATCGGCAAAAAACTGAATGAGAGAGGCCCCTCAGCACCCTTCGACGAGCCTCTGGAATGGAATCGCGACGGACAATACTTCCACTATCTGACCAAATGGATGCACGCGCTCGACCGCGCCGCCCGCCTGCTCGGGCAAAACCAGTACGGGAGATGGGCCTCGGAGCTGGCCAAAACCGCCTACACGCGCTTCGTCTACTCCGCTGCGAATGGCCTCGAACGGCGCATGGTCTGGAAGATGAGCATCGATCTCTCCTATCCTCTCGTCAAAGCCATGGGGCACCATGACCCGCTCGACGGCTTCATCACCTTCATGCAGATCGATTCCAATCCCTCCAGAAAAACGGAAAAGGGTGGATGGCCCGATCTCGAGACCGAGATCGCCGAACTGGCCGATATCTGCGCCGGAAAGAACTGGGCGACGGACGATCCACTGGGGATCGGAGGGCTCTTGTGCGACGGCTTCCGCCTGGCCCAACTGACGGCCCGAGGGGACTTCCTCGGCAACGGTCTGCTCGAGGCCGTCCTGGAGGCGTCGCTCCAAGGCCTCAAGGTTTACACGAAGAGCAGCCCCACCAAGCGGCCGGCGGAACAGCGGCTGGCCTTCAGGGAACTGGGGCTGTCCACCGGCCTGCACGCCCTTGCAAAGACAGAGCGGCTTCTGGTCCACGAAAGCCAACTCCCCCTGAAGACCCGAAGACTCCAGGGGCTGGTCAACCGCCTGATGAAATACGCACCGCTCGCCGGCGAAACCGAGGAATTCTGGCTCGATCCCGCCCATCAGGAAACCCCTGTGTGGATGGAACACCTTGACATCAACCGAGTGATGCTTGCCACGAGCCTTGCACCGGACGGGTATGTTGACATCTGATCGGTTTCCATTTCGGAAAGGGTCCTTTTGCGGGTGTACTGATCCCGGTAAGGCTGGAATCCTTCGGTGCAGGTTTCGGGCATTGCGGTCTCTTGCCGCCGGATCCACCGGTTGAACGAAGAGGCATGCATCGGGTCGGCGGCCTGTCGTGGAACGGCTGGGACGCCTTCGAGCTCTATCAGCAATCCTGTGTGGGGTCTGAAAGGAGGTCTTCCGTGGACCGGATCTTGATCGGCAAAGGAGAGCAGCCCGTTCACCTGCTCACGCGCTACGCCAACCGCCACGGCCTTGTGGCCGGGGCGACGGGCACCGGCAAGAGCGTCTCGCTCCTCGTGCTGGCCGAAGGTTTCTCTCGCCTCGGCGTGCCCGTGTTCATCGCCGACGTCAAAGGCGACATCGCGGGTCTCGCCATGCCCGGCGTCATGAACGAAAAGATTCGGGAGCGTGTCGCCCGGATCGGCATCCCGGATTACACCCAGGGAGGCAATCCCGTCATCTTCTGGGATGTCTATGGCGACTCCGGCCATCCGGTCAGGGCGACCATCAGCGAGATGGGGCCGACCCTCCTCGGCCGGATCCTCGAACTGACCGAGGTCCAGATGGGAGTCCTGGAAATCGTGTTCCGGCTGGCGGATGAGCAGGGCCTGCTGCTGCTCGATCTGGACGACCTGCGCGCCCTGCTCGGGCTCGTTGCAGCCAGCCGCAAGGACGTGTCGGCGGCCTACGGCCTGGTCAGCGCCCAATCCGTGGCCGCCATCCAGCGCGCCCTTATCTCCCTCGGAGACCGGGAAGCGGAGGCCCTTTTCGGCGAACCGGGGCTCGAACTCCCGGATCTGATGCGGACGGATCTGAGCGGCCGCGGGATCATCAACATCCTCGCCGCAGACCGGCTGATTCTGAAACCGCGCCTATACTCCAGTCTGCTCCTCTGGATCCTGTCGGAGCTCTTCGAAAACCTGCCCGAGGTGGGCGACCTCGACCGGCCGAAACTGGTCTGCTTCCTCGACGAAGCCCATCTCCTCTTCGATGACGCCCCGCCAGTCCTGCGCCGCCGCGTCGAACAGGCCGTCCGGCTCATCCGATCCAAAGGCGTGGGGCTCTATTTCTGTTCGCAGTACCCGGACGACCTGCCCAATGACATCCTCGGCCAGCTTGGCAACCGCATCCAGCACGCCCTGCGGGCCTTTACGCCGCGCGATCAGAAGGCGGTCCGTTCGGCCGCCGAGACCTTCGCTGTCAACCCCAAGCTCGATGTCGCCCGTGTCATCTCCGAACTCGCCGTCGGAGAAGCCTTGGTTTCGACCCTCCAGGAAAAGGGCCTTCCCATGCCGGTGGAGCGCACCCTGATCTGCCCGCCGCGCTGCCGCATGGGGGTGATCACCCCCGAAGAACGCCTGATGATACGGACGCGAAGCCCGCTCGGCGGCAAGTACGACACCCGCCTCAACCGCGAGTCGGCCCACGAGATCCTCGCCCGCCGGGCGGCGGCGGAACCTCCCGAGGCACGGTCACCCGGACGTCCGGAGCCCGCTGAGGACCGCAGCGGCCTCGGCGGGATTCTATGGGGAACCAAGCGCCGTCAGGGGATGCTGGAAACCATGGCGAAACAGGCCGCTCGCACCATCGGGAGCCAGATCGGCCGCCAGATCCTGCGCGGTGTGCTGGGAGGCATTTTGGGCGGATCCAGCCGCCGTTAGGGTTTCCATCCGGAAATGGCCTCTATTGCCGACCTCGGAGTCAATCCGCGCGTTTGCTTGTGCGGCGGCCTGCAGCTGAGCTCCATGCAAACGCTTGATCTCCTCGATATCGGCGAACCGGATCCCGACGCGAAGCGGCGGGACCGAGCACGCGAAGCGCCCCGTGAGAAAATCCTCGTTTCCCGATGAAAACCCGGGTTGAACGGAGAAATCTTTTCCCGGACGGATCTAGATATTCCGCTCCAGATTGATCGTCATGGATGGATTGAACCTGTTGGCACTGAAAAACTGGATCAACTTGGGATCGTTCCAGGCAACCAGCGTGTTGATCTTCTTGACTCCCACTCGTTTCAGGTGATCGACGAATTCCGCAATCAATCGGGCACCGATCCCCTGATGCTGAAAATCGGGGTCGACACCGATGGTATCCAGCGTGGCCTCCTGCTGGAAGATGCCATACTGCCCCATGTAGAGTTCCCCCATGACGAAGCCGGCGACGCTTCCATCTTCTTTTTCGGCCACCAGCGACACCGGGACATAATCCTTCGTCTCGAAAAGCTTCTCGAATTTCGCTTTGTAGTATTCGTGGCGCGATTCCTTTACGACCTTTTCATCGATCTCGAGGACGGCCTCGAAGTCATCAGCTTTCATGAGCCTGATCTTTATGGCATCGTCTTTCATAACCGCTCCCTTCTACATTGAAGTGGACTGCAGTCGCTCCTCTTGTTTCCCAACGTAAATTCGTCAACCGAACGGATCACCCTTCAGGGCCTCGAGCACTTTCCAAATTCAGTTCCTGCTCCGAAAAGGGTTCAGTACAAAATGAACCTCCTCAGAGGGAAATCCGTTGCTGGTTCGTGTGTCGGGTGCTGCGATGCGTTTCCTCGTCGATCCACCCCATCCTGAAAGCGTGGCAAAATGGAATCGACGTTTCTGCGGGAAGGATTTTTCCTGCCGGGAAGGCAGGTTATTTCAAGACGTTCTGGGCTTTTTCATAGAAGTATACCACACTATCGACGGATGGCTCCATAGTCTTGAAACAGAAAAGAGAGGTCAACCCTTTTTCGTTTGAGATTCGAACATGTGTGAACTTCGTATCCCTCTCCGCCGATCGGTCGATTCGCTGGAAAGACCCTGCAAAAAGAATCCGTTATACAGCGCCTCCGCAGTCAACCCAACCGCATGCTCAAGAAGCACCCCTGTTGATCGCCCCGGATATCCTCTGGCCTGAGGCGACAATTTCTGGTAGAAGGAAGGCATTCCACACCTTTTGGAAGGGCATCAGGAACCTTCAACACAGGGAGGACCGGCGCTGAAACGGCAATCCTTTCACTGGGCCTGGGTGATTCTGGGGACCTGTTTCCTGGATCTCTTCGTCAATTACTCCGCCCGCCTCGGCTACGGCGTCGTCCTTCCCGAAATCATCAAGGACCTGGACCTCAGCCGCACCGCAAGCGGCTCCATCTTCAATGCCTATCTCTTCGCCTACATAGCCCTCACGCCCCTCACGGGTTATCTCACCGACCGTCTGGGGGCGAGACGCATCATCACCGCCTGCGCCTTCATCCTGGCGACCGGGCTTTTCTTTATGGGACGGTCGCATTCGCTCTGGACGGTCCTGTTATCCTATGCCGTCGTGGGACTCGGGGCTACAGGGATGTGGACGCCGGTCATCACGGTGGTCCAGCGCTGGTTCGCCCCTCACCGGCGGGGACTCGCCCTGGGAATCCTTTCGACGGGATACGGTCTGGGATTTGCGACCATGGGGGCGGCCTTTCCATGGATCGTCTCCCATTTCACCTGGCGCCATGCGTGGTATTTCTTGGCTGCCGGGGCCCTTGGCATGGTCTTCCTGAACGGCGGACTCCTGCGGAGCAGCCCCGAGGCGGCCGGCGCCGTGCCTTGGGGCCTGAAGGACATCGGCATCCCTCTGACGACGGGGGGTTCGAAACGGAAGATCCCACTCCGGAAGGTCTTCAGACACCGGAACTTCTGGCTCATCGGGTGGAGCTACTTTTGCGCCTCCTACGGCCTTTACGGGATCACCACCTTCATGGTCGACTATGCGAAGGACCAGCTCGGGCTGCCCCTCGAAAAGGCGAGTCTGCTGGCGACGGTGCACGGGTCCTGCCAGGTGATCGGCGTTCTCACGATGCTGCCCCTTTCGGACTATCTGGGCCGAAGGCGTACGATCATCATCTCCAATAGCATGATCGCCGCCAGCCTGGCAGGGATTCTTTTAAGCGGCCCCTCGTGGCAATGGCTCTACCTCTTCGTAGGGGCCATGGCCGTCTTTTACGGTGTCACCTTTCCGATTTACGGGGCATCGGCCGGCGATTATTTCCCGAAGGAGTACATGGGAAGCGTCATCGGGATGTGGACCCCGTTCTACGGGCTGGGGGCCATCGTGGCCAACTGGGTGACCGGTTTTCTGCGCGATACCACCGGCCGATACAATGCGGCCTTCGTCATCTGCACCCTCGCGGCCATCCTGGCGGTGGCCCTTGTCTGGTTCGTGAGAAGGCCGGTCACGGGCGAAACCGATTGACAGAGAGGAGGAAGACATGCCGGATAGGGGACGTTATTTGTTGATCGATGTCGGCGCAGGCACCATGGATGTGCTCTATTGGGATGCCGCACTCGACATCCACTACAAGGCGGTGGTCAAATCACCCGTCCGGCGTCTGGCCGAGGAGGCATCGGCCATCGAGGGAGACATCCTCATCACCGGCTGCGAGATGGGCGGCGGAGCTCTCGGGAGCATTTTACGCGGCAAGGCCGATTCGGCCCGGGTGGTCATGACCACCGAGGCGGCTGCAACCCTCCATCACGACATGGGAAAGGTCCGCTCCTGGGGGATCGAGGTCGTGGATACAGCCCAAGCCTTGGAACGGATGAAAAACCCCGGTCTCAAACGGCTCGAACTGGCGGACGTCGACCCGGAGCGCATCCGCAGGCTCGTCGAAAGCTTCGGGGTGCCCTTCGCCTTCGATTGTGTCGGCCTCTGCGCCCAGGACCATGGCGTGGCCCCTCCGGGCGTGTCGCACCTCGACTTCCGGCATCGCCTTTTCACGGAGATCCTCGACCGCAGTCCCTCCCCATCCGCGCTTCTCTACCGCGCGGAGGAAGTGCCGGCTGCCATGAACCGCTTGAAATCGCTTGCGGAATCCGCCCGGAAACTGCCGGTGGAAGAAGGGATCTACGTCATGGACAGCGGGATGGCGGCCATTCTGGGGGCCTCACGCGACCGTGCCGCCCGCGGGAAAGAAAAGATCCTGGTGCTGGACGTGGCCACCTCCCACACCGTGGGAGCCGCGCTCGAAAGGGACGAAATCGTCGGATTCTTCGAGTATCATACGCGGGACATCACGGCCTCCAATCTCGACCGTCTGTTGAAAGACCTGCCCGAAGGAAGACTCAGCCACGAGGAAATCCTGCGCGAAGGCGGACACGGAGCGTATACCCGGCGGCGCTTCCCTTGGGAAGACACACTGCCGATCATCGCGACAGGACCCAAACGCGCCCTGTTGAAGGATTCCCGGCTACCCATCGTCTACGGCGCTCCTTTCGGGGACAACATGATGACCGGCTGCGGGGGGCTGCTCGAGGCCATCCGGGGCAGACAGGGGCTCGATCCGGCGGAGATTGTTTAATCTCGCCCTGCCTTTTTTTCTCGGAGGCACGTCAGGGAAAAGACTTGTCCAAAAACGGCGTTTCAAGGTCTTTCCCGCATTGCGGACGCGTAAGATGAGCTGCAGGCAGTTTCCCTGCGAAAAGGGTCTTTTTGCCCGATAGGGGCATCATGGACATCCCCTGGCAAACCGGGCCGATCCCGATTCTTCAACCGATGATGCATCGGTCCTGGAATCCACGAAATTGGAGGTGTGCGTGAGCACAAATATGATATAATAAAAATTTATTGAATTGCACCGCTCGCAGCAGCCTCGACCCACCCTGGCCTTCTTCTGGGTGAACAGACAGAGACGCCGGGTGCGGCGATTATAAAGCAGATAGAAAGGAAGTCGTCAAATGATGCCTGCAACAGAGAAAATTTGGGTGCTCGTCCTGGCAGGACTTCTTTTTTTTTCCCTCAGCGCCTGTAACACCATCAAGGGCTTCGGAAGAGACGTCGAGCGGGCCGGAGAGACCATTCAAGACGTCGCAAAATAGGCAGGACAACCGAGCCATTCTGCCAAGTCGATCGGCTGTGGAACCCAAGGACGGCGTCATGAGCAAGCCCACACCCCGGGAAATCGAACGTGTCAGGCACCTGCGTGACGAAATCCGGCGGCATAACCACCTGTATTACGTCCTCGACAATCCCGAGATATCGGATGCCGAATATGACCGGCTCTTCGACGAACTGAAGGCCCTCGAAGAGAAATACCCCGAACTGGTCACGCCCGACTCGCCCACCCAGAGAGTCGGAGCGGAACCGCTTGAAAAATTCAGGACGGTTCGTCACACCATCCCCATGCTGAGCCTCAACAAGTGCACCACCGAGGCCGAATTTCGGGATTTTCACCGGCGGGTCAGGGATCTCCTGAAGGTGCCCGAAACGGATATCCATTACACCGTCGAGCCCAAATTCGATGGCCTGGCGGTCGAGGTCCGATACGAAAAAGGGGCATATTCCCTCGGGGCGACCCGAGGAGACGGGACGGTCGGTGAGGATGTGACACAGAATCTCAAGACCGTCAAATCCATCCCGCTGAAGCTCATGGAAAACCCGGTGCCCAATATGATCGAGGTGCGGGGTGAAATCATCATGAGCAAGGAGGATTTCGCAGCGCTCAACCGGGACCGCGCGGACCGCGGAGAACCCCTTTTCGCCAACCCGCGCAACGCCGCAGCAGGGTCCGTGCGGCAGTTGGACCCGCGCATCACCGCCTCACGCCCTCTGGGCATGTTCGCCTACGGCATCGGCCGGATGGATTCCCGCCAACCGGCGACCCAGTGGGAAACACTTGAAGCCCTGAAAAAACTGGGGTTCAGAGTCAGCCCACACATCCGCCTCTGCAGAAGCGCCGACGAGGTGCACGCCTTCTATCAAGAGATCCTGGAGGTCCGTGACAGCCTTCCCTATGAAATCGACGGCATCGTCATCAAGGTGGACGCCTTCGACTTTCAGCGTAGCCTCGGAGAACTCAGCCGAAGCCCTCGATGGGCTGTCGCGTGGAAGTTTCCGCCCCAGCAGGAACACACCGTTGTCAAGGATATCCTCGTCAGCGTGGGGCGCACGGGCGCCTTGACCCCCGTCGCGCTGCTCGAGCCGGTCCGGGTGGCAGGCGTGGAGGTGAGCCGCGCCACCCTCCACAACGAAGACGAGGTCCACAAGAAGGACGTGCGGGTGGGGGACACCGTCGTTATCCAGAGGGCGGGGGACGTCATCCCCGAGGTGGTCAAGGTCATCCGCTCCAAACGCCGGGGCGACCCGCCGCCCTTTACCATGCCGGAGACCTGCCCGGTATGCGGCTCCAAGGTCGAGCGGCTGCCGGGTGAGGCGATCCACCGCTGCACGGGCATTGCCTGCCCAGCGCAGATCAAAGAGCATCTAGCCCATTTCGTCTCCAAAGGGGCCATGGATATGGAAGGACTCGGCTACAAGTTCCTCGAGCAGATGGTGGACAGAGGGATCATCCAGGATCCGGCCGACCTCTATTTTCTCACCAGGGAAGACCTCATGAAGATGGACCGCATGGGGGACAAGCTGGCTGAGAACCTCCTGGCGGCCATTGAAAACAGCCGGAATCCTACACTCACGAGCCTCATTTACGCCCTTGGGATCAGAAACGTCGGGAGGCATTTGGCCGGTGTGCTCGCACACCATTTCCATTCCATCGAAAACCTCGCCCGCCAAAACCAGGAAGACCTCGAAGAGGTGCACGAGATCGGACCCACCATCGCCCTCAGCGTGACCCATTTCTTCCACAACCCCAAGAACATCGCCTTCCTCGAAAAGCTGAGGAAAGGCGGGGTGACCTTTCCCGTCGAGAAGACGGAGTCACGGAATGCATCCCTTGCCGGGAAGACCTTCGTGCTGACCGGGGCGCTCGAAGGATATACACGGGAAGAGGCGCGGCGCCTGATCGAAAACCTCGGCGGCAGGGTCGCCGGTTCGGTCAGCCGCAAAACGGATTACGTAGTGGCCGGCCGGGATCCGGGGTCGAAGCTTGACCAGGCCCAGCGCCTGGGGATCACGATCCTTGACGAGGCGGCGTTTCGTGAGATCACGGGCGGGTGAACATCCGGGGTAACTGAGACCCTGGCGGCGGCCGTTATCAGGGCTGGGAAGGGCTCGGCCTTTCAGGACCGGCTGCGAGGCTCGATCTTGGCGGTCAGATAAAAGACGATGCCTAGGACCAGCAGGCCGCCGATCAGCAGGGCGAAGGTGACGGCATCCTTTTCATCGATGGCCGCCACGAACAGCTTGCGGATAAAGGCGACTAACGCCAGTTCGACAAAGACCTGGACACGGAAGCCGCCCCCTCGGAGATGCTCCACCTGGGTGTGAAGGAGTTCGATCATCATCCACAGGATCAGCAGGGAGCCGAGGGCGCGGATAATGCCGGTCTCGAGGGTCTCCCGCAGCGCATAAAGGATGTCCGAGACCAGGAGCCCCGCCACTCCTGCAGACATGAGCACCAGCCCTACCATGAGCACCAGATTCAGGCCGTGAAGCAGGCGCTCGGCCCAGCGCACCAGCCAGAGTTCCGCCCGGTGCGAAATGAACACCTTCTTGAGTTCGGCCTCCCGGTAGGAGCTCGTCATGACGTCCAGACTGATGTCGAGGACCTTGTTCATGGTCTCCACCAGGTCCTGGCGGCGGGAGGTGTCCTGCACCTCTGCGACGAGGTGGCTGATGCAGAAGGTTCGGATGAAATTCATGGCCGCGTTGACATAATGCCCATTCAGTCCGATCTTCACGTGGATCTTGCCGATCCGCTGCAGGCGAAGCAGATACCGGTGATCGTATTCCGCGGTCAGGAGGTCTCGAAACCAGCTCTTGATGGTGCGTTTGCGCTTGGCGACGGCGGCCTCGGTGGTGAAGTAGGAAGCGGTCCGCGGGCTTTCCAGAAGGTAGCTGTAAAAATCCTCGGCCAACTGATCTTCATACGGCAGCAGGCTGTTCGCAAGCTCCGCGAGATTTTTCTCGTCGAGCGTCGAAAACCGGTAGTGCTTGCGAATATCCTGCATGTTTTCCATCGAGTGGCCTCCAATCCAGGAGCGGCTTGTCGGGAACGAAGCACCAATCCACCTTGTGGATTCTACTTGCCTTTTTGCCGATGTCAACCAAAAGACCGTTCGGGACCGTCGAACGGCCTTCTGCAGCAAGAGTGACAGGGGCCTGGAATGCGCCGGAAGGGATCCGCTCGAAACATCGTACACCGCGTCATCGCATCCGGACGGCTCTTGTGGAGCCTCTCCTGATCAGGGATCTTTCAGGAGGCGAGCCGTTTTTTCAGCATGATCCGATCTCCCGGGCCGGCCGTCCTCATGGAACCGGCCGTCTTTCAGCAGCATGCATTGTCCGGAACGACGAAAGTCCTCCACCATGAAGGATCGTTCTTTCAAAAGACACACCATCAGGAGGGTGCTGGCCGGCATCACTGCACTGGCATGGCTGGCGGTGTTCTCATCAGGCTGCTCCGAGGACGAGCGGCTGAAGCGGGAGATCCGTGAAGATGCCAGGGCTGGACGCTTCGATGAGGCCGTCGCGAAGGCGCGCGAGCACTTTGCGGCGGACAAGCTCACGCTCATGGTCCTGCTCGAAACCATCGACATCGAGCGCAATCGCGCCGAGAAAACAACCTACCGGCACCACCTCACCCTCGAAGCAGTGGCGTGGGAAAAGACGGACTCCGGGGTTTCCCTTTCGGGCGGGATACGCAATTCCGGGGACCGGACCCTGACCGGTTACGGCATCCAGGCGACCCTGCTGCGGGACATCGAGCGGAAGGAGACCTTTTTCTTCGCTCGAATCGCACAGGTGCCCCCCGGGGGTCTCGGCATCTTCCGCTACGATAGAAAAACCCGGGCGCCGTTCGATCACGTGCTGCTCGAAATTCATGATTTCGGGATCGAAGACGACTGATTCCCCTTTCTTTCCGCTTGACAGGGAACAAGTCCCTGCTTCATCTTGTCCCCTGACTCATCAGGCCGAAAAAGGATCACGCCCCGCCAAACCCGTTCCCGTCCCCTCCAGATCATTCCAGCCGCGCGGATAGCTGGAGGAACGGCAGCGCTCCAAGGAGGACTCCGAGATGAAAAAAAATCCCCTGCGCCAAGGCATCCTGACGCTGTTGTCTGCCGCGCTGTTTTTGATTGCGGCAACCCCGGTCCTGGCGGAAAAGGCTGAATACAGCATGGTGATCGCCCACCTGTATCCTGCCGACATGGAGAGCAACGAGGTGCATCCAGCCCTCGTCCGCTTTGCCGATATCGTCGAGACCCAGACCGGCGGCGCCGTGGAGGTCAAGATCTTCGGTGCCATGCAGCTGGGGACCGAGATCGAATACACCGCCAAGGCGCAACAGGGGAAAACCGTGCAGGCCGCCGTCCTCTCCTCAGGCGCCTTTTCCTCTTTCTTCCGAAAATACCAGGTGATTACAACGCCCTTCCTTTTCGACGATTACAATACCGCCTGGGCCTTTTTCGACAGCGAATGGTATGCGGGCTTCATGGACGAGATGCGGAAGGCGACCGGTCTGCGCTGGCTGGGGACCTTCGATGAAGGCGGCGGGTTCGTGGCCTTCACCAACAACAAGCGGCTCATCAAAACGCCTGAAGACATGAAGGGTTTGAGGATCCGCGTCGAGGAAAACCCAGCCCACATCGCCGTCATGGAATCACTCGGCGCCAAGGCCGTCCCGCTCGAATGGGGCCAAGTCCCCACCGCCCTTCAGACAGGGGTCGCCGACGGTCAGTTCAACGCGCCTGGGCTCAACACCGCGATGCGCTTTTGGGACACGTGCAAATACACCACCTGGACGGGCCACATCTACAATACGGGCAACTGGTTGGTCAACGACGTGTGGTTCAAGAGTCTGCCCGAAACCTATCAGCAGATCATCCTGCGCGCCGCCCGCCAGGCCATCGGCTATGCCCGCGGGGTCGCGGCACACCTTTGCTACCTCGGCTGGCAGGAAGGCACCCGGAAGTACAAGGACCATTACATCCCGAGCAGTCAGGAAAAAGAGGCCTTCAAGAAACTCATGCGTCCGGCCTTTTTCACCTGGGCGACAAAGGATTTCGGTCTCGCCCCTGAACTGCTCAACGAGGTCTGGTCCACGGTAGACGGCATCAGCAAAGGACTTGACCAGGAATATCATGACAAGTGGGGCCGTTAGCAGGCCCCATCCCCGCCGCCATGGAACTGATCGTCTCCTTCAGCGATAAACTGAACGGCATCGTGCTTCGCGTCTGCGGAGCCATGGTGGCAGTACTCCTCGTCATCAATATCTACGGGGTCTTCTTCCGTTATGCGCTGAACGACCCCCTGCCCTGGCCCCTGCCTGTTTCGCGCATCCTGCTCGTCTGGATCGCGCTCCTCGGGATCAGCGTCGCCCTCAAGGCCGGTGAGCATGTCGCCGTCGAAGGGGTCGTTCGCTCCCTGCCCGAACAATACGAAAGAACCATCCGGGTGGGCGGCTACGCGGTCACAGGGATCTGGCTCGCAGTGGTCCTCTGGCAGGGCTGGCTCGCCACCGTTGCGGCCGATCAGATGATGATGATCTCAGCGAAGTTACAGCTCTCCTTCAAATGGCGGCTGGCCGCCGTCCCGATCAGCGCCGCCGTCCAGATCGTCCACGTTCTTGCCTGTCCTGCGATCATCCAGGCCGCCATGGAAGAAAGAGCGGAGAAGCATCCATGACGACCGTCCTCATCGTCTTCGTCCTTCTCCTCATTCTGGCCGTCCCGATCGGTTACATCATGGGCATCTCGTCTCTGATCGGGCTCTTCCAGATGGGCGGCTGGGAATACCTGGAGCCTGTGGCCGTATCGCTCCATTCCGGCACATCCGGGTACATTCTCGTCTCGATCCCTTTCTTCGTCCTCACGGCGGAGATCCTGAATCAATCCGGCATGACCACCAGGCTCGTGGCCTTCGCCGACAGCCTTTTCGGGCACCTGAGAGGCGGGCTGAGCCATGTCAACATCTTCGTCAGCATCCTGTTCGCCGGTCTGACCGGCACCGCGATCACCGATACCGTAGCCGTAGGCGGCATCCTCATCCCCGCCATGAAAAAACAGGGGTACACCGCCGGCTATGCCGCAGCTGTCACCGCCGCCTCGTCGGTCATCGGACCGATCATACCCCCGAGCGTCGTGATGGTGATCTACGCGAGCATCCTGAGGCTTTCGGTCCCGGCCCTCTTCGCTGCGGCCCTCATCCCCGGCCTCCTGTGCGGCCTGGGCCTGCTGGTCCAAAGCTGGGTCCTGAGCACGCGGCGGAACTACCCGAAATCGAGCCGCGCCACTCTCGGGACGGTAGCCCGTGCAGCCATCCAAGCCACACCGCCCATGGGCGTGGGGATTTTCATCCTCGGCTGCATCCTCTTCGGCATCACGGATGTCTCGGAGGCCGCCGCCGGCGGCGCTCTCTATGCGCTCCTTCTCGGCTGGATAGGGTACCGGAGCCTCGGTCTGCGGGAGATCTGGCAATCGATGCTGAACACCGTCGTACTCTCGGGGGTGATCTTCCTGCTCATCGGGGCCGCCGCGGCCCTGGGCTGGTTCATCACGCTGTCGGGTGTCGTGGAAGAGACCGGGAAATGGGTGGCTTCATTGGACGCCAGCCCCTATATCATCCTGACGCTCGTGGACGCGGTCGTTCTGATCGCCGGCATGTTCATCGACGTCATCCCCGCCGCTCTGGTGCTGGGTCCGGTGCTTTCACCCGCCATGACCCAGCTCGGCGTCGATCCGATCCATTTTGCAATGGTCATGATGGTCGGGTTGAATATCGGCAACACCACGCCTCCCATGGGAATGAGCCTGATGACCGCCTCGCGCATCGCCCGCATCCCCTATGAATCCTGTATGAAGGACGCCGGCTGGTTCATCTGCGCGGAGATAGGCATCCTGCTGCTCGTGACCTATCTCCCGGTTTTTTCCCTGTGGTTGCCACAGCTACTGGGCTACACGAACTAGATCAATAAGAGATGTGTTTCTCGATGAAATCCTTGTGCTCCTTTTTCCACTCCTCTCCGAACTTTCTCTCGTAATAGGAACCCAGTCTCTCGAGCCAGCGCCACCAAGGGCTCCGGCCCCTTTCCCGGGCCTCAAGGACGTCCTCCAAAAACAATTGGATGTCGTTCAGTTTTTCCTTGGGGACGTAGGAAGCCGCCCCCTCATGCAAAGACTTCAGGGTGTTTTCAGGAGACAAGGCGTGCGCCGTGAGCATCACCGCCGGCACCCCTCTGCTTCGGGCGATCTGAAGCAGATTGAAGCCATCCACGCCCATGATGTCCAGGACCGCGAGGTCGTAATGCCTGGTATTGAGCAGCTCCGACGCTTCATCGAAAGTGGAGGCCGCCGTGATGGAACACATGGGAAGCAGTTCCTCGAGGCTTTCGAGCACATCCGGTTCATCATCTACGATAAGGACCTTCTTCCCTTCCAGCCGAGACAGCGTGGCGCCTTTCTCAGATCCCTTTTTAGCCATAGGTTCATCTCCCTAAAAGGATACGCTCTTGCAGACGAAAAACGGCGGCCCGAAAAGTCCTCGCACGCACCCTACTCGATCAATTCCGGCAGAAACGTCGCAATGGAGGGAAACGCAATGATCGCAGCAGTCCCTACGATAAGAGCCAACAGGAAAGGAACCGAGCCCCTGAAAATCGTCATCAGGGGGACGTCCCCGGCGATACCCCTCACGATGTACACGCATATTCCCACTGGTGGGGTGATGGTGCCCATATGTGTGACGAGGACGATGACAATCCCGAACCAGATGGGATCATATCCCAGATTCACCACAATCGGGTAAAAGATGGGAATCGTCAACATGATGAGCGCCATCGAGTCGATGAAGAAGCCCCCGATCAGAAAGATGAGGCATATCAAAGCCATGATCGCCCATGGAGGCCAGTGGATCATCCCGACGGAGGTGGCCAGATCCATCGGGATGCGGGTCAGGGCCAGGAAGTGTCCGAAGACGGTGGCCCCGGCGATCAGCATGATGACCATGCAGGAGATCTTCAAGGTCCCGTAAACGGCGTTCAGGAAATTCTCCCATGAAAGCTTTCTCTGCGCCACCACGATGATGAGGATCAGCATCGCCCCCACGGCCCCGGATTTCGTAGGGGTGAACAGGCCCATCACGAGGCCTCCCATCACGAATGCGAAGACGGCGATCGTTTCCCACAGGTGCCGAAGGGAATAGAGCATTTCCTTCAGGCTGAATTTCTCCCCTTTGGGCCCCTGCTCCGGCTTCCACAGGCAGTAGATCCAGATGGCGACCATGAAGAGAAATGTGATGAATAGGCCGGGTACGATACCGGCGATGAACAGGCTCCCGATAGACTGTTCGGTCAGGATACCGTAGATGATAAGGACCACGCTCGGGGGGATCAGGGAGCCCAGCCCCCCGCCCGAGGCCACGGAGCCGGTCGCGAGTTGCCCTCCGTAGTCGTACCGTTTCATCTCGGGCAGTCCGATGGTCCCCATGGTAGCCGACGTGGCGGTGGCCGATCCGCAGACGGCCCCGAAGGCTGCGCAGGCCATGACCGTGGCCATAGCCAGCCCTCCCCGGACGCGCCCGATGAATTTATAGGCCACGTCGTACAAGTGGCGGCTGACCCCGGCATAATAAGCGATATAGCCCATAAAGACGAAAAGAGGGATCAGGGTCAGACCGTAAGAGGAGAATACGCTGAAAACGTCCACGGCCAGGAGCTTCATGCCCGCCCTCAGGTTCGTCAGATAGCTGTACCCGAGGAAGCCCACGATGGCCATGACGTAGGCGACCGCCATTCTCGTAAAGAAAAGCACCAGCAGGAGCACGATGCCGATGATGCCCACAAGCGTAAAATCACTCATCCCGCTCGCCTCCCCTCACAAACACCAGGAACTCAATGAACATGATCAACGCCAGGTTGAGGCAGGCGAAGGACACCCCGTAAATGAGATAAAATGTGGGGAATTGAAGCGTCGGGGAGACCTGGCCGGCCTGCCCCATCTCCCGGGCGTAAAGGAAACACTGCCAGGCGACAAGACAGAAGAGCAGCGTCGTGATCAAGGTCACTACGCAATCGTTGATTCCTTTGACCCGTTTGGGAAACCGCATATACAGCAGATCCACCCCCACATGGCCTTTCTCGATCTCCGTATAGGGCAGCGCAAAAGACAGCAGTAAAAAAGCCATCATACCGACGAGTTCCTCCGAGCCTAGCAAAGGATGCCCGAACAGACTGCCCACGACATCGGCGCACGTGAGCAGCATCATCCCCAAAAGGCAGATCCCCCCCAACTTCGCCAGAAAATCCGAAAGCGCTTTTGCGATCTTCATCTAACGCGCTCCTGACTCATGGGCGATCGGGAAAAACATTTCTCGACCCCCCACAATGGTTGCCGTTCAGATTTCAATGCGTTTCCATCCCGGAATGGTCTTCCTTGCCGATCTGGGCCTCCATCTGCACGTTTGCCCGCGGGGCGACCTGCAGGTCGCCCCGCACAGACGCTTGATTCCCCTGACAGGGGCCATACCGCGAGCCGCCGCGAAGGGGTGGGAATGCACACCCGGAGGCTATAATGAAAAAAACCTCCCTGCAAACATTTTTCCAATCACACTTTACTTTCAGCCAAATCTAGTCCGCCTCTTTGTATTTGCTCTTGAATTCCCCTTTCTTCGCATCCTCGAGCCTCTTCTGGACAAACTTCAGCACTTCGTCTCCGGGAAGGTTCTTCGCCTTGGTTTCACTGATATACTCGTCCAGTACGGGTTGGACGGCTTTGGTCCACCGCGCCGATTCCTTCGGTCCGATCCCGATCATCGTGTTCCCGTAATCCAGCAGGAAATTGATGCCTTCGAAGGCCCCAGCCTCCCAGGCCTTGCCATGCCTGAAGACCCATTCGCTGTTGATCTGCTCGATAATCGCCTTGACGTCGTCCGGAAGGGCGTTCCATTTGTCCTTGTTCATGGCGACGAAAAACCCGAGGGAGTAAGCGGTCGGGTAGCACGCGATGACATAGTTCGTCACCTCGGCCATTTTCCAGCCCTTGTTGGATTCGAGCGGGTACAATCCGCCATCGACCACGCCCTTCTGAAGGGCCTGGTAGAGTTCGTTCATGGGAAAAGCAGCCGGCGTCCCGCCGAGAGCCTTGATCATGCTGGCTGTCGGGCCGTGGGAGCGGATCTTCAACCCCTTGAGGTCCTCCATCTTATGGACGGGCTTGTCCTTGGTGTGGATGAAGCCGGGGCCGTGGGCATGGAGGTACAACAGCTTCACCTCGTCCAGTTCAGCCGGCTGGAATTTTTCGTACACCTCATTGATGATGGCCGTCGCCACCTGCCCGCTCGGAAAACCCAAAGGCAGGTTGATGAAGTCCATCAGGGGAAAACGTCCCCGGGTGTACTGCAGCACGGAGCACCCGATATCCGAGAGCCCCTCTTTCACCCCCTGATAACATTGCGAAGCATCCGTCAGGGTCTGGCCCGGGTAATGCGCGATTTTCACCCGCCCGTCGGTCCTTTTTTCCACCTCTTTGCACCAGGCCGCCTCCACTTTGCTTTGGGAGTGGGTGGGGGGCATGAATCCGCTGTAGGTGAGGTGGATGACATCCTTGGCATCCGCCGCGCCCGGCATCAGAAGGCCCGTCAAAAGCATGACAAGAAAGGCCAGGCCTACACCAAGCACAACACCCGGAGAAAAATGACGCTCGACCGATAACTTTTTCATTTCCAACCCCTCCCTTTCTGTTGAAAACCCATGATGAAGAAACGGGAACCCTGCCATCCTGTGCAGAATCCCACGGACACACGGTATTACGTTTCCCGGATGACCCTTTTGGCCTTCAGTTCGAACCGGGGCAGTTCACCGACCCCGATAATCTCCACTTCCGGCGTAAACGTCACCATATATTTGAAGTGTTCGATGAAGCCACGGACGGCCTGTTCCAATTTTTCCGCCGGAACGTCCTCGGAGGCCGGTTCCACGCGGATCCGGATGCGTTTTCCGCTGCCCATTTTTGGAACCACGATCTGGTACTCGTTGGAGAAGACCTCCACCTCTCTGATGAGATTTTCGATGGCCGATGGGAATACATTGACCCCCCCAAACTGGAACATGTCATCCGAACGTCCCAGGATTCCCCCATCCAGCCTCAGAAAGGTTCTGCCACAATCGCAGCGCTCCCGGTTGAATTTGACCAGGTCTTTGATGCGGTACCTGAGAAGGGGCATGGTCTCACAGCACAGATTGGACAGGACCAGTTCGCCCACCTGTCCGTTTTCAACCGGCTGAAGGGTCTCCGGATCGAGGCACTCGGCGTAAAACATGGCCTCGTTCACATGGGTCCCTTTCTGACAGATGCACTCGAAACCGAAGTTCGAGATCTCGCTGGAACCGATGTCGTCATAGCATTTGGCCCCCCAGGTCTCTTCGATGGCCTGTTTGGTCGACAGGACATTGGCGCCGGGTTCCCCCGCCGCCACGACGATGGAAACCTTCGAATCCCTCAGGGACACCCCCATCTTCTTCGCGGTTTCACCCAGGTAGAGCAGATAAGTGGGCGTCCCGCACACGACCGTGGCTTCCCAGTTGAAGATATTCCTGACCCTGTCCTTGGAAGACTGCCCCCCACCGGGGACGATCATGACCCCCGCCTGCTCCAGCGCCGCCTGGAAGCCCCACCAGGCGATATACAGGCTGTACCCGAAGGGGACGAAAAGGATGTCGGAGGTCTTGATGCCGTAGGCGTGCATGAAATACATGAACTGTTCATAGAAGTGAACCGTCCAGTCCTTCTTGTTGAGCATCACCCGGACCGGGATGCCTGTGGTGCCGGTCGTCTGGAAGACGCGCACGCCCTCTTCCGGGGGTACGCACATGAAGTCGCCCCAGGGGGGATGTTGCGCCTGGCTCTCCCGCAGCTCTTCCTTGACGGTGAATGGGACCCTCGAGATATCCTCCAGGCTCCGGATATCCGCAGGTTTGATACCGGCCTCGTCGAACTTTCTCCGGTACATGGGGCTTCGTTCGTACACATAAGTCATACGCTCCTGAAAACGCTGCAACTGAAGTTCCTGAAGCTGGTCGCGCGGCAGCGTTTCCAACGGCTTGTTCCAGTAGCTCACCTGATCCATTCGGACCCTCCAAGATCGAGATTTCCCTGTGCGCGCCGGGCTCGCCGGCGCGCCGCGTGATGGCTGACCCTTGCACCCGGCAGGGTCCGTTCCCGGAACCGGCCGGATGAAAACCTAGCTGCGGCTGCCAAGGCCTTTCAAAATCTTCTCGGGCGTAAACGGCGTAGAGAGGAGCCTGACGCCGACGGCATCGTAGATGGCGTTGGCGATGGCCGCCAAAATGGCGGAGACGTAGCCTTCTCCGACTTCCTTGGTACGATAGGGCTGCCCGACCCTGTATTGCTCCGTGATCACGTCGATATGCTCGGAGGGGGCGATGTTCCGGATGCAGGGCATCCGATAGTCGAGCCAGTTCGGGTTGAGTGTCCGCCCCTCTTCCATCATGATCTCTTCCATGAAGGCATGCCCGAGCGCCATGGAGACCTGTCCGTCGATCTGCCCTTCGACCAGGAGCGGGTTGATAGGGAAACCGCAATCGTGGGCGGTGACAGCCCTCAGGAGCCTGACCTTCCCCGTCTCGGTGTCCACCTCCACCTCCGCCGTCTGGGCATCGAAGGCATAGTTTTCCGTCCACCTTCCCTTGGTCGTAGCCAGGCTCGGATGCGTTGGTTCATCCCTCATGGTCCGCCAGTGGCCCTCTCCGATGATCGGATCCCCTCTGCGCGTCTGGATGCTCAGCGCCACCAGATCCCTGTAGGTAAGCGCCTTGCTGGGGGACCCCGCCACATAAACCTTCTTGTCCTTCAGCACCAGGTCATCGATGCTCGCCTCGAGCTGCTGAGACGCGAGTTCGAGGAGTTGTGTGCGGACATTGCCGGCCGCCACCCGTGTGGCATTTCCGCACACGTAGGCGTTGCCGCTGATCCAGGAACCGATGTCCACGGGCGTCGTTTCGGTGTCCGCGGCGATCACCTGGATCTCCTCCATCGGGATCTTCAACTCCTCGGCCACGATCTGCGAATGAATCGTTTCGGCCCCCTGCCCGATATCCAGCGCACCGGTCAGGAGCGTCACACTTCCGTCGTCATTCATCTTCACGATTACCGACGAACTGTTCGGATAGATCAGGGATCCCCCGAAGTAGCTGCTGACGCCGATGCCGATGCCTCTTTTGTACCTCTGAGAGGAGTTTTCGCCGCGCCCCCCCCGCACATGATGAAAATCCGTATGCCTCGTGATCTCCGTGATGCAGTCCTTCAGTCCGCAGTTGTGGACATTGTCCCCGTTGGGAAGCTGTTCGCCCGATTCGCGGGCGTTTTTCAAGCGGATCTCGATCGGGTCGATCCCCAGTTCCTCCGCGATCATATCGAGCTGCGATTCCACCGCAAAACGCAGCTGAGGGGCGCCGTGCCCCCGCTGGGGTGTCCGCACCGGGTTGTTGGTGAATACGGAATAGCCCTCATATTTGAAATTCGGGACACGATAGGGGACCATCGCAAATCCCCAGGCCAGGAAGATGACCACCACACCGCTGCCGCGGTAGGCGCCGGAGTTGTTGATTACCCGGTATTGCTGGGCCACGAGGGTCCCGTCCTTCTTGACACCGGTCTTCACGGTCACAATCAGCGGCTGGCCATGCCTGAACGCGGTGAAGACCTCCTCCCTGGTCGCCACGATCTTGACAGGCCTGGCGGCCTTCATGGAGAGGAGCGCCGCACAGAATTCGTGCGAAAAGAGGTCGATCTTGCCGCCGAAGGCCCCTCCGACGTAAGTCTTCAGGACCCGCACGGAGGAAAAAGGCAGGCCAAGGGTCTTGGCGAGCTTCGCCCGTTTGAGGAAAGGCCCCTGCGAAGAGGTCCAGACGTTGAGCTTCCCGTCCGGCTCGAAGCTGGCGACGGTCGCCTGGGACTCGAGATACCCATGGGTGCGAAGATGGCTCTCGAACCGGTCTTCCCTGACATAATCCGCCTCCTTGAAACCGGCTTCGATGTCGCCCCACTCCGAGGTGGTCTTTCCGCCGATGTTCATCACAGGCTCTTTGACCTTCGGATGCGTCGGGTGGATCTCCGGTGCATCCGGCTTCATCGCCTCCTCCGGGTCAAAAACAGCCGGAAGAGGCTCATATTCCACCTCGATCAGCCGCAGGGCCTCGTCCGCCGCATAGACGTCCGTGGCAGCCACCGCCGCTACTTCCTCCCCGATGAACCTCACCTTGTCCATGGCCAGAGGATACTGATCCGCAGGATACCTCGGGGTCTCCACGAAACCATGCTTGATGCCCAGGGTGTCCTTGCCGGTGATGACCGCCTTGACCCCGGGAACCTGCCGTGCACGCGTCGTGTCGATACGAACGATGCGCGCATGGGCGTGAGGACTCCTCAAGATCCTTCCCACCAGCATGTTCTTCAGCTGGAGATCCACCGTGTAAACGGCCTGCCCGGTCACTTTTTCAGGACCGTCCTTCCTTAGAATCCGTTTTCCCACATATTCCAGATCGCCCATGATCATTGCTCCTTGGGATGGCTCAGCGCTTGTCGGCCGTCGAAGAAGCCGCGTGCAGCACGGCCTCCATGATCTTGTTGTAGCCCGTGCAACGGCACAGGTGTCCTTCCAAGGCCTCCTGAATCTCTTCCTCATTCGGCCGGGGGTTCCGTTTGAGCAAGGCCGTCGAAGCCAGGACCATGCCCGGGGTGCAAAACCCGCACTGGACGGCGCCCTTTTCGAGGAAGGCCTGCTGGACAGGGGTCAGAACACCGCCCTCGGCCTGTCCTTCTATCGTTTCGACCCGCTTGTTCTCGCATTCAACCGCCAGCAGAAGGCAACCCAGAACCGGCTCCCCCTCCACCAGCACCGTGCAGGAACCGCACTCGCCCGTTCCGCAGCCTTCCTTGACCCCCGTCAAACCGATCCGGTTGCGCAGGACTTCCGACAGCGTCTCCTGGGGCTCAACGGCAAGCTCATAGGTCTCTCCGTTGATCGTCACTTCCAATAATCGTTTCGATGGCTTCGTTCTCATGAGGCACTCCTGTTATCGACCGCCGGTAAGCTGATTCACTGCGCGGGTCAGGGCATTCAGGGCTTCGACCTCGAGGGCCCTGGTCAAATACCACTTGGAATAGCCGTGATGAGGGGTCACCGTCACCTCCTCCGCGACCTGGCGCGCCGCCTCGGCCAGCAGCTCCGGCGCAAAGGGCTCTCCCACGAGCGATCCCTCGCTTTTCAGCGCCCGCGCCGGGGCCGGAGACACCGCCCCAACGGCGATCCGGGCCCGGGTGCAGGTTCCCGGGTCCTTGTCGGTTTCCAGGAGCACTGCAATATTCAAGGCCCCGAACTCCATCCCTTCCCTCGAGGTGAGTTTCGAGAAGGCCCATCCTCGGGTGCCTCCGGCCGGAGGCACCCGAATGCCGGAAATGATCGTATCGGACCCAATGGTCAAAGGGTGCAAGGGATCACCGCTGTAAAGGGCTTCGAGGTCCAGCAGCGCGCCGGCCCCGCCCCCTTCGACCTGGATCTTCGCACCCAGGCAAACGAGGGCCGGCGCCGTATCCGACATGTAAACGGCCCAGCACTTTTTCCCCTTCGGTATGAAATAGCAGAAATCTCCTCCCCGTTTGAAGCAGGGCTCCATGAACTGGAAGGTATGTCTCTGGTTGAAATACAGACATCGCGTATCCTGGCAGAGGTTCCCCGCCAGCGTAGCGACATTCCTGATCTCCCGCGTAGCCACCCTGCCGGCGGCCGCAGCGAGAAGCGGCGCCTTCTCCGCCACCTCGGGGGAAGACGCCACGGACGACAGCGTCGAAGCGCCGTCCAGGATGAGGTCCCCCTCCGGGAGGACGTTCGGAGCGGAGGCCCCGAGGCCCTTCAGGCTGATCAGGCGCTCTGGATCGGCCACCCCGTATTTCATGCGGGGCAGCAGATCCGTTCCTCCGGCCAGCAAGGCGCTCTTGACGGCCTTTTCCGCCAAGAGGCTCGAGGCCTCCTTGAGGCTGGTCGGTTTCTCGAATGCAAATCTGGGAAGGTACATGTCCATCCCTCCGTCCATGAAAAGGTTATCCGCTCGAAGACGGACTGTTGAAGTGACCCGCGCCAACCAGGGAAGCTGCGTCGGCGGCGGCCCCCCATCGGTTCTCTGAAGCGGGTTCCGCGTTGGATGCACACAGGGCATCTTTCGTCGTGGAGTTTGGAATAATCTTGAGCAAGAGACGTGCCAAAAAATTTTCGACGGGTCATATAGCGGAAATCACAGTGAAACCCGGATTCTTCCCTCATGAAAAGCCGACCAGATGCCTCCTGATAAGAGGCAGGAATGTCTCCTTGGATGAAACAACTGGCCACCGAACTCGCTGAACGAAGGTCTTGACGCTAATCCGGTAAAACAGCCTCTGTCGCTGGCAGCGGCCAAGCGGTCGATGATCGATCGGCTCATCCGCTGGGCTTCTTTCCCTGCAACCTTGAACGCGGTGTTCGACGGTTTCTGCGGGCTGGTTACAAGCTTTTGAAGGACTTTCCGGACATTCCGAATTGCTTCATAAGCCTCTGAAGAGAGGTGCGGCGCATATTCATCGCCTGGGCGGTTTTCGTGATATTGCCCTCGTTGAGCGCAAGGCACCGGGCAAGATACTGGCGGGTGAAATCGTCCACCATGTTTCGGCGCATTTCCTGAAACGTGATGCCCTGGTCCCCTTGAACATCCGGAAAGCCTGTCTTCATCGGCCCCGAGGGCAGAATATGGTCGATGCGGATGGTGCCGTTGTCCGCCAGCACGGCGGCTCGCTGAACGGCGTTTTCGAGCTCTCTTACGTTGCCGGGCCAATCGTACGCACACATCATGTTCAGGATCTCGTCCGGTATCCGGAGGCGTTGGTCGAGGTTCAGCCGCGCCGTGTAATATTTCAAAAAATGCGCGGCGAGGACGGGGATGTCCTCGCACCGCTCCCTCAGAGGGGGCATGGTCAGCGCGACGACATTGAGACGAAAAAAAAGATCGGGTCTGAAGGCGTTCTCTTTGACTCTTTTTTCCAAATCCCGGTTGGTCGCCGCGATGATCCGGACATCGACCTTCACCGGTTCGACGGACCCGAGCCTGACGACGGTCTGCTCCTGGACGGCCCGCAGCAGCTTGCCCTGAAGGTCCATGGGTATCTCGCTCACCTCGTCCAAAAAAAGCGTTCCCCTGTGTGCCTTCTCGAAAAAGCCTTTCCGGTCGGTGTGAGCCCCGGTAAAGGCCCCTTTGACATGTCCGAAGAGTTCGCTCTCGAGGATGCCTGCGGACAAGGCCGCGCAGTCGGCTACGACAAAGGGCTTGGCCCTGCGGCCGCTCCGGTCGTGGATGGCTTTTGCGGCCAGTTCCTTGCCCGTCCCGCTTTCACCGTAGATCAGAAGGTTGCAGTCGATGGGTGCTATCTTTTCGATCGCATTCATGACCCGGTTCATGGCCACGGAGGAGCCGAACACGAAAGAACGCTCCCTGCTGTCCTTCAGCTGATTGCGGAGGTCCTCAATCTCCTCCTGCAGTGTCTTTTTTTCATGAACCTTGTCCACCACATGGAGCAGTTCATCGGCATCGAAGGGCTTCGAAAGATAGTCGTAAGCGCCGTATTTCATCGCTTTTACGGCCGTTTCCACGGTTGCATAGCCGGTCATGATGATGATCTCGAGTGCCGGGCTCACCGTCTTGACCTTCCCCATCAAGGTGATGCCGTCCATCCCCGGCATTCGTATATCCACCAGCAACAGGTCGAACAGATGCCCCTTTTTCTCGATGAGATCCAATGCGGCCGTGCTGTCCGAGGCCCCCATCACCTGGTAGCCCTGCCTCGACAGCAGCCTGATGCAGCGTTTGCGGATGGAAACCTCGTCATCCACGACCAGTATACGAAAATGCTCCCTCAACGGACGCCTCCTTCCCCGCCCGCCTCCAGGGCCGGCAAAAGAATGCGGAACACGGAGCCTTCGCCTCCTGGTGCATTTTCCACCAGCATCCTCCCTCCGTGCTCTTCGACGATCCTTTTGCTGACTGCAAGCCCCAGGCCAGTTCCCTTGCCATCCTGCTTGGTGGTGAAAAACGGCTTGAAGACACGATGCATCAGATCAGAAGGAATTCCCGGACCGTTGTCGGCTATGGACAAACAAACCCAGTTCCTGGCATCTTTGGGAAACCGGTAAGGCTCGGCCGAAATGGTAATTCGGCCTCCTTGGACCAGCGCGTCCCGTGCGTTCTTGACGACGTTCATGACCACCTGCTGAAGGCTGTTCGAGTTGCCCTTCACGGAAGGAAGGTTTTCCCGGTACTGTTTGATGATTTCGATATTTTCGATCTCCGCCTGACGCTGCACGAGCATCAGGCTGTCGTCGATCACCCTCGTGATGCTGAGGGGTTTTCGCTCTTCGGGAATGCTGCGTGAGAAATCCAGAAGCTTCTGCGTGATCTTCTTGCACCGGCGCGCATCGTTTTCCATTTCCTCGAGCTCTTCGAGGGCCATCCCGAGGTCGAGCCTTCCATCACGGATATCCTCCAGCAGCATTTGAACGGATATGATGAGCCCGCCCAGCGGGTTGTTGATCTCATGCGCCACCTCGCTCGCCAGCGTGCCGATCAGGGACATCTTTTCCGACTGGAAGAGCTCCTCCTTGAGCCTCTGGATCTCCGAGATGTCCGTGACCGCGTTGACGATGCCCGAAACGATGTCCCCCCTTTCACGCAGGTACGAGCTGGAAACAAAGAAGGGGACCTTTTTCCCACTCTTCGTGATGAAGCTGGTCTCGAAGGACGACTGCCCGGCCTTTTCCCCCCGGGAAGCCGTCAAGTGCTCGAACAGGGAATGATCCTCCGCATCGACGACCGTGGTGTAGTGCCGCCCCAGCAAATCCCCGGGCTCGTATTCGAGCAGGTCTGCAAGACGCTTGTTCACGAAGGTGATCCTCCCTGACAGATCGATGATCTGTATCCCGTCGTTGAGGGACGCTATCAGGTTCTCGTTGAAAGCCTTCAAGCGGACCATCTCCTGGTCTATTCTCTGCTTCTCCTTCTCCTTCGTGAGGTCACGGGCCACACCCACCATGGCGATGGGCTCATCCTGTTCGCCCCTTAGAGGCACACACCTTACATGGGCTGGGAACCTTCTGCCGCCTTTGGTGCGGAACATGATCTCGCCGTTGTATGTTTCGTTCCTTCGGATGCAGCCGAGAACGTCCGGCTCCCTGGCACCCAGGACGGCGATATGGCGGTTCAGGACCTCGGAGGCCTCGAACCCGAACATCTGCTCCGAATACTTGTTGAAAAAGACCAGGTAGCCTTCCAGATTGGTGATCACGATGGATTCGATGATGTTTTCCAGGACGTTTTCGATGAACTCCTTGGTGGTCTTCTTCATACCCAGGATCAACCGGTCCCAGTTGATCGGCTCCCGGCCGGCGGAGGGAACGGGAGGATCCGGCGCCCCCCTGAATTTCATCCTGCGGCGGGCCTCTGAACGACGGTGCCCGTCGATTCCTGTTTTCTCGGTCATCGAATTCCTCCCCTCTTCGACGCATGCCTCTCCGCTGCAATCGGCCAGCTGCCGCCCCTGAACATCATAGCATATCCCTGCAGCGGACAGCCCTCCAAACGGACAATCCCTAAAAAAGGTTTAATTCCGGACACCTCCAGAAAGAAGCTCCCCGGATCAGCTCATCCGCAGGATCCCGCCCGCTCTCAGGCTTTGACCTTCTTCAGGCAGAGTTGTATATATGCCTTACACCGCCATCCGCCTGCAAACGCCCGGGACCCCGATTTTCGTTCCAGGGAGAAGACGCCGACCCCCTCACCATCGTTTTCGGCGGAAGGCGCGGCTCACCCCGCTTATACCCATGCCGGGCATAGGCTGGACCCTCTTTAAAGGAGCAGGTGCATGAACGACACCCACAGCGCTATGGCTGCCATGAGCCTCGATGAGGCCACACGGCTCATGGACACGGCCCTCGGGCGGAGGCCCGCCGATCTGGCCATCGTAAACGCGAATCTCGTCAATGTCTATACCGGCGAAATCCTTCCGAACCAGGGGGTGGGCATCAGCGGGCGTTGGATCGCCTATACGGGGGAGGATCCCCGGGCCTCCATCGGACGCGAAACCCGCGTCATCGACGCCGCCGGCAAGACCGTCATCCCCGGGCTGATCGACGGTCACACTCACATCTCGAACCCGTGCCTCCCGAGCGAATTCCTGCGCTATGTCATGAAAGGCGGCACAACGAGCCTGATCGCGGAAATGATGGAGCCCTACCCTGTGGCAGGCACCGACGGGGCCATCGATTTCGCCGAAGCCCTGGGCGATCAACCGATCAAGATCTTCACCACGATGCCCGCCATGGTCTCCATCAGCCACGCATGCCGCGGCATCGCACTCGACGATCTCAGGATACTGGCTGATCGGCCCGAGACGGTGGGCATCGGCGAATCCTACTGGCAGGCGGTGATCCAGTCGCCGGAGGTCTACCTCCCCGCCCTGCTCGAAACGCGCAGGCGCAAAATGGTGCTGGAGGGCCATACGGCAGGAGCGAGCGCCCGCAAACTCCAGGCTTACACCGCAATGGGCATCACCTCCTGCCACGAACCGGTCAAACCGGTGGAGGTGCTCGAACGCCTGCGCCTGGGAGTCACCGTCATGCTCCGGGAAGGGGGCGTACGGAAAGACCTGGAGGTCCTGGCCGGCATATTGGAGACCGGCGTGAACCTGCGGCGTGTGAGCGTCTGCACCGACAGCGTCGCGCCGGATGATCTGGTATCGAACGGCTACCTGGAATGCGTCGTTCAGAAGGCCATCGACTGCGGCTTCGCACCGATGGACGCCATCCGCATGGCGACCCTGAACGTCGCCGAGCACTTTCACTTGGATCATCTGATCGGAGGCATCGCACCAGGTCGATATGCCGATTTGGTCATCATTCCGGACATCCGCACCATCCAGGCGGAATGGGTCGTCTCGAACGGCCGGGTCATCGCTGAAGAGGGGCGGCTCCTGATCCAGCCCCGCCGTCATCCATTCTCCGAGGCGAGCCTCAATACCATTCATCTCCCGAGACGGATGGAGGCCGCTGATTTCGATGTGGCAAGCCCCGCCAAAGGTCCGAGGGTCCGGGTGCGCGCCATGGAAATGGTGACGGATCTCGTCACCGCCGAGCGCCACCTGGATCTGCCTGTCGCCGACGGGCGGATATCGGCCGATCCACCAAACGACATTGTCAAGATCGCCGCCATCGACCGCCGGATCACTCCGGGCAAGACATTTACGGGCTTCATCAAGGGCCTTCACATGACGCACGGAGCTGTAGCCATCAGCGCCGCATGGGACTCCACCGACATCATCGTCGCAGGCGCAAACGAGGGCGACATGGCCACGGCGGTCAACCGCATCCTCGACCTGCAGGGCGGCTTCGTCATCTGCGTCGCCGGCCGGGTGGTCGAAGAAATTTCCCTGCCGGTCTTTGGATATATGTCCCTCGAATCGATCGAGACCGTAGCTGAAAAGTTGAAGAGAATGGCCCGGGTCATCCGGGAGATGGGCGTCACTTTTCCAGACCCGGCGCTTTCGTTCGTCACGCTGACCGGCGCCGCCATCCCTTATCTGCGCATCTGTGAGGAAGGCTATGTGAACCTGAAAGACGGCGTGACAAGCGGACTCTTCCCGGACGACTGCGGCGAAGGGGAGAATTGAGTATTCAGAAAGTGCACTGCGAAATACGGCGACCCTGGGCGATGCGTGCTTTGCCGGCGGCCCCCGGCCAAGACGGCGCATTCATCGAGGGCGGCTTTAAAAAAGCGGGTGCACTCGTTAAAATTTTAAAAATATCTCTTGCGTTTTTTGCGGGATAATTTATAGTGTTTCCCTGAATTATCCCGGTAGGGCATCCGGGCCGGCTTCATTCGCAGGTATTGATCCATTTGTCAGAGTGACGACCTCGGATGGGGAACAGGTTGAACTTTTGTTGAAAGGAGGTTGGGCACTGTGGCAAAAGGCACCGTCAAGTGGTTTAACGACCAAAAAGGATTCGGTTTTATTCAACAGGATGAGGGCTCAGACGTTTTTGTTCACTTCTCCGCGATCAAAGGCACTGGCTTCAAATCACTGGCCGAGGGCGACCGCGTGAGCTTCGATGTAGAACAAGGCACCAAAGGCCCCGCTGCGAAAAACGTCGAAAAGATTTAAACACCCCGCGATTCGACCAGGCAATCCGCCCTTCCGTGCGGATTGCCTTTTTTTATGTCGCCCCGGCAGGTCGCCGAGGATACGCCTCATATTCCCACCCCCCTGGACATACCCCTTGCATCCACAAAACTCTCGAGGTTGCAGCCGAGCGTGAAAATCGCCCTTCCGGCTGTGCATAACACCTCGACACGGCCACCCGCTCGAACCATTAAACCACCAAGATCATTCATCGAAAAAAGATCTCCACCTCCTGGCACATCTATTGCTGCGCCCCTCCTTTCAAATCGGTTCACTTTGAACGGCCTGCTTCGCCCCCTTTCAATCGCCGTGAGGTCGATTCATGTTTATCCACTGCAAAGGTTTTACGCTCGTCGAACTCCTGGCCGTCCTCTTCATCGCGGGGACCTTCGCCGCGGCCGCGATCCCCGCCCTTTCCCAAACGGTTCACCAGTGGCGCCTGAGAAACGCGGTCCAAGACCTTTACCAGGGCTTCCAGATGGCAAAAAACTCGGCGGCCCGGGGCAACACCCTTGCTGGCCTTGTCTTCGAGCGTGACAGTGGAGGCTCTGTCGGCGGCTTTACCGTCTTTTCCGATCTCGATGCCGATTTGAGTCGTGATGAGGGAGAACCCATCCTCGAGCAAGTCCGCTGGGGGGACTACCCGGGCATCTCGTTGGCCCGTGAAAAAGGCGGGGTCGAAAGAATTTCCTTCGACTGCAATGCTGGCAATCATCCCGTCGTCGGATTCCGGCCGAACGGGATCCCGGTCTCGAGCACCGGCGGACTCGGCATGGGATCCGTCTTCCTTGAAAACCGCTGCGGCCGCAGCTTAGGAGTCATCCTCTCCTGCGCCGGCCGGCTGCGTATCGCCGAAACGCCGGAGGAATGATCCAGTGGCCCTCTCCCGCCGTACCGGCTCCGGCAGACAGGCCTCATCCCCTGTCGAGGGCTTCAGTCTGCCCGAAATGATGATCGCCATGGCTGTGACGGTCATTCTCTCTTCAATGCTCTGGGTAAACTACCAGTCCCAGCACAAGGCCTGTCTCTTTCAAATGCAGACCCTCGCAATGCAGGAAGACCTCCGTTCGACGATGACCCTCATTGCGGACGACCTGCGTATGGCCGGCTACGATCCGATCCGCCAGGCAGGGCGGCCTGCCGTCCAAACCGGGATTCTCCTCGCCGGCAGGGACCGGATCCGCGTCACCATGGATCTGAATGGAGATGGAGACACCGACGACCCGAACGAGGACGTCGACTATCGGGTCAAGGATTCGGAGGGTGGATCGGCATTGCATCGCAAATCCTCCTCCGGGAGCAACGCATCTTTTCAACCTGTGATCAACCATGTCGAGGCGATCGATTTCGTCTATCTCGACCGGAACGGGAAGGTCCTCGATGACGATGGACGGGGCAACGTCACCGAGAGGGTCGGCCGGATCTCCAGTATCCAAATCCTCCTCGCCGTGAGGAGCCCGCTCGAGGACCGAAAGGTGCGGCATACCGCCGGCCTGTTCAACCTGCAGGGCCGGTGCATCCTGCCGCCCGCGCAGGATGCATACCGCCGCGCCTCCCTGATCGAAGCGGTGTATTGCCGAAACCTGCGGGTGGAAGATGACGATGCCCGGTCCTAGGCATTCGATGGCCCCCCCGGCCCTGACTCCATCCAGGATGCGCGGTTCCGGCGGGATGACCCTGATCGAGGTTCTGGCCGCCACCCTGGTCCTTTCGCTGGGCCTGCTCGCTCTCGCCTCCCTGCAGATCACGGCGATGCGCGCCAATGCCTACGCGCGGGATCTTTCCCAAGCCACAGCCATCGCCAAAACGTGCATGGAGGAGCTTTTGGCAGCGCCCTATTCAAGCCTCCAAAAGGTGACCGAATCCCGCAACGCGAACATCCGGGGGTTTCTGGCAAGAACAGCCGCTGAGCCATTGGTGCCGCACACAGCCGGGGTTCTATTGACCGTCAACGTCACCTGGCGGCAGGGAGAACGGACCCACTCCATGAAACTGCAGTCCCTCAGGAGGCCGCCATGAACCCTGCACCTCTCTTTCGAAACAGCCTGCATTCCCCTCCCACAAGCCGTCAGGAAGGGAGCGCTCTGCTGCTCGCACTCGTTTTTCTGGCTCTTTTCAGCCTGCTCGGGCTCTCCGCGATGAAGGCTTCCACCAACGAGATCCGGATGGCCGGCAGCCTCAAAGATCAGGCCGCCGCTTTCTACCATGCCGAAGCCGGCCTCCAGCACGCCCTCGAGGTCATGGAGCAGGGGCTCGCGGACGGATCCTTCAGCCTCCCTGAAATAGAAGGGAGCCCGATGTCGGCGCCTATCAGTGAAATCCCGGCAGGCTTGGAATTCCGGATAGAGCCCGGAAGCCTCCTCAAGACGGGAGGAAACGTCTACACCTTTTCGAGCAGGGGCTTCGGCCCCAAAGGCGCCCAGACCAGGATCAGGGTCCTCTTCAAGCGAGACAGGGAATCCGCCCTCCGCTACGCCGTCTTCGGCGACAAGGGGGTGGAATTTCACGCGGCCGCGGGGGCTTACAGCTACAATTCCAGAGGCTCCGGAAAACCATCCCGGAACGACAGCGATGCACTGACCCACAAAGGCTCGGTTGCCTCGAACCGATCGATCAGCCTTGCGCAGGAGACCGTCATCGACGGAGATGTCTACCTTGGCGAAGACGCCGGGGGAGTTCAGGCATGTCTTTGGACAGCCGAGCCTTCCAGCGGCGGCATTTCCGGAGAAAAGGGGATTCAGGCAGGCAGGTTGGCGCCGGATCCTCTCGGGCTTCGGACGGGCACCTACGCCGCCCGATTCAACGCGCCGCCGGCCGATTTCAACAACGAAGCGGATGACGTCGATTCATCGCTCGAAATCGAAAAAAAATTCACACTCTTCGGTAGAAGCGAAGGGACGGAATATCTTCTGGACCGCATCGCCCTGAAGGCCGGGGCGGTTCTGAGCATCGACGTGCGGTCCGGGCCATTGACCTTGTACCTGAGCGGGCCGATGCTGTGCGAGCCCGGCTCCATCATCGAGGTGGTGGGCAGCCCGTCGGACTTCACCATCCTGTGCAACACCCCTGACACCATTTCCATTGGGTCGGGGTGCACTGTTATGGGGCTCGTTTACGCCCCCTACGCCGACGTCTCCCTCGGGGTGGAAGCCGCCCTCTATGGCGCAATCCGGAGCAGGTCGACCGTCCTCGAAAACGCAGCGACCGTCTTCTATGACGAAGAAGCGGCGAAAAAGTATCGCGCCTATACGAATACCTTGACCCTCTGCGGCTGGGACAACAGCTTCCCGTGATGTGGCGTTCCTCTTCCCTGGTTCGGACTCTCGACCCGGCTATCCGGTCTCTGGAATTCCCATGGCGGTTCGGCCGGAGCGCCGCGTCGCGCAATCAACACGTCTGCACGACGTGACAAGAACAGGAAATGCAGGGATCGTAGTTCCGGATGGCCTGCTCGCACAGCCAGGTGAGGCGGTCCTCCGGTAGATCCGCATACCGCTCCACCAGCCGGCGCAGATCTCTTTCGATGACGGCCTGATTCTGCGAGGTCGGCGGTACAATCCGCACGGACCGGATCACGCCTTCCTCATCCAATGCATAGCGGTGCCAGCAAATTCCCCGTGGGGCCTCCGAGCAACCGTACGCGGTAGCCGAATGGGGCTCGAAATCGATTGCAGGGCTCGGTGGGGGGTCATAGCCGGCGACGATATCGAGCGCCGTTTCACAGGCGCAAAGGACTTCGATGGCCCTGACGACAATGCTCTTGAACGGATTCCGGCAGGGCGGAACGTAGCCGACCTCCTCTGCCGCCCGCCGCGCCATCGGTGGCAGTTGGTCGAAGTTCAGGTTGAAACGCGCCATGGGGCCAACCATGTAGGGGCCACGTGCTTTTACCGCCGCATGGAGAGCGGTCGAATGCGCGGCTTGCTCTTCCCTGAAATGCGCCTCGAAGGCCTCCAGAGGGATGTCGATCCCTTCGCTGGATACCAGACGTCCCTCGATCACCGCGTATTCATCCGGATGGTGCATAGAGACAAATTCATAGTCCTGCTCGAATACGGGAAAATCGAAACCCGCCACCCACCGAACCGTGTCATAGGCCGCATCCCGCGCCCATTCGAGGTCTTCGGTCAGTGCCAGCAATTCCCGCCGTCCCGGAACCCGGTAAAAACCGCCGACCTTGAAATTGACGGGATGGATCTCGCGCCCTCCAAGCAGCGTGACGATCCGGTTTCCGACGGCCTTGAGTCTGAGTCCACGCTTCACCACCTCGGGCTGGATCCCCGCGAGTTCGATGGCATCCGCGCAGCCGAGGAAATCCGGGGCGTGGAGCATATAAATGTGCAGTCCGTGGCTTTCGATCCACTCCCCGCAGTAAATGAGACGCCGCAACTCCCTCAAGGGCCCCGTGAGCCTTGCGCCGAAAGCTGACTCCATCGCCTGGCTGGAGCTGGTCATGTAAGCGATCGGGCAGATTCCGCAGATGCGGGCCGTGATGTCGGGCGCCTCAGCATGGCAGCGGCCGCACAGGAGCGCTTCGAAGAAGCGGGGAGGTTCGAAGATGCGGAACTGGACCGATTCGACCTGCCCCCCTTTGATTTTCACAAAGAGGCCCCCTTCGCCCTCCACCCTCGCCAAAACATCCACCTCGATGGTCTTGTCACCCTTCATGGGTCTCGCTCTCTTTCCGGAAGGCATCCGCGTTGGCATTGAAACCCCGGAAGGCCCTGAGGATATCGACCTTCTCCACCCCGAGTGCAGCACGCCACATGTGCGTCAACGAGGCGGTATTAGGGGTCTCCTTCGGCCCGAAACACCCATAACAGCCGCGATCGTAACTCGGGCAAATCGCGCCGCAACCCGCCTGTGTCACCGGCCCGAGGCAGGGGACGCCCCGCGCCACCGTTACGCAGACATTCCCACGGCGTTTGCATTCTACACAGACGCTGTATGTGGGGATGCAGGGTTTACGGCCCACAAGGAGCGCAGTGATCACCTCGAGCAACTGGGTCTTTTGAATGGGGCAGCCTCTCAGTTCGTAATCCACCTGGATGTGATCAGCAACCGGCGTCGACTTTTTGAGCGTCTGGATCCATTCGGGTCTCGGATACACCGCTCTTGTGAAGCGCCGCACATCATCGAAATTTCTGAGGGCCTGAATCCCTCCCGACGTGGCGCAGGCCCCGATGGTCACAACGATTTTCGACTGGCGTCTCACCTTGTGAATCCGCTCCTCGTCATGAGGGGTCGTGATAGACCCCTCGACAAGCGAAAGATCGTAGGGCCCCGGCAAGACAGCGCGGGAGGCCTCCGGGAAATAGGCGATCCGGACCTCACCGGCGACGGTCAGGAGATCCCTTTCGCAATCGAGAAGCGTCAACTGGCACCCGTCACAGGAGGCGAATTTCCAAACGGCGAGCTTCGGTTTTCTCAGTTTCGGCATCTTCACAACTCCCGTTTCCCCAATAGCGTCCCGATCTCACTCAGGCGGAAAACCGGGCCGTCCCGACAGACCAGGACCGTGCCGAGCTGGCAATGGCCGCAGATCCCCGCCCCGCATTTCATGTTCCGCTCCGTGGACACATGGATGCGTTCTTCGGTCAGTCCTTTATCCTTGAGCGCCTGGATCGTGTGGGTCATCATGATTTGAGGCCCGCAGATCAGGGCTTGGGTGCGCTCGGCGTCCAGGCGAAGGCCCGGGATGAGGGTCGTCACCACCCCGACACTGCCCCGCCACCCCTCACGGGCACTGTCGACGGTCACCTCGAGCTTCATGTCGAAACGGCCGCGCCATTGTTCGAGAAGGGTGCGGAAGAGGATATCGGATGGAGTCCGCTCCCCGTAAATGAGGGTGACCTCCCCGAAACGCGGCCTGCGCGACAGAATCGAATAGATGACAGGCCGCAAGGGCGCGAGGCCGATGCCACCGGCGGCCAGGACAACATCCCCCCCTTCCAGTTCATCGAGCGGCCATGGCCGGCCGAAGGGCCCCCGGATCCCGATCACGTCCCCCCGCCTCAGCTCGGCCATCTTGTGGGTCACAGAGCCGTAAGAGCGGATGGTATGGACGATCTTCTCTTCGTCCAGAGGATCCCCGCTGATCGAGATCGGAACTTCCCCCACGCCGAACATGTAAAGCATGTTGAACTGCCCCGGCCAAAAACGCATGAGGGCGCCACCATCTTCCCGCACGAGTTCCAGGGTGAACGTATCCCGTGTCTCCTTTTTTCGGCGCTCGATGCGGTAAAGGACCGGTTCCATCAACGTGTGCAAATGCTCCGGCATGCCGCAACCCATCCTTTCAAAGATGCCTGCCGTACAAATCCAGGAACTGCAGCGTCATATCCTGGAGGCGATTGACGGCAACAAGGGAAAAACGCTTCAACAGCTCATAACCGAGGCGCGGATCCTCCTCGGCCCTCTCTCTTAGAAACGCACCTTCCAACACCACGGCCCGGGTTTTTTCCAGCGCCGTCGCATCGAAACGCCTCCGGTAAGGCGAATAAAACCAGGACCAGCCCAGGATGTCCCCGGGTCCCACCGTGTAGACGGTCACGGATCCGCGTCCGGTGACAAACACCTGGATCGCCACCCGGCCCGTTTCGATCAGGAAAAACCGATCCGCTTCGTTCCCCTCCCGGTAAATGGGCTCTCCGGCATCGAAACTCACCGACCGGGCGCTGGAAGACAGTATCTTGATAATCGCTGGATCGAGATCACGAAAGAAGACATGCTCGGCCAGCATCTTTTCCGCCTCTTCAGCTGCGTGCTCCTTCATCTTCCTTCCCCTCCCCTTTGTGACTCACCCTGTAGACCCTGGACGGATCTCCCTCCGATCCGCACCCCCGCCACCTCACAAACCCCCGGCGGACAGGTTCTTCAAGCGTGCAACGCCTTTCCTTCTTTACAGACCGTTTCCATCCGGCAAGGATTTTCCGGGTGCAACCGAGTTCACGATTCAACGCGCCCGGGCGGACGCCCGATGCCGCGCCATCGATTCCGGCGGACGGCTGCATCCTTATCCTCGAAAAGCCTTCACCTCAGCCGTGATGTCGATCCCCACCGGACACCAGGTGATGCAGCGTCCGCACCCGACACACCCGCGTACCCCGAATTGCGGCACCCACGTCACCAGTTTGTGCGTTATCCACTGGCGGTACCTCGACTTGGCCGACTCCCGGACACTTCCCCCGTGGATGTAAGAAAAGTCTCGGCTGAAGCAAGTATCCCACATCCGGATGCGCCCCGCGTTCTGCCCGTCGACCGCGTTTTCCTCCGAGACCCCGTGACAGAAACAGGTCGGGCAGACCAGGGTACAATTGCCGCACGTCAAGCAGCGAGCGGCCACCTCATCCCAGTGCGGATGCTCGAAATGCTCGAAGAACAAGGCATCCAGCGTCTCCGTATCCATACAACGCCCCATCTTACGGGCCGCCTTCTCCATTACCTCCGCCGCCAGGCGTTTATCCTCCTCGGGTGCCAACTTCGCGCCGGCAGACTCCAGGATCCGTTCGCCCTCCCGGCTTCCAGCACGGGCCACGAAGCAGTGCCGGCCATTCAGATTCAATTCCGTCATGGCGATGTCGAAGCCGGAAACCACCCGCGGGCCCGTTTTCATGGAGGCGCAGAAGCAAGTTCCGCCCGGCCTGGTGCAATCCAGCGCCACAATGAACATCTTTTTTCGCCTGGCCGCATAAACCGCATCGGCCGACGGACCATCCAGCAAGACCCCGTCCAGGACGGCAACGGCCGCCGTATCACAAGCCCTTGCCCCGATAAAGGCGTAGCGGGGAGGATCTTCCTTAAATGCCTCCAGTGTGAATCCGCTGTCTGTACGATGCGCCCCGATGAGCCGAATCTCGGCCGGGTAGAGATGATGCTTCAGGGAATGGGGTCCCACCACGTGGGCGAAAAGGCTTCCGGCAGGTTCATCCATCAGTCGATAGCGCCCGGCGTCCTGTTCATCGACCCGCCCGGCAGGAATATCCGCGGTCGATCCGATCTCCCCCAATACGATAGCGCCGCTGTGTTCCAACGGCCCGATAGTCGTGTAGCCTGCCTGTTTGAGGGCCGCAATCAGCCGTTCGAATCCTTCGAGGTCCAGGATCTTCTCAGACGGCGTCGTTCCCTGTTGGCTCTTCATGACCATTCTCCCGCATGAAGCTTGCATTTGCACACCAGGATATGCCTAATTGGTTTCCATCCGGAAATGGTCTTTTTGCCCAATCTCGGCGTCAATCTGCACGTTTGCTTGTGCGGCGACCTGCAGGTCGCCTCCGCACAAACGCTTGATTTCCTTGATATTGGCCAAAAATCCTCATTTCCGGATTGGAAACTGAGTTCTACCGGAAAATCATTTCCGGATGGAGACTAATTGACATTTTTCAAATTTCAGGCGGGCCTGGCAAGCACTAAAAGCAGTGGATGAATCTTCCGCCCGCAGGGAAACATCGAGAGGAAGGCTATAGGGCATTCAGATTTTGAACTTTTTACCTGAGCACTCCTTTATGGACAGATTAAGGACTTGACACATCCCCTGCTGAACCTACAATAAACACCCGAGCTGCCGACCCGGCGACAAACGGTACACCCTCTCCTACGCTCGAAAGTTCGACGCGGGAGAGCAGAAAAAAAACCATGCAGTCGCCCTTTTCGGGCCTTCAGCGGTCTTATACCGGGGAAATCATTCGATCCTTCGACCTCACAATGGATACGAACCTGCCCCGAACGTTCTGCAATGGATGATTTCAGCGCCTCTTAGAGCCGTCCTGCAGCCTGCCGGAAAAGCTCACCAGGGCTAAGCTCATTCGCCGGATCATCTTCGACGATACGGCCGGTGCGGCGCCGCAGCGATCGGATGACGCGTCTGAGCGGCACCCCCGCAGCCCGAAAGGATTTAGAATGGAACCAAGAACGGATCGAAGCGACGCCCCCTCCAACGGCTGGCACGAATGCCGGATCCGCGTCCGGTACAAGGACACCGACCGGATGGGCGTCGTCTATTACGGCAATTACCTCACCTTTTTCGAAATCGCCCGCGCGGAATTCATGCGGGATCTTGGGTTTTCGTATGCCCGCCTCGAAGCGGACGGCTATAGTCTGGTGGTGATCGAAGCGGCGGCGAAGTACCATGGCAACGTGGGCTATGACGCGGTCGTACGCGCCCAATCGAACGTCGTGGATCTGAGCAGGGTCCGGATGCGCTTCGAGTACCGGATCCTGGATGAAGAAGGGCGCCTGCTCGTCAGCGGCCACACCACCCATGCCTGCCTGGACGAAAAGCAGAAGCCGGTGCGCATCCCTGCAGCGATCGACCAGGCCATCCGCGAGAGGTGCTCGATCCCATAGGGATAGCGAAAAAGTGCAATCTTCAGACATTTCCAGGTCAAGGCGCCGGTGATGGGGCCGCGCAACGCCCCCTCACAAGGCCTGGCATTGCGGGCAGATATGGGTGCCGCGCTGCCCCACCACGATCCGTTCGATCGGACAGCGGCAGCGCCCGCACGGCTCGCTGGTTCGGCGGAAAACCTCCAGATGAGCCTGGTTCCTGCCCGCTTTTTCCCCCAATGACCTGAAATTGGCCTTACCGCGCCCGAGGGACGTCCCGCTGTTTCGAATGCCTTTTTCGAGCACCTTGACGATCGCCTTGTGAAGGGCCCGGATTTCTTTGGGCGTGAGGGTCGCAGAGACCCTGCAGGGATGGAGCTTCGCCTCCCACAAGGCCTCATCGACGTAGATGTTCCCGAGCCCCGCGAGAAAGGATTGATCCAGCAGAAGGGGCTTCAAGCGCCGTCTGCGGGAACGCAGCCTCTCGGCCAAGAGCGGCACGCTGAAATCCGGATCGAGGGGTTCCGGCCCCAACCGGTCAAGAATGCCGTTGGTATCCTCGACGAGATAGCAGCGTCCAAACTTCCGCGTATCGTGAAGCCGCACCTCGCGATCCGCCCCGAACCGCAGAACGAGCCGGTCGTAAGGCGAGCGTGCCTCTCGGGGGGAGGCGACGATCAGCCGTCCGGACATACGCAAATGGACCAGCAGGTGTCCCTGAGGCGCCAGATCGAAGACGATAAACTTCCCCCTCCGGCGAACAGCTGCGGCGACTTTCCCCGCGATGCCCCTGCAAAACTGTTCGGGCGTGAGCCCGCTGACAGTCCGCGGCCACAGGACTTCCGCTCGCGTGATGACGGCGCCTCTGACACCCCCCTCCAGAAGGTCGTTTACGATCGTCTGCACCTCGGGAAGCTCCGGCATGGCTCCCTATCCCTCCATCCTCTGGAAATTCCTATTTGCGGATAACTTTCACCAGAGCACCCTTCTCAACCGGCGTGTTCACCGATCCGCCGTTCAGCAGGGCCCACTCCTCGACCTTGTCCTGCGGAGCCCCGAGGGTCCTCAACACCTGCCCCAGCGTCCCCGAGGAGGGGGCCTTGACGATGCGGATCCGGTCCGGCCGGACATTGATCCTGGTAGAATCTCGAAGGGCCTGGAATCCTCCCACGGCTTGCCGAAAAACCGGGCTGTAGGAGGAGAAGCTGCCGGCGGCGCAAAAACCCTGGAACTCGAATATCTTGCCATCCTTCTGGATGAAGGTGGACAATACTCCAAGCACCCCCTGGCTCGTCCGCACCTGGCTCACGAGGCGGACAGCCCGTAGCCCGTTGACCGTTTCCTCGCCCGAATCGACCACCTGGGCGCCCGACTGACTCACGAAAGCCCCCGCTGCATCCCGAGGCGTTCCGGCGGCAGCTACCGAAAGGGTGAGGGCGGCGTCCTTCCTGGGGCTCATCACCCTGACCACCTGACGGGTATTCTGCAGGGTCCATCCACCTGGGACGGGGAACTGAAACCGGAGATCGGGATGGTAGAAAACACCACCGGCGGTATATCCCTCGCGCGGATTGTCCCCGAACACGAGTCCGTCAATACGCATCAGGTAACGCTCACGATCCACACGGTATTGCCGAGCCCCCAGCCGACCCTGCCACTCAGCGGTCTTGCGTCTGACCGCCCCCATCCGGTCATCGGGATTCGGGTGGGTCGAAAACCATTCCGGCAGACCGCTACGGTCCGAGGAGGGATTCATCCGCTCCAGGGTCTCGAAAAAAACCGCCATCTGGTTTGCATCGTACCCTGCCTTGCTGGCATACTCCACCCCAAGGTCATCCGCCTCCCGCTCGTTTTCGCGGCTGAAACTCAGGAAAAGCAGCTGGACCCCTGTCTGGGCTGCATCCCCGAAGCGTTGCAGCGTCGGCGAAAAGAGCATGCCGGCGGCCAGACCGATCTGGGCCAGCTGCGCGCGGCTGTATTGCTCGGCCGAATGCCTGGCAGTGATGTGGCCTAGTTCGTGCCCCAGGACCGCAGCCAGCTCCGCCTCGCTGTTGAGGAACCCCAGGATCCCCCGCGTCATGTAGACATAGCCCCCAGGGGCGGCGAAGGCATTCACCACGGCCGTATCCAGAACCGCAAACTGATAAGGCAGATGCGGCCTATGGGAAAGGCCCCCGAGCCGCTGACCGATTCCCGCCACATACGCCGTCAGGGCCGTGTTGTCGTAAAGGCCGTATTCCCTGGAAACCGCCTGGTCGCTTTGCCTCCCCATCTGAATTTCCTGCTCCTCGCTCACCAACATGAGCTGGGTCCGCCCGGTAACCGGGTCGATCGCACAGGCCGGCAGGATGAGAAGACACACGGCCAACAAAACGAAAATCCACTGATTCCTGAATCCCCTTTTCTTCATGAGAGATCCCTTCAACCCTTCCATTCGTTCCTGCAAAAAGCCCGCCCATGTTCGACCGGATTCGACCCAAGACACTCCATGACCTCGGCTCCTTCAGACTAAGCGGTCGACATGTCGCTGTCAATCGCAAGCTTCCCCCTCCTCAGCTGCCGGAAGTACGGCACCATGTCATCTGCACACCATCGCTCCCTCTGCCTTTTCCCCTGCCATCTTTCATCCTCGTGGCGATTCGAGCCCCTGCATCATGACCATCAAGAGGAATCGGGCATCGGATTCGATCAATCCGGCTCGTCCAGCCAAACCCGCATCCTCGACAGGAAGGCTGCCAGCCCCAGCATGAGCGACCCGCCGGCCACGCCAAAAACCGCCCGGTAGCCGGCATGTTCCCCGATCCACCCGAGCAGGACCGAGCCCAGAAAGATCCCCAGATCGATCCCGCCCGTGTAGATGCCGTTGATCTTGCCCCTGATTTCGGATCGTTCACGGCGCAGGGCCAAGGTGTTCAAAGACGGATAGAGGATCCCATGCCCGCAGCCGCTCACCAGCCCTGCGATCGCGAGCAGCACATGCCCTCCCAGCTGCGTCAGCAGCAGGAGTCCGCCCCCTGTGATGAAAAGGGCGCAGGGAACGACCCGCTCCTCCCCCACCCGGTCTGCCGCCCGCCCCCCGAAAAAACGGGTAACCACCGCCGCAAAGGTGTACGCCACGAAATAGACCGAGATGTGCTCGAGCCCCAGCGCCTGGGCGAAAGGCGCAACGAACCCTCCGTAGCCCGCCAGCCCGATGCCGAACAGGAACGCCAGCATCGTGACCATGAGGATCTTTCTGCGCCGAAGCACTTCGAAAAAACCAGCCTGACGCTCGTCTGCACGGTACACAAAGGTCTCCCGCAGCGGCAGATGAAGGAAAAAACTCAGGAACCCCATGCCTGCGCAGACCAGAAAATAGACATCGAACCCAAACCGATGGATGATCGGCTCGGTGATCAGGGGGCCTACCGCCATCCCCATCAGACCGGACGTGCCAAACATGCCGATCCCCTCGTTGAGGCGTCCGGGAGGAATGATATCGGCGATATAGGTAAAGGACGCCGTGAAACAGAGGGCCACGCCGATGCCGTGAAACAGTCTGAGCACGACGAGAGGCCAATAAAAGCCGGTCAAAGGGCCATCCAGAAGGAGATAGGCGAGCGGGGCCGATCCCATGATGAAGCTCCCCGCGGTGTAGCTCCGCTTGCGGCCGGCGCGGTCTACCATCAGGGAGACCCAGGGGCGGCAAAACACTGCAGCCAGGGCCATCACACCCATCATGACGCCGATGTCGATCTTCGAGCCGCCACGCGCGGTGACAAAAAGAGGAAACAGATAAAAGGATGCCAGACTCGAGACCATGCTGAAGCTGGCAAACGCCATGATAAGGAAAGAAGGGGTGTACAGGCGATTGTGCAGGGCCTCGCGGTTCAGTGAAGAACCCCTGTCCTCGGGCTGCATGCTGGGCTGTTTCATACGCTATGATCGATCCATGCAGGTCCATGGCCAAAAAACTTCGGGGAGAACTGTCCGCCTGGTCGCCGTTTTTCAGCCTGCCCGCAATCCGGCGCCTTGTCAACGACTATGTGGGAGGCTCAGTCAGGGCCTCCACGCACTTCATACCTGGCAGTCCCGACGCGATACCCGGGCTGGTCCGGGATCGTCCCTTGATCTTGCCCGGCTCCCGTTCCGGCTTTCGATGCCCAAAGCCGCCGGATCCGGTCCCCTGCCGCAGGCGCGCACGGAATCCATTGACATCAGGAACGATCTCAGGCAATGTATAGAGGAGTGATGTCAGGCGCAAGCCATCCAGACTCGGTCTGGATGGCTTTTTTTGTTTTTTGGGAGACAAGGCGCATGCTGCTCGTCATGATCGACCACTACGACTCTTTCACGTACAACCTGGTGCAGCTCTTCCAGGAATTCGACATTGACATCCCGGTCTTTCGCCACGACGCCATCGACGAGCAGACGCTGGACAGACTTCGGCCTGACTGGGTCTGTCTCTCACCCGGGCCCGGCACCCCCGGAGATGCTGCAGAGACGAAAGAACTGGTCAAGCGCCTTGCCGGGCGTGTCCCGATCCTGGGGGTCTGCCTCGGCATGCAAATCGTCAATGAAGTCTTTGGCGGGCGGACCGTCCGAAGCCCGCTGCCGGTCCACGGAAAGGCCTCCCGGATCTACCACACAGAGCAGGGCATCTTCCGAGGGCTGCCTTCGCCCTTCCAGGCGGCACGCTACCACTCGCTTCAGGTGGTGCCGGGCTCCGACCTGGAGCTTCTGGCATACGCCGAAGACGGCGTCATCATGGGCCTGCAGCACCGCTGCCTGCCCATCTGGGGGGTCCAGTTCCATCCGGAATCGTTTTTCAGTACGTACGGGCTGCAGTTGACCGAAAACTTTCTGAGGCTCGCCCCCGGCTTCCCCGCCCATGAGATCGTACCCCAGCCGCTGGGTGAGCGGTTTCCCCGCTGGAAGCAGCCGCGCGCTGAACATCAACCACCCCCCGGAGAGATCACGCCATGAAGCCTTCGCTAGCCATCTCCTGTCAGGCCCCTCTCAAACTGCTCAAGAACGAGATCCTCTGCGAAAATGCCTCGGATTCCGTTTTCCTGGAGACGGCCAGAGGCCTTGCAGGGATGCCCGGCTGCTGCGTCCTTCTAAGCGGAGGAGATTTGGACTGCAGCCGCTATTCACTCATCGCCTGGGACCCTTTTCTCACGTTCAAAGCTAAAGGCGAAACCATCACCTTCGAGACGGCCTTTGGAGCCCGGCAAAAGCAGGGCAACCCGCTGGAATGCCTGGACCATCTGCTCTGGAGGCTGAAGTCCGATTTCAACCTGCCGGCCGCCCCTTTTGGCGGCGGAGCCGTCGGCTATCTGGCCTATGAACTCAAGAACCGGATCGAAACCCTCCCCCAGACCGCCCGCGACGACCTGGGACTGCCCGATCTCTATCTGACCTTCCCATCCAGGGTCCTGACCCACGACCGCTCGCTTGGAATCCTGCGATATCTTGTTCTCAGCCCTGGAAACCGTCAGGATTTGGATGGGAATCCTCTTCTCCGCCGAGTTTTGAGGCCCGGCCCCTCTCCCAACGCAAGGCGGGCCGAGAGCAATTTCACCCCCGAGCAATACCGCACGGCCGTCTCCGCCATCCGGGAGCATATCGCCGCTGGGGACGTCTATCAGGTCAACCTCTCCCAGCGCTTCAGCTTCCCGCTGCAAGGGGATCCATTCGCCCTCTGGGAGAGACTGTTCGCACGGAACCCGGCCCCCTTCTACGCCTACCTGAATGCCGGCGATCACCAGGTGCTCTGCACTTCTATGGAGCGGTTCCTTTTCAGGCAGGGCGACACCATCGAGACCCGGCCGATCAAAGGCACCCGGCCCAGGGGCGGCAGCCCGGCAGAGGACGGACGGCTCAGGAGGGAACTCCAGGAAAGCGCCAAGGACGATGCGGAACTCTCCATGATCGTAGACCTCCTGCGAAACGACTTGGGCAGGGTCTGCCAGCCACGCACCATTCGTGTCTTATCGCACAAGCGGGTGGAGGCCTACCGGAACGTCTTCCATCTGGTCTCCACGGTGGCCGGTAAAGCCATCCCGGACCTCACGCATGCAGGCCTCCTGCGCGCCGCCTTCCCGGGCGGCTCCATCACCGGCTGTCCGAAGATACGGGCCATGGAGATCATCGACGAACTCGAACCGTGCGTCCGGCATGTCTACACCGGCTGCATCGGTTACCTCGGGTTGCACCGGAACCTGGACCTCAATATCGCCATCCGCACGGCCATCGTGCATCAGGGGATATGCCGCTTTTCGGTGGGCGGCGGGATCGTGTATGATTCGGACCCGAAGATGGAGTATCTGGAAACCCTCCACAAGGCCGGAACCCTTTTCGAGGTGCATCGGCAACTGGCCGGGAGAACGATATGACCGCATCGACCCTATCACCCGGCAGACGGATCTGGCTCAACGGACGCTTCTTGCCGGAAGACCGGCCGGCGATCCATCCTCTGGACCGCGGGTTCCTATACGGCGATGGGCTCTTCGAAACCCTCCGGGCGGAAGAAGGCCGGCCCCTTTACCTCGCTCCACACCTGGACCGCCTGAAACGAGGAGCGGACGAGTTGCGCCTGAATCTGCCCCGTGATCTTCGCTGGGATGAAACTATCGCTCGCTTGCTCCAGGTCAACGGCCTCTGCGAGGGCGCGGCCCGGGTAAAGATCATCGTCACACGCGGACAGGAACCCCCATCTGGCCTTCCCCCCGCGCGCAGGCCGACACTCCTCTTGAGCGCCGAACGGTATCAACCCCCTTCGGCCCGGAATTATCTCGAAGGCTGGCGCCTGCACTGCGGCCTGAACGCCTACGCGCCGCCCCTGGCCCGATACAAGTCACTGAATTACCTATTCTATCTCTGTGCACGCCAGGCCGCGCTGGATGCCGGATGCCACGAGGCCGTGGTCCTGGACCCCGGGGGCTTGGTCTCCGAAACCGCGGCGGGCTCGCTCCTTTGCCGGAGTGCGGGGTCCTGGTGGACCCCTGAAAGCCCGCACAGACTCGCTGGCATCACCCTCCAGCAGGTCCACCGCCTGCTCGGCCGGGACGGAACCGTCGTGGATACCCGGGCCGCCCGGCTGGCGGACCTGCGAAACGCGGACACCGTCTGGGTGCTCAACGCGCTGATCGGCGTCATGCCGGCCGTGCGGATCGACGGGCGGATCATCCCCGATCCCCTGCACGACGCCGCAGACCGGATCCGGGGGCTGCTGGTGGCCGGGAGTTGACTTGTTCGAAGCAGAGGCTTCCGGTCCTGTCATTTGCACGGGCAGGGCTTGCAGTTCCCACAAGGTGCATGTAAGATCAGGGCGGTTGCCGGATCCGGCTTTCGCCTCCATGCCCTCTGTCGGCCGCGCCTATAGCGTAGAAATCCGCTGTCCAAGCAGTGCTGCTGAAGGCCGTTGAAGCAAACCGTGATTCCGGAAGGCGGGTGAAACCGAAGGCTCTTTGTCTGAAAGCGATCCGTCTATCACAGGAGAACATCCAGGATGTACGAATTCCTGCTGAGCCAGGCCCAGAAACAGATCGTGGAGGAAGCCAGGGATCTCGTGGCATGGGTGCCACGGGAGATGATCCTGGGGATGGACCGGGAAACGATCGTCTTCCCCCGTGAGTTTCTGCAGGAGGCCGGGCGGCGCAACCTCCTCGGCTGCCGTTATCCCACGAATTGGGGCGGCCGGGGATTGGACTGGGTGGCCACCTGTGCAGTCATGGAAGAGATCGGCACCCTTGGCTACATCTTCGCCTGCACCTTCGGGGTGGGCGCGGAGCTCGTCTGTGACGCCATTGTGCTCCATGGGAGCGATGGCCTCAGGGAAAAATACGTCAAGCCGCTGCTGGCAGGGGAGATCTTCGCCGCCGAGTGCCTGACCGAACCCCGGGGAGGCTCGGACTTCTTCGGCACCACCACCTCGGCTGTCGAAAGCGGCGGCCATTTTCTGCTCACCGGACAGAAGCGATTCATCGTCGGAGCGGAGGGCGCCGACTACTTCCTGGTCTACGCCCGCACCGATCACGACCCTCAGGCCCACCCCCACAAGGCCCTGACCTGCTTCGTCGTAGATCGGGGACCGGGGGTAGAGGTCGATTATCTTTACGGCCTCATGGGGTGCCGGGGCGGAGGCGCCGGCCGCCTGGTCTTCAAGGATGCCGTGGTGCCCAGGGAAAACATCGTGGGGAGGCTGAACGGCGCCTACGAGGTCTTCAAGACGATGATGATCCCGGAGCGCCTCGGGACCGCCGCCATGACCATCGGCGCCGCCCGGCCCGCCCTGGATATCGCCACGGGGTACACCACGCGGCGCAGGGCCTTCGGCCAAACCATCAACCAGTTCCAGGGGGTCAGCTTCCAGGTGGCGGAGGCCGCCACCCTCCTCGACGCAAGCCGCTCGCTCGTCTACACCACCGCCCGGGCCGTCGACTCGAACCAAGACCCCAACACCATCCGCCGCCTGGTGAGCGAAACCAAGAAGTTCGTCACCGAATCGTGCCAGGAGGCAGCGCGCAAGGCCATGCAGGTCATGGGAGGCATCGGGTACACCAATGTCTTCCCCATCGAGCGCATCGTCCGTGACCTCGGGCTGGCCTCTATCTGGACCGGATCGAACGAGGTGATGGCCCTGATCACCGCCCACGAGTGGTACCGGGAATACGCACGGCGCAAGAAGGACGGGCACGAGCGGGACTATGAAAGCGACGCGCCCGAGGCCTTCGCCGAGGATGAAAAGATCTATTGAGGGGCATACGGGGAACCGGCCGGAGCCAGCGACCTCCGAAACAACCTCAAGCCTTCCGACTTCGTTTCAAAACGATGATCGCGCTTGCGAACATCAGAAAAGCACACAAGATCACGCCCCAGTCTGACAGGGTCGGGATGGCCTTGGCCGGTTTTTCCGCGTCCCGGATCACAAAATATTTCGGCTCCGACTGGATCGAGCTTCCGTCCGCCGCCCGATTGACGATGGTGACGGCCACCATTCGAGCCTTGGCAATATCCGAGGCATAGATTTCAGCTGTCAGACTTTCAGGTGAGACAAAAGCGGTTTTTCTTTCGGAACCATCCCAATACACCATAGAGCCTTGGCAAAACGGGCCTCCTCGGACGCTCAGAGAAAATTCTTCTCCTCCTGCAAGCGCCTCGGACGGTGTCAGGCCGCTGATAACCGGTTCGGCCATCTGAAAATGGGCCGTGAGATTTCTGTCCTCGGCAACCCAAAAGGTGTAGGTGGGTGTCGTGCAAACGATCCGCCCGTTTTCACTCCAGTGAATAAAGGTGTAGCACGGATTGGCCACGGCTGAGACCGTCGCCTGCGTACCTGCATCCAACACCCCGCCGCCGCCTGCTGTTCCCCCGCCGACTGGATCGGCTGAGACGACGATCGTGTGGCGGGCGGTAGTAGGTTCGATCGTCAACGTCCCATTGCAATAGACGATGTCATAATTCTTCGAACTCAGGCCCGATGGGGCAATCGCATAGCTTCCGGGCCGAACGGCCCCCTGGCTGGAACCGCCATACATAACGGAGCCGTCCAGTACCCCTTCGCTTTCTCCATGAACCAATCCGGCGTAGATCACACCGTTGCCGCCGGAATACGGCTTTCCATCATACGTCTTGCGATCGTCTTTCGCGGTGACCGTCAGGGGCGCTTTCGTGATGGTAAACGTCGGAACGCCGGCGAATTTGATATCATAACCCAGCTGGACGGAATAGAAACCGCTCAAATCGAGCGGGTATGTCCCTGCATCAGCGCTCTCGGTTTTCACTTGATCGCAAAAGACCGCTGAAGGATCGAAAGGATCCCCCGAATCGACCGCCCAAACAAAGGACCCAACGCCCACCTTTCTCGTGCCGTCGTAAACCTTTTTACCGGGCAGAACAGCGGTCGCCCGCTTCAGAAAAGTTCGCAGGAGGGGATAGGTGCAACCCTCATAGATCCGCCACAGTTTATCCGTGTAGCCTTCTCCGTCAATGTCCCAACCGGCAAAAGTCGCTGCCTCCTTCATCCGAGCAGTGGATAAACCGATTCCACCACAGGAGGTCTCCTGCCCGGATGACTCGATATCCCAGTAGCTTCTCACGGATGAGACCGAAGAACCACAGCTGAATCCCCCTACTAAACCGCCGCTCCTCGATGGCGCAATGATTTTTCCCGAATTATAGCAATCAGACAAACGGAGGCCATTGGACACACAGTTGCCAACACAGCCTACCAATCCGCCGACGAGGTCCCTGCCGTCTACTGTTCCCGCATTATAGCAATGCATAAAAGAACAAGACATGACAACACCGGCAATCCCTCCCATATTTTCAGCATGGTAATTATCTTTGACTTTTGCTGAATTGAAGCTGTTGGAAATTACACTGGCTCCTGCAGCACCAAAAAGCCCACCACCGAAAGCTGTGTCTCCCAAAACAGTGACATTACCCGTGACAAAGCAGTGTTTGACAACCGTTGAATTAATGCGGCCGGCAAGCCCCCCGGAATAAAATCTCCCGCTTATGGATGCATCCACCAGCCCTATATCTCGGATCATTCCATAGCCGACCATTCCAAACAAACCGATTGCATTCGTTTCACGGCAAATGGAAAGATTCTTGACGACATGTCCAAGACCGGCAAACCAGCCCGTAAAAGCAGGCACATCGAGCGGAAAATCCGGATCATTTCCCCCGATCGGCTCGAATCCTTCCCCGTTGTTCCATTGGCCGGTGGCGGAGGCATCGATGTCGGCACCCAAGGCATAGCGGCCGGTCAGATCCCCCAGCATCCCCTGAAAATCGGTTTTGGAGCGGCTGCCCGGGGCCCCCAGTTCGGTGATGACCCTGTAAGGCACCCATTCGCCGGAACTGCCGAGCTTTGTCCGAAAATGGCCGTCTGCAGGCAGATTCACGCTCGCGTTTACAACGTAATCCGCCCCTTCCCCGTCGACGTTTCCATCCGCTGATCCCTGCCCGAAGACGAGCTCCAACCCGGCCTGGCCGGAGCCGTTCAATGGCCGGTTGATGATAATGTTGCGATAGGCGCAAAGCGTCAGGGTGTGGGCGCTCCAGCTAATGACATCATCGATCCGAATGTCGCCTTTGCCTTCCGCAGCCCCCCGAGTGCTTTGTATTTCGAGATTGGAATCACGCAGGAAGTCAGACACCTGGCGACCGGTCATATCACCGCCTTCGGGTGCAATGATGAAATCGGCGGGATCGAGACACCACAGACCCGTCCCGCCGCCAGCCGCCCGGGTGGAAATCCGAGCATCGTCCATCATCGAAACTTCCGCCGCCGACGTCTCGATGAACCCGCCATCGCCTGTACATGACGCCGAGGCGTCAAGCCGGCCGCTCACGACAACCTGACCGTTTGACAGGTCGGATAGCAGGAGAATCCGTCCCGGGACTCCGTCCAGGGTTTTCGATTCGATCACGCCGGAATGGTCGATGAGGGCGGGCAGAAGGTCATCCGATGATCGGGCCTTCAACAGGACGATGCCGCCGTCAGCCTGGATGACCCCCGGGTTGTCGATGTAAGCCCCTGCCGAGCCCGCATGAATCCGCAGATCGAAGGCATCATCCAAGGTGATGGACTCCCCGGCTGCCAACAACACGGCTCCCATCGGGCTTAGGAGTTCACCTCGATTCTCGACTACGGGCGAAAAAAACAGGAGGCATCCACCGTCGGCAGACCGGATGGAACCCCCGTTGACGATTTCACCGGCGCTCTCTTCTCCGTCAAAGATCAGATCCCCTCTCAGGAAGGCATCATCCCGGATATCCAGGCTCGACGCAGCCATCCCGCCCACATCCACAAGGGCCGAGGGTCCGAAGTAAACCCCGGCGGGATCGACCAGGAGGATCTCCCCATCGGCATAAAGGCTTCCCGAGATCCGGGCGGCACCGGGACCCGTAATCCTGATGAGCGTTTGTCCCTTCCCCTCGCTGTACCGGAAGGCGACCTTTGCCTTCGCCCCGATGTCGAATGTGTCCCACTCGACAATCATCCGGCTGCTCTGCTGCAGGATTGTCAGGGTGCCCCTGTCATCTTCGAAGATGCGTCCGTCACCGCAGATGATCCGGCCTCCGGCGGGCAAAACAGAAGAATCCTCCGCCGTTGCATGCGAGACGGGGCAGAAATGGAAAAGGGACGCAAAAATGAAAAGCCCCAGACACCCTTTTGAAAACTTCATCATAAAATCCATCGTAAGACCGCGATACCCCGAGGAGCCATCCGTGTGCCATGCCCCAGAACTGACGTCTGTGAACAGTCCGGTCGTTTCGAGACGCTCGATTCATGGACCGACTTCACCCCCGGCATAGGATGGGGATGACAGGCCCTTTGTGGTGGCACTATTGTTTAGCAACACGTGTGCCAGGAATTCCTTCGTCAGAATAAACATCGGGCAAAGATGGACTGGCTGATTCGTTCACGCAAGACATTGAAATCAAACATTTTTTTAATCACGACTTGAACGGCCGCTGCCGTGCCGCGCCCCTGAACCAAAAACCCACAGGATGCAGCGCCCATAAATCTATGCAAACATTTCTGGCTTTTGGGCTTTTCGGCCGGGCGGTCCAGCGACCGGCCAGCCGGGCATAACCTTCGGGCGCGTCGCGATATCGAACCCCCAAGATGTTTCCCGTCTCACCAAAAACGCTTGACATCGGGGAGCCCTCCCGTATAGGTGAAGAGCGGGAGTTCATTGGTTCCCGATCGAAAACATGGTCGTTATGCCGGTGCATCTCCGCATGGAGCCTTTAGACCGAAGGCGGCTTCTCAGCTCAGTTTTCATCCGGAAATGGTCTTTTTGGCCAATCTCGGCGCCAATCTGCACGTTTGCTTGTGCGGCGATCTGCAGGTCGCTTTCACGCAAACGCTTGATTGCCTTGATATTGTGCAAACCGGGACCCGCCGCCAAGCGGTGGGACCGGGCACGCGCAGCGTGTAAAGAACCGGATTGGAAACCGGGTTCTACTGAGAAATCATTTCCGGATGGAAACAACTTAAGAGCCGTCTCCAACTGCTCAACCGGGCTGAGGCTGCAAATACATAGCCTCCCGGCGGATATCGCCGGATGGCAATGGCACCGCGTGACACAGTTTGATCAAGCCTCTTTTTCGAGAGCCTCATCCTTCGAACGGTACCGGGCTCGAAATTCCTGTGAGGAACCTCTTATGCCGAAAGGGAAGCCGAAACTGAAAGGGCACGTCATCAACCGGGACTGGTGCAAGGGCTGCGGGATCTGCGTGCACTTCTGCCCGAAGCACGTCCTGGAGCTGGACGACCAGGACAAGGCCTGCGCCGTGCGGCCGGAGGACTGCATCTGCTGCAGGATGTGCGAGATGCGGTGCCCGGACCTGGCGTTGACGGTCGAGACCATGCCGGAAGAGGAGCGGAGCTGAATGGAAGGGTCGATTCGATTCGTTCAGGGAAACGAGGCCTGCGTAGAGGCGGCGCTTTATGCGGGGGTGGAATTCTTCGCCGGGTATCCGATCACCCCTTCGACGGAGATCGCCGAACACATGTCCTACCGCCTCCCGCAGCGTGGAGGCAAATTCATCCAGATGGAGGACGAAATCGCCTCCATCTGCGCCATCATCGGGGCCTCGCTGACAGGGCACAAGGTGATGACCGCCACGAGCGGCCCCGGGTTTTCCCTCATGCAGGAGGGTCTCGGCTATGCCATCATGACGGAGATCCCCTGCGTCATTGTGGATGTGCAGCGCGGAGGACCGTCCACCGGACTACCGACGGGGCCGAGCCAGGGGGACGTCTACCAAGCGCGATGGGGGGTCCATGGGGATCACGCCATCATCGCGCTCACCGCGTCGAACCATCAGGACGTCTTCGAGATGACGGTCCATGCCTTCAACATGGCCGAGACCTACCGGACGCCGGTGATCCTCCTCTTCGACGAGGTCATCGGCCATCTCCGGGAGGGCCTCGTCATCCCGGAGGAAGGCGCCATCCCGGTGCTGCAGCGCCTGCGGACCTCAGTCAAGGCCGGCGTGGATTTCCACCCCTACCTGCCGAGGGAAGACGGACGGATCCCGATGTCCGATTTCGGCGGGGAGCACCGCTACAATGTCACCGGGCTCTTCCATGACATGTGGGGCTTCCCCTCCGACAACCCGGGTGTCGTCCACGGACTGCTCCGCCACCTGAAGGACAAGATCGTGCACAACGTCGAGGCGATCACGCGGTACCGGGAATACCAGCTGGAGGATGCCGAAACGGTCTTGATCTCCTACGGATGCTCGGCCCGCTCCGCCCTGCATGTCGTCGAAAACCGCAGGGCCAGGGGCGAGCGGCTGGGCCTCCTCGAGCTGCAATCCTTGTGGCCCTTCCCCTACGGCCTGGTGGAGGAAAAATGCGCGGCGGCCAAGCACATCGTGGTCGTCGAGATGAACATGGGCCAGATCGTCCGAGCCGTCAAACGGGCCGTCTCCGACCCCCAGCGGGTCGCCCTGGCCAACCGCATCGACGGGCAGATCATCAACCCGACCGATATCCGCAACATCCTCCGGGTCATCCAGGGAAAGGGGGTTTGACCCATGCCGAAAATCAACGATTACATCCGGGAACGCTTTTTTCCCCACATCTGGTGCCCCGGCTGCGGCCATGGGATCGTCCTGAGGGGGCTCATCACCGCCGTCATGGAGATCGGCTGGAACAAGAACAGCATCGTCATGGTCTCCGGAATCGGCTGCTCCTCCCGCATCTCCGGCTACGTCGATTTCCACTCCCTGCACACCCTTCATGGCCGGGCGCTCGCCTTCGCCACCGGGGTGAAGATCACCAAGCCGGAGCTGAACGTCATCGTCCCCATGGGGGACGGGGACGCCCTGGCCATCGGCGGGAACCACTTCATCCACGCCGCCCGGCGCAACATCGAGATGACCGCCATCGTGATGAACAACCGAATCTATGGCATGACGGGCGGCCAATACTCGCCCCTGTCCGGTTACGGCAACAAGGCCACCACGGCACCGTACGGAAATATCGACCACGACTTCGACGTCGTCACCCTCTCGAAAGCGGCCGGCGCGTCCTTCGTCGCGCGCACCACCACTTTCCACGTGACCCAGATGATCGACATCCTCAAACAGGCCTTCACGCACCCGGGATTCTCCGTGGTCGAGATCATGAGCCAGTGCCCGACCTATTTCGGGCGCAAGAACCAGATGGGTGACGCAGCCGACATGATGGAGTGGTTCAAGGACAACACAACGCCCATCGGCTCAGAGGCCAAGCAGCGGAACCCGGCCCTCATCGAACGGGGCATCTTCGTTCAGGAGCAGAAACCCGAATACTGCCGCGAATACGACGGGCTCGTCCAAAAGGCGATGAAAGGGGGTGCCTGATGGAACGATGCAGACTGGTCTTTTCGGGGTCCGGCGGCCAGGGGGTCATCACGGCGGCCATCATCCTCGCCGAGGCGGCGGTGCTCCACGAGGGCCTCGTCGCCACCCAGTCCCAATCCTACGGCCCCGAGGCCCGGGGCGGCGCCACCCGCTCGGACGTGATCATCTCGGACTCGCCCATCCGCTTTCCGAAGGCCAACCAGCCGAACGTGCTGGTTTGCCTGACGCAGGAGGCCTACAACAAGTTCTTCGGCATCATCCGCCCGGGGGGCATCCTGCTCACGGACCCGCGCTACGTGAAGCCGGAGGGCAGGGTCGACGCCCGGCTCATCCAACTGCCCCTGTACCACGAGGTCATGGACCGGATCGGCAAGCCGATCGTCTACAATATCTGCATGCTCGGCGCAGTGGTGGAACTGACCGGGGTGGTGCGGCCGGAATCGGTCCAGAAGGTGCTGCAGAACAGGATCCCGCCGGGCGTCCTCGACATCAACCTGGAGGCCTTCGCCCTCGGCTGCGGGATCGCAGCCCCGTTCGCCGCTCATTGAGCATCTGCCGGAGCGGCCGATCAGACCGGCCCTGCAGAGGGAAAAGGACCGGAGATTCAAAGCGCAGGAATAAAACCTGCGGGAGAACAAGGCCAACGGTTGAATGGAAGAAGACCGCCTTTGAAGCCTGGCGGCCTCCCGGGCCAAAAAGACCCTCTTCTCCGTAGAAGGCTCAAAAAGGAAGTCCGAGACGCTCCAGGCAGCTGACGGGGGAGGTCAGGAGGGCGTCGATCCCGGTCAGTCTGCGGACTGCTTCCCTGCAGGCCGCGTGGGCTTCTTCGATCGTCACCCGGTCGAACCGGACGGTGTCCCCCGGCCTTGCCTGCGCAATCCGGGAAAGGTCCGGCGAGATCACCGTGGCGATCTTCGTGTAACCCCCCATCGTCTGCTCCACCAGCAGCACGATGGGACGGCCGTCCGGCGGCACCTGCACGTTGCCCGGCAGGGACGGCTCCGAGACGATGCTCTGCGGGGCCCCCTCATCGCGCCGGATCGGCGGGCCGTGCATCCGGCATCCCATCCTGTCGGTCTGCGGGGTGACCTGGAAGACCGCCTCGAAAAAGAGATCCAGGGACCCTTGGAAACATTCGTCTTGGGGCCCCGGCACCGCCCGAAGCCTGACCGTACGCCCGTAGACCGGCGGGTCCGGTAACCTGCGCGCCCGCTTCAGCAGCTCTCCCGCGCCCCGCGCGATCCGATCGCCTTTTCGGAGAGGTCTTCCTTCGGTGCCACCCAGCCGGCCGTTCAAACAGGTGGACCGGCTGCCCAGGACCACCGGCACATCGATCCCGCCGGTCACCGCCAGATAGCCGCGGCAGCCGCTCCGAGCCTGTCCAATCCGCACCACGTCCCCCCTGCCGACCCTCACGGTGCGCCAGCACGGGGCGGGGGTCCCGTTCACGGTCCACGCCATGTCGGCGCCGGTCACCGCAAGATCGACCTCGTCTAGCACCTGGAGGTGTGGACCCGCAAACGTCATTTCGAGGGCCGCAGCTGCTGCCGGGTTGCCCACGAGCCGGTTCGCCACCCGATAGGCGAAGGGGTCGAGCGCCCCCGAGAGCGGGACCCCCATGTGCAGGAAGCGGCCCCGGCCAGCATCCTGGACCGTGGTCAGGGGGCCGGGGGCGATGACCTCGAAGACGATCGTCATCTCTGTTCACCCCCCGCGATCGCCTCGAATTCCTCCTGCGAGATGGGGAAAAACCGGATCCGATCGCCGGCACGGTAGACGAAGGGATCCGTACGTTCCGGGGCGAAAAGCCTCAGAGGCGTGCGTCCAATGATCCGCCAGCCTCCGGGCATCTCGAGCGGGTAGGCGCCCGTCTGGTCCCCGGCGATCCCGATCGATCCGGCCGGGACCCGCGTGCGCGGGGTCTCGAGCCTCGGGGTGTGCAACCGATCGTCCAGTCCCCCCAGGTAGCAGAATCCGGGCGCAAACCCGATGGCATAGATGGGATAGGATCGAGCGGTGTGAAGGAGGATGACCTCGTCCTCCGAGAGGCCGTGACCAGCGGCGACAAAAGCGATATCCGGACCGAACACGCCCCCGTAGCAAACCGGGATTTTCACGGTCCGAGCTGTCTCATCCGCCGCAAAATCCGGCAATTTTTCGAGCTCCAGGACGTGCCGCTTCAAGACGGCCGGCCCGCTTTTGCAAGGGTCGTACAGGATGCAGAGGGAGCGGTAGGCGGGGATGACGGCTTCGACACCGTCGGGCAAGGATGCTTGAAGCAGCGCGGTCATCCTGCGGACCTTCGCATTCACGGAGAGGTCCACCCCGTCCCCGTACTCGACCAGAAGCCCGCGATCGCCGCTGACCCTGAACTGGGCCGTCTCATAGAGCACGCCAACCATCACCTTCGCCCCATGAAAGGCTTCGCCTCAAACCCACTCCGCCATGGCAGCCACCTCGATCCCCTCCGACTCGAGCCCCCTGCGAATGCCCGCAACCATCTCCGCAGCGGCCGGATTGTCGCCGTGCACGCAAAGCGTTTGAGCCTCCATCGCAACGGTGCTCCCGTCGAACGCCGCGACCCTGCCCTCCTTGACCAGGGTGAGGGCCCGGTCAAGCACCTCCTGCGGATCGAGGATGACAGCCCCGGGCAACCGCCTCGAAACCAGCGCGCCTTCCGGGGTGTAAGCCCGGTCGGGAAAGGCCTCGAAAACCACCCGGACCCCTTCCTCGTGCCCGATGCGCGCCATCGCCTCGGCACGCCCGCCGGCCGGGGCCACCATCAGAACCTCCCTATCCAGGGCGGCGACGGCCCCCGCCAAGACCCGCAGGATGTCGAGATTTCCCGCCGCCATGTTGTAGAGCCCCCCGTGCGGTTTCACATGCTGGAGACGCATGCCGTACAGACGGCAAAACGCCTCCATCGCGCCAACCTGATAGATCACGTAGTCTCTGATCTCATCCAGGCTGCAATCCATGTTCCGGCGACCGAAGCCGAGCAGATCCGGGAACCCCGGATGGGCACCTATCCCGACGCGGTGGCGCCGGGCCAGCTGGATCGTCCGGTTCATGACGCCCGGATCGCCCGCGTGGAAACCGCAGGCGATGTTGGCGGAGGTGATGTAGCACATGACATCGGCGTCCATCCCGAGGGTATAGGCCCCGAAGCTTTCCCCCATATCACAGTTGATGTCGATCTTGTCGGTCATCGCCATGCCGCCGGCTCGATGGAAAAGGTTGCAGTCGGCCCGGCGAAACCGGCCCGGAGAACACCGCACATCCTGCGCCGGAAACCCCCGTCGCCCCTGTTTCGCCCGTGGTCCCGTTCATCTGCCCAACAGGCGATCAAGCAGTTTCCCTGCCTGATCGACCATCCCGTCGATGAGTTCTTTCGGCGTGCCGGCATCTTCCCTGACCGGCACCCCAGCTTCCGCCGCCCGCACGGCCGCCAGACACGGGTTTTCGGAGCCGGCGGCGCCGGTGGCCAGAGCGGCGGCAATCCCGGCCGGCCCGAAAAGGAGCGAGCCGCCAACGGCCTTTCCCACCACCCAGGCCGTTTCATGAACATCGAAACGGACGGCGGGCTTCTTCAGGGTGCCGCCCACCTTGAACGGCCGGGTCAGTTGCCCGATGGTGATCCCCACTTTGCCGAGGCCGGGCACCGAGAGGCCCGATTTCGGTATGAGGGCGAACTCGAGATCAAGGGTTTCATAGCGCAGATTCACCTGCCCCTCCCCTACGAGGCTCGTGACATCCGTATCCAGGACCAGCGCGGTGCTGCGCGCGAGCCCCCCTGTCACGAGAAACCCTGCCACCAGGCAGTTGAAGTCCGTGGTGGATCGGGGCCTTCGGGCCGGATCCACCACCTGCATGAGGCTCTGAACGACATCGGCCCCCCAGAAGTCGACGCCTGACGAATCGATCCGCCCTGCGCCCATCACCAGGGAGACCTTCCCATCGAGGCCCGCCATGATCTCGGCAAACGACGCGCCCTGGCCCTGCAGATCGAGGTCCGCGTCGAGTTCGCCCTCCAGTGACGGCTTCTCCCCCAACTTCTTGAGCATCCGCGACACATCGAGCTTCGTGACCTTGCACAGCGCGTCAAGCACAATCCCGCGCTCCGCAGCCTTGAAATGGAACCGGCCGGTAACCGAGCCCGCTTCCGTATCCGCCTTCAGGTCTTCGATCCGGAGACGCCCGTCCGAGAGCTGGACCTGCGCACCCAGATACGTAAACGCCCACTTGGGCATGAACACGTTCTTGAAGGCGCAGTTCAGATCCAGGATCAGCCAGGACGGGATGGGGATCCGGATCGCCTCCGAGGAAAAGACGCGCCCGCCGCCGGCTGCATCTCGGCTCCCGGAAGCCCCCGCCCCGGGCTTCGAGGCGTCCGCCTCCCTTTTCGAGATAAAAGGCCTCAGATCCAAACGCTCCGACGACAGCGCCCCTTCGATGGACGGGATGGGCCCGTTCGTATCGAGCTCCAGTTCGCCCTCGAGCGTATTCTCCGCGAGCCTCATATGCAGGCCCGAGATTCGATACCGGCCCTCCGCAACATCACCGATCTCGAAACGCCCTTCGAACGGTCCCGGCCAACCGGTCATCCCCGGAGACCCGACAAACGGCAGCGACTCGAGGGCCTCACCGTGGAAGGAGACCGTGAACCGCCCCCCGCGGATATGGAATACATCCTCCATCTCCCCCTCGATCGAGATCGCGGCCCCGCCGAAAAGCCCCTCCAGACGAACATCCCAAGGCCTCTTCGGATCTGTCAGGGCCGGCAGCCCCCCCGTGCGGCCCTTGAGCTCGAAACGATGTCCTTCATAGTCTCCACTCGCTTCCAGGTCGATGTTGGCGTCCATGCCACCGCTCCGCGCCTCGAAACGCTCCAGCCGAAGGGTGTGCACGGCGCCCTCGGGCCCGCTCCGGTAAACGACAACCCCGTCAACCACTTCGACATCCTTGAATCCAAAGGCCGGAAACCGCTGAGCACCCCGCTCGACGGCGCCATCCGACCGGGCCGGCTGACCGGCCCCCTCCTCCGTCGTACTTACAGGACCTGAATCGCTGCCGGTCCCGGGTCCGGCGCCGCCTGGCGCTCGAGGCCCAGGGGGCGAGCTTCTATCGACATGGAACTGCGGCTCGACCAACTGGAGGCGTTTGACCTCCAGGACATCCTTCAGCAGAGGCAGCAAGGCGATCTGGATCTCGCAGCGCTTGACCCTCAGCAGGCCCGCTTCGGAATCTTCGCCAAAATCACCGAAACGCACCTCCTCGAGGACGATGACGGGTGAAAAACCGACCTCGACCGCCAGCGGCTTTTCGATCAGAAGGTCCCTGCCGGTCGATTTCTTGACGGCCTGGACGATCCTGGGCCTGAGCCGATCGTAGTCGTACGTCGCGGCAAAGATATAGACAGCGACGACAAGCAGGACGATCAGCGCCGCGAAAATGCCCAGCAACCATTTCCAACGCATCGAACCTCCTCCTTTTCCGGCTCCGCCCTGCAGACCCTCCCGATTCCCGGTCAGGGCTTGCGCGGAGATCTGGTTCATGATAATTTTATACACCCTGTGGATGGTTTTGAAAACACTCGATGCGATTTGGACGGGGTGGCTGAACGAACGGTCGCAGGGATCGATGGACCAACGGACTCGCATGAGCCTCGATGGTTCCGAGAAATCTAAAGCCCGGCCAGGCCTGCAGGATGCCGGCTGCTGACGATCCGATCGGCGGCCGACCGACCGGAGCGCTTCCAGGAACCATCCTGACGCCTTTGCCGCCTGCAACGTGAAGGAGGGGCCTTGACTGCAAACACGATTCCGCTGAGGGTACAGCTGCGGGAAGGAAGAGAAAACGGGGAAGCACGGTTGGACATGATCCGGGAAGAACCGCTGTCCATCCGGGTCCAGGGCCAGCCTTACGCCGTCGTCATGCGGACACCGGGGGACGAACAAGAGCACGCCGCCGGCTTCTGCCTCGCCGAGGGCATTCTGGACCGGCCGGCTGACATCGAAACCCTCGCCTCCTGTGAAGGGGAGCAGACCAACGTGGTAACCCTGACCGTCACCCCTTCACGGCTGCGGATCATCAGGCCCATCCTCGAACGCCGGGGCTTCCTCAGCCAGTCGAGCTGCGGCATCTGCGGGAAAGAGCTCATCCAGGACCTCTCCCAGGTGGTGCACGTCCTCCCGGACGGACCGAAGCTCGACCTTCAAAAGGCCCGCAGCTGTCTCGACACCCTGAAGGACCACCAGACCCTTTATCGGCTGACGCGCGCCGCCCACGCCGCCGCCCTTTACGACGCATCCTTCGAGCGTTTGGCCATGGCCGAGGATGTCGGGCGCCACAACGCCCTGGACAAGGCGATCGGAAAACTGTTTTTGCAGGGGACCCTCGATCGAGCCAAGCTTCTGGTGCTCTCCTCCCGCATCAGCTACGAACTGGTCCAGAAGGCGGCCCGGGGCGGCATCCCTTTCATCCTGGCGGCCTCCCGGCCGACGGCCCTGGCCGTCGATCTGGCCCGGTCCCTCAACATGACCCTGGCCTCGCCGTCGCGTGAATCCGGTATCTATATCTATTGCGGCTCCGGTCGTGTGTTGCCAAGCGACGCACCCTGATTACTTCCAGGCCTGGTCGGAGCGGAAGGGACACAACCCGCAGAAGGCCTTCATCCCGCAAGATTCACGCCATGCCTGGCGCGTCATAAAAAAAGGCGCCCGAAGGCGCCCTTTTTTTATGACGGGTCCTATTTCTCTTTGCCTTTTCTGACGATTTTTCTCTTCTCCTCCGGGATCGGCGGCGGTACGGGCTCGCCGACGAGCTTCTGCACCGCGCCGAAGCGCGGGGGGCAGACCTCGTAGCAGGTCCCGCACTTGATGCACTTGTCCTGGTCGATCACATGGATCAGGTTCTTCCCCCCGATGATCGCCTCGGCCGGGCAGCGCCTGAAGCACGTCATACACGCCTGGCACTTCTCCGGGTCGATGTAGTAGGAGGCCACGTCGCGGAACAGCTCCTCGATCTCCTCCCGGGTGTAGAACCCTTCGTACTCCGCCTTGTTCGTCAGACGGTGTTCGAGCTTCTCCCGCTTCACCACCTTGATGTAGGGAATCAGCTTCCGGACCGCATCGAGCTTCTCCTTCAGCTGCGCAGGGTCCAGGCCCTCCCCTTCGCCGATCGGGCCCAGCTCCTTGATCGTCCGGCTGAAATCCGTCATGTACTCCGCAAAGGGGATTCCGTCCCCGGCCGACATGAACTTGATCCGCAGCCGCTCCGGATTCAGCCCGATGTGCTCCATGATCCGTTTGCACAGCAGCACCATGCTCAGCGTATGGTAGTTCCCGTGCGTGATGTAGTTGCATTCGCCTAAATGACAGCCGCCTATGAACACTCCGTCCTGTCCGTTCGAGAAGGCCCTGAGCACAAACTCCAGATCCACCCTGCCCGAGCACATGACGCGAATCAGCCTGATCTCATTCGAATATTGTAGTCTGGAAACTCCAGCCATGTCAGCGGCGCCGTACGCTCACCAGTGGCATACAAACCCGAGCATCCTGGGCTTAAATTTGGCCCCTGCACTCATTCCTTCTCACCCCCTTCGCCGCTCATCCCGGCGTTGCCTGGTTTTTCGATCATCCTACACATCTCCAACCGCCGCATCCATCTGCGGCAGGCCCTCTTCCTCCGGTATCGCCGCATCGATCTGGCTGATGATCTCCTCGTCCGTAAAGTGCTTCAGCCGGATCGCCCCGGTCGGACACGCCGCGTTGCACAGCCCGTCCCCCTTGCACAGCACCGGGTTGACCACCGCCTTCTGACCCTGGCGCGTATCCCGGAACTCGATCGCTCCATAGGTGCAAGCCGCAAGGCACGCCCCGCACCCCATGCACTTCTTCTCCTCCACCTCGCACACCGCACCCGACACCGTCACGATGTCGTGCGAGAGCAGGGTCAGCGCCCGGCCCGCGGCCCCGTAAGCCTGGTTGATCACCTCCGGGATGTGCTTCGGGTAGTGCGCCGTGCCGCACAGGTACACGCCCTGCGTCGAAAACTCCACCGGCCGCAATTTGACGTGCGCCTCCTTGAAAAAATCATCCGGACCGAGCGAGATCTTGAACTGCCGCGACAGCTCCTCCGCCCCGGCCGCAGGGATCACCGCCGCCGACAGCGTGAGGTAGTCCGCATCGATCGCCAACTCCTCCCCGAGGATCGGGTCGGGCACCACCACCCGCACCACCTTCCGGCCCCCTTCCTCGGCCTCGCTCACCTGCGGCTTCTGCTCCGGCTCCCACCGGATGAACTTCACGTCCCGGTTCGACGCCTCCCGGTAATAATCCTCCCGGAACCCGTAGGTCATCATNTCCCGGTACAGNACATAGACATCCATCTCNGGGTTGAGNTCCTTCAGCTTCAGCGCGTTNTTCACCGCCTGGCTGCAGCACACCCGGCTGCAGTACTGCCGGTCCGCCTGCCGGCACCCCACGCACTGGATCATCACCACGCTCTGCGCACCGGCAAGGGCCTCGTCCTTGCGCGCGATCCGCTCCTCGAGTTCGAGCTGCGTCACCACCTGCTCGTTCTGCCCATAGAGGTACTCNGTCGGCCGGTATTCCACCGCACCGGTCGCGATCACCGCCGCCCCATGGTGGATCTCCACCTCCCGATGGCCCGTCTTCACCCGCGTCACGAAGTTCCCCACGTACCCGGTCGCCTCCGTGACCTCCGCCTCCGTGTAGACGTGGATCAGCCGGTGCTGGTAGACCTCCCGTTCGAGCTCGTGCAGGTACTTCTGGACATCCAGGCCTTCGAGGGTATAGTGGATCCGCCGCGCCATCCCGCCCAGGTCCGCCTCCCTTTCGAGCAGGTAGACCTCGTGGCCCTGTTTGGCGATCGACAGCGCGCAGGTCATGCCCCCAATGCCCCCGCCCACCACCAGGGCCGTCTTGTTCACCGGCAGGTCGATCTCCTGCAGCGGCTCCAGCAGGCAGGCGCGCGCCACCGACATCCGCGTGATGTCCTTCGCCTTCTGCGTCGCCTCCTCCTTCTCCTTCGAGTGCACCCACGAGTTGTGCTCCCGGATGTTCGCCATCTCGTAGTAGTACTGGTTGATCCCCGCCTCCCGCAGCGTGTCGCGGAACAGCATCTCGAGCGTCCTCGGCGAGCAGGCCGCCACCACCACCCGGTTCAGCCCCTTCTCCTTGATCATGTCCGTGATCTCGTTCGCCGAGTTCGTCGCACAGGAAAACAGCTGCTCCTGCGCATGGACCACATGGGGCAGCGTCAGGGCGTAGTCCACCACCGAGGGCACATCCACCACCCGGCCGATGTTCGCCCCGCAGTGGCACACGAACACCCCCACCCGAGGCTCTTCCTCCGAGACATCCTTCTCATCCGGATAGACCCGCTCCGTTGTCAGCCTCCCACGGCGGCGGTCCAGAAACTCCCCGCACTGCGACCCCGCCCCGCTCGCACTGAACACCGACTCGGGGATGTCCAGCGGGCCCTGGAAACCACCGCTCACAAAGATCCCGGGACGGCTCGTCTCCATCGGGTTCGTCGGGTGGATCTCGCAGAACCCGTGCTCCGTGCATGCAACCCCGAAGGTCTCCGCCAGCGCCTTCGCACCCACCGGCGGGTTCAACCCCACCGACAGGACCACCATGTCGAACGCCTCTTCCTTCACCCCTTCGTCCGGGGTCGCGTAGCGGATAAACACGTTCTTCGTGACCGGGTCCTCCCGCACAACCGATGCATAGCTGCGGATGAACCGTATCCCCGGAAGCTGCGAGGTCCTCTCGTAGTANCGCTCGAAGTCCTTCCCGTACGAGCGNACGTCGTTGTGGAANATCGTGCACTCCGCCTCCGCGTCGTGGTCCTTGGTCAGGATCACCTGCTTCTGCGCGTATGTGCAGCAGACCGCCGAGCAGTAGCTGTTGTCCCCCGGCGTCACCCGCCGCGAGCCCACGCACTGGATCCANGCNATCTTGTGCGGNTGCTTCTTGTCCGAGGCCCTCAGGATCTCCCCCTCGTATGGACCGGTCGCGCACAACAGCCGCTCGAAGTCCATACTCGTCACCACGTTCTGCAGCCTCCCGTAGCCGTATTCATGCTTCACGCCGGGGTCATACGGCTCGAGACCCGAAGAGAGCAGGATCGCACCGACCTTCACCTCACGCTTCACTTCCTTCTGGTTCAGGTCGATCGCATTGGTCTTGCACACCCCTTCGCAGATCCGGCACTTCTTCTCTTTCAGATACAGGCAGCTCTCGTCGATATAGGCGATCAGCGGGATCGCCTGCGCAAAATAGATGTGNACCGCCTTGTTGTCGCTGATCTCCTGGTTGTATTGGTCCGGGTACTGCACCGGGCAATACTCCGCGCAGGTCCCGCACCCCGTGCAGTTCTCCTCGATGATATACCGGGGCTTCGTCCTCAGGGTCACCCTGAAATCCCCCGCTTCCCCTTCGACTCGGTCCACCTCGGTGTAGGTGAGGACCTCGATGTTCGGATGCCGGCCGACCTCGACCAGTTTCGGNGAGAGAATTCACATCGAACAGTCGTTGGTCGGAAACGTCTTGTCCAGCTGCGCCATGTGGCCGCCGATCGCAGGGGATTTCTCGATCATGTANACCTTGAACCCCGCCGTGGCCAGATCCAGCGAGGCCTGGATCCCGCTGATCCCCCCGCCCACCACCAGCACGTCCCCGAAATCTTCCTTCCCGAGACCCTTGCACAGTTGTCGGATCTTCTCTTCCAGCACGTGTTCTTCTTTTTCCACTTTCTTCACCTCAGCAGATCGGTTGCGGCCCCAGGGCAGGGGCCTTTGCATCCGCGCTCAATCGTNTCCGCCGGAAAGGCCGCGCTCCGGCCCTTCTCCTGCAGGACTGCAAACCATATCATCTCATCCGGCAATGACTTCCCGGATGATCTCGGTGATCTCCTTGATCTCCAGCTTATCCTCCAGCTCCAGCGTCAGCCGGCTGTCCTCGAAGTTCGCGATGCAGTAAGGGCAGGCCGTCGCCAGCACCTCGGCCCCGGCCTCGATCGCCTGCTCGAGCCTCAGATCCGAAAAACGCTCCCCTTTCGGCGTCTCCATCCAGATCCGGCCCCCGCCCCCGCCGCAGCACANGCTGTCGCTCCGGCAGTCCGCCATCTCNACCAGTTCGAGGCCCGGCACCCGCTTGAGCGCCTCCCGCGGCGCGTCGTAGATCCCNTTGTGACGCCCGAGATAGCACGGGTCGTGGTACGTCACCCGCTTCGGGTACTCCTTTTCGAGGGTCAGCCGCCCTTCCTCGATCAACTGCGCAACAAACTCCGAAACGTGAACCACCTCGAAGTGCACGCTGAACTCCGGGTACTCGTTCTTGAACGTGTGGTAGCAGTGTGGCGAGGAGACCAGGATCTTCTTCACCCCGCTGTCGATGAAGGTCTTGATGTTCTCCTTCGCCAGGCGCTTGAACAGCTCTTCGTCCCCGGTCTTCCGGATGCTCTCCCCGCAGCAGTTCTCCTTGCTCCCCAGAATCCCGAAGCTCACCCCCGCCTGGTTCAGAATGTCGGCCGTCGCCTGCGCCACCTTCTTCAACCGCGGATCGTAGCTCGGGTAGCAGCACGGAAAATACAGCACCTCCTTCTCCTCGGTAAACTCCTCCACCGAGTGGCCTTTCGCCCAGTCNGCCCGCTTCTTCCGCTCCTCGCTCAGCGGGTTGCCTTCCCCCACCAGGCTCGCGCTCACCGTCCGGACCGCCTTCACAGAGGTCGGGAACACCCCGTATTCCGTCGCCACCCGCCGCAGCGCGATCCCCGACTCGATCTGCTTGACGTCCCTCGGGCACTGCTGCGGGCATCTCCCGCACGTCGTGCAGCGCCAGATCTCGTCGCTCTCGATCTCGGTCATCCCGAACGCGGCCTGCCGCACGATCTTGCGGATGCTGAAGTTCCGCACCCGGTTCCACGGACACACCGTGTCGCACAGCCCGCACTGGAAGCAACGCTTGAATGCGTCCCCGCCGTTCGCCTTGATGACATCGATAATTTCCTTGTAATCGGCTACCGCTTCCACTGTCTTTTTCTATCCTCTTCTATTGCCGTAACGTTTCATGAGCTTTTTTTCGACATGGACATCTTGGCAACGGTTTCCATGATGGTATCCAGTCCGTATTTGTCGGCCAGCGCCTCCAACCCGATCTCGAGATCCTCCTGCGCCTCGGCCTCTTCTTCGACTTCCTCTTCCCGTTCTTCGTAGGTCAAGGCGTCCACCAGACACCACTTGACGCACAAGGGTTCATCCTCCCCTTCACACATGTCGCATTTAAGGGGAAGGCCGGAGTCGGGCTCCTTGAAGATATCACGGGAAGGGCAGGCGGCCCGGCAAAAGGCGCACTCGTCGTATTCCTTCCCGTCGATGATATACTTATCCCGGCCCATACACTCCGCCGGCGCATACTCCCCGGCATACACAGGCAGGTAGATGTCCCGGATCGGCTCGCGAATCACCCGGATGCGGGACCTCGCGGGGTTGTTGCTGCTGTATTTCGGCGCGGCGTGAAAGGCCGAGCAGATCACTTCGCACGCCCGGCAGCCATTGCATTTATCCGCGTCAACCTTGATGGTCTTGACGATTTTCTTCTTCTTCTCACCAGCCACGATTCGTTCCCTCCAGCCTATTTCGGCTCTTTCTCCGCCGAAGTCTCTTTAGAAGGAGTGCCTTCATCATCCGTCAAGATGCCCCTTTCCAGAAAATCCTTGGCGACATAATCCAATCCCAGGGCATGCAGCGTCTCTTTGGTGGGGATGCCCTCTTTGTTCCAACCCTTGTAAGCGTAGTAGGTATCCAGGAGTTTCTCTTCCAGTTCGGGGAACCTTTTCTTCCAGTGATCCTGGGGAGGCTTCTCGTCCTTCCTCCGCATTCCCCTCCGGATGTTATTCGCCCTCACGAGGGTCCGGTACCGCTTGGTGGCCTCCGTCAGTTTGGCCTCGTCCATCTCGATCCCGGCCCCGGCGGAGATGAATTTCGGATAATTGTGGATATGATAGGGAGGCTTCAGCGGAAAAGAAGACAGGCCGGCGCACATGCCGAGGGCGTCGTCGATGTAATGCATCCTCTCCTGCCAGTCCACGATGTCACAGCACATGTCGACCGTCGGATAGAATGGCATCGAATTCTCTCCCCGCAACTCCCAGTCCAGGAAGTACTGCTTGAACTTCTCGTCCGGGACCTGGATCCAGTCCTTGACGAAGTCCTCTCTTTCTTCCCTTGTCGGGAAAGGCGCCTGCGGGAACTGTCCTTCGATCTGGGTGATGTTGATCTTCTCTCCGGTGGAATACATGAGGAAGTAGATCGGGTTCAACATGCCGAGCTTGAGCGGCAGTTGCTCGTGCTTCTTGATGTTGTTGTGGGCGTAGGCCTCCGCTCCCTTGCCGATCTGCTGGGCCGCCCAGTAAGTCCCGTTGGCCAGAACGTCGCCTATCCCTTCACGGCGAACGATCCTGTCGAGCAGCCAATAGAATTTCCCGTCGTTGTCGGAGGGCATCCCCTCCATATCCTGATCCGTCAGGATCCCGGCCTCGTAAAGCTCCATGGCGAAGGCCATCACCTGCGGGGTCGAGAAGCCGTCCACCCCATACTCCGTAGCGCGCTGCGCGATCGTCAGACCGAAATTCAAGTCGGACATGGCCGCCATGGTGTACGTCAGCTTCGAAAAGCATTTCATCATGTAAGTGGAAAGTCCCGGAACCGATACGGTCGCCCCGCACTTCATCGGGCAGTTGTAGCAACTGATGAGGCGCGTCCGCATGCTTTCGAGCGTTTCGGTCCACTTTTCCGCGACCTCCTCGTTCCAGAAGTCTTTTCTGCGGAGGCGGGCATTGCCCCAGGCGAAATTCTCCGTATGCCACTTCTCGTCATGAACCGCCATCTCCTGCGGCGACCCGAGGCCCTTTAAAATGGTCATCACCCCTTCGATGGGATGCTCTTCCCGCCATTTGATATAGGCCAGCACCTCGTTGCAGAGTTCGATAAACTCGGCAGGCCGCGCCACGTTGATGTCCTTGGTCCCCCGAACCGCGATGGCCTTGACGCCTTTGTCCCCCATGACGGCGCCGATCCCACCGCGGCTTGCACTCGACCGGCCCTGCTCGATGGAGGCGAAGTAGACCCTGTTCTCACCGGCCAGGCCAATGGCCGCCACCTGAACCCTCGGCTCCTTCAGTTCCTGCCGGATAATCTCGGCCGTCTCGACCGCGCCCTTCCCGCGCAGGTGCGAGGCATCCCGGATCTCCACCTTGTCGTTGTTGATGTACAGATAGACCAGATCGGGGGACTTGCCGCGCAGGATGATCTTGTCATACCCGGCATATTTCAGTTCCGGCGCCCAGAATCCCCCCATCATCGAAAACTGCATCAACCGGGTCTGGGGGGAAATCGTCGAGACGATCGTCCGGTTGCAGCCGGTGGCCGGAGTGCCGCACAAAAGGCCGGCGCTGAATATGAGCAGATTATCGGGAGAAAAGGGCTCGACTTCAGGGGGAACCCTGTCCCACAAAATCTTGGCGTTCGTGCCCAGCCCCCCCAGATAGAGTTCCGTGTCTCTCGGGTCGCTTTCCACCCTTTCGATGTTTCCGCGCGACAAATCGATTTCCAGGTTGAACCCTGTCTCCGCGTACCTCATTTTTCTACCTCTTGTCCTAAACTTGCGATATGGTCGTCCGGGCCGTTTCTAAACCGCTGCTTCGCTCTGGGCAACCCCGGCCGGGATCCCCCCCCTTACGATAGTGAGCCGGCAACCGGACTGGTCAACACTCCATCCTGATAGACCGCCGGGCATGGTCGGCGCCGATCTACCGTCCCGCCGCACACCCCTCATCATCCCGCCAGAAAAACCGCCCGCCGATCCCTGGAGGGCAAATCCGACTTCAACTGGCTGGAAATAAAGCCCTTCTTTCCAGACCGGCCTGTCCGCCGAAAACGACTCCAGCCGGACGGATCCCATCGATCCATTCCAGCGTCGGGTATATGGCGTTCATGACGGGCATTTTTTTGTTTTCGCCTTTCTTGCGGCTGCAAAAGCACCAAGGCGCACGAGGAAAAGCAACAGGTCGATCTGACAAACAATTTTGAAACGTCTTCTGCTTGTGAGTCCTCAAGGGTGTGGTTACAATCTAGCCACAACATAACTACGTGTCAAGAAAAAAACGGAACGGGGGCCATTCGGAAACAGCCTCGAGGGCAGGAGGCGCATCGGTTTTTAGCCTGCCAGCCTTCCGCTCATGGTCCACTCCTCCTCGCGACCGCTTTCGGCTGCAGGACGTCAAGATCCGAGCCGGACAATATCGCCCTCCCTGAACCGGTAGTAGCCTTTTTCCGTCAGGCGGATAAACGGGATGGCGGGCGTAGTGAGAACGCTCAGGGTCAGGTGAGCGAAATCCAGGCCTGTCCCCAGAGAGGCCATGACCTCTTGAAAGCGTAACAGTCGCCCGGCCAGTTCCGGCATCTTCAGTTCCGAGACATACCCACCGGCGCGAAGGGGGATCTCAAGCTTCGGCTCTCCGTCCACGACGATGACGGTCCCCCCCTGGATCGCTGTCAACCGGTTGACGGCGGCGGCCAGGTCCTCGTCGTTTTCGCCGATCCCGATGATGCCCCCGGTGTCCCAGCAGAGCGTGGTGGCAACGGCTCCGCGTTTCTGGCCCCAACCCCGGACGAACCCGACAAACGCCTCACCCCGGCCGCTGATCCGCTCCATGAAGAAGACCTTGAGCAGGTCTTCAGCCGGATCCGCCGCCAGATACCCTGAGACCGGTCTGGGACGCGCCCTTCCCTCCCGCGCCACCAGGCCCCCAGGCTGGATGTCCAGGGTCCGCACCATCCCCTCCCGATCTGCACAGGACTCGGTAACCGCCATGGCTGAGGGCGATACAACCGGTGCCCTGACCGTGTTCATGAGTCTGTCAGGGTAATGAGCCTCGGGGACAGGCACGGTCATCCGCCCCTCCTCCGCCACCACACGGCCCTTGGAGATCACCCATTGCGGCCTGATGGTCCGGGGGTCGGGCAGGATCAGGAGGTCTGCATGGCGGCCTGGAGCGATTCCGCCGGTCAGCTTGTCGAGCCCAAGATGCTCCGCCGGATTGAGCGTCACCATGCGGACCGCCTCCATGGGATCGATCCCCAGATCCACCGCCTTCTGCACCACATCCTTCAGATATCCCTTCTGAATCAGAAGACCGGGGTTGGTCCCATCGGTCACCAGAATCACGCGGCGAAAATCGATCTTGTCTCTCAGGGGAAGGATGATCTCCAGGTCCCGGCGGATGTCCCCTTCCCGGATCATGGCGTAGAAACCCATCTCGAGGCGGTTGAGCACATCTTCCGTGGAAATGGCCTCGTGGCAAGACTCCACGCCGATGGCCGCATAGGCAGCCAGCTTTCGGTCGAACGCCCCGGCCGCGTGGCCCTGGACGGATCTCCCGGCCTTATGCGTTTCACGGATCAACCCGAGGATCCGGGGGTCCGACTGTAGGATAGGAGCCTGCCAGAACGATTCCCCCAGCCCGATCACCCGGGGATCTTCGAACAGCCCGGCCAGCTGCTCCGGGGTGATCATGAGGGACTCCGCGGCCGGACTCAGGGACACCATGGGCGGGACCAAGGTGTAAATCTTGACCGGGCTGGCCTCTGTCTGCTCCAGGAAGATCCTCACCCCCTCGGCACCCAGGATGAAGCCGTAGCATTCGAGCTCCGCGATCAGGCAGGTGGCGCCCGAGGGGATTGCATAGGAGAGGAACTCGGGGATGTTGAAGTAATTGATCAGGTGCGTATGCGCGTCGATGAATCCCGGACAGATCACCCGCCCATCCGCCTCGATCACGCGGGTCTCCGGACCCACGGCATAGCCGAGGTCAGGCCCGACATGGGCGATCCACTCCCCGGCAACCGCCACCGAGCGCCCCGGAAGCATCCTCCCCGTGTACACATCCATCAGCGTCCCATTCCTGACCACCAGATCCGCCGGCCTTCTTCCCAGAGCTGTATCCATGAGAAGCTGCATATCCAGCCCAGATTCCATTCCTTTCCCTCTCGAACACGCCCTCCCTTCCGTTGCCATATCCACTCAACCCCTTTCTTGAATTCTTCTCCAGCATCTCCGGTCCAAACATCTTTCGCATTTCCACCGGGCAAAGCAGCCGGAGGCCGTACAACTCTATAAGATCGGGCGACTACAGACAAGCCGCATCAGGTCATTTCACGGGCTTCCCCACCGAGCGGAAATGATTTCCCAGTGGAACCCGCCCATAAAAAAAGGACTCAGGGGATCTCCCTAAGTCCTTGTTTCCACTGGAGGCGGCAACCGGATTCGAACCGGTGAATAACGGTTTTGCAGACCGCTGCCTTAGCCTCTTGGCTATGCCGCCCTCTAAGTGACAGAAGGGCTGATGGTTAGATCAGCCCCGTCGCTTGCGCTGGAGCGGGAAACGGGACTTGAACCCGCGACAATCACGTTGGCAACGTGAGGCTCTACCAACTGAGCTATTCCCGCTTGGTGAGCCTGTATTCTACATCACAGAGGACATTTGTCAACAAAAAATCTGCGACCCGCCCGGCTCCGAAAATCAGGCCTTCGAGCGGACAAACAGTTTCCGAAAATGGCTGAAATAGTCCCATCCGGACCAGAGCGTCAGGATCAGCGCCACATAGAGCAACATCAGGCCGAGAAAATGAAAATCAATTCCCAGGTAGGCATAGTGCAGGCACAGGCCCGCCAGGGACACGGACTGAAAGATCGTCTTGTACTTGCCAAGCGGGCTTGCCTGGATGACGATACCCTCGCTGACCGCAATCGCCCGCAGACCTGTGATCGCCAGTTCCCTCGCGATGATGAGCATCACGATCCAAAGGGGAATTCTGTCCAGCGGAATCAGCGCGATCATGGTCAGAGAGATCAGGATCTTGTCCGCCAACGGGTCCAGGAACTTGCCAAAAACCGTCACATTTCCGTATTTTCGGGCCAGGAACCCGTCCAGAAAATCCGTGACCGAAGCCAGGCCGAAAAAGAGGGCAGCCAGGAAAGCCGCCATTCTGCCTTCGAACTGGAGACAGAAAACCACCAGCGGGATGCAGGCGAGCCGGAACCCGGTCAGGGCATTCGGCAGATTGGCGATCCGCTTTTCGGCTTCTGCTGGCACCTTCGTCCCTCTGGAATCTTGACAATCTCTTGCAGCAGATTGTCCTCAAGAGCGTTTTCAGTCCCCGACCCTGCAGTATTGCAGGTAGAATTTCTTCACACGCGCGATAAAATCGTGGGTTTCCTTGAAGGGCGGCACGCCCTGGCATTCCATCACCCTTTCCGGTCCGGCATTGTATGCCGCCAGCGCGAGAACCGTATCGTTGTTGAAACGCTTGTGCAGTTCGCTCAGGTAGCGCACCCCGCCGAAGATGTTCTGCTCGGGGTCGAACGGATTCATCACGTCCAGATCCACAGCGGTCGGCGGCATCAGCTGCATCAGCCCCTGCGCGCCCTTGTTCGAGACCGCCCGCGAATTGAAATCGCTTTCGGCCTTGATGACCGCCTTGATCAGCTCTGGCTGCAGGTTGAAGCGCCTGGCCGCCCGATGGATGATGGCATCGTAATCCTGAGGACGTTTGGCGGCGACCCGTTTTCCGCTCCGGATATACGGTTTGTAACGCTCGCTTTTCTTGATGTTGGTAAAGTGAACCACACCGTTCTTGTCGACATAGCGGTAGATGTCCGCCATCGCGGCACCAGTCCATGCCAGAAACAGGATGATCCCTGCCGCGAGCCCACCGATCCTGCAGGACGTTCTCCCCATGGGCCTACCCCATCTTGCGCCAGTCCGCGAGGAACTTCTCCAAACCGATATCCGTCAAGGGGTGTTTGATGAGCTGCCTGATCACGTTGAACGGGATCGTGGCGATGTCAGCGCCCATCATCGCCGCATCCACGACGTGGGTCGGATTGCGCACGCTCGCAACGATGATCTCCGTCTCGAACCCGTAATTGTCATAAATGGTGACAATCTGCTCCACCAGGTCCATCCCGACATGGCTGATGTCATCGAGGCGCCCCACGAAGGGGCTGATGAAGGCCGCTCCGGCCTTGGCGGCCATCAGGGCCTGCACCGGTGAAAAGCAGAGGGTGACGTTGACATGGATTCCTTCGGCCGACAGGATCTTGACGGCCTTCAGCCCCTCCTCGATCATCGGGATCTTGACTACGATGTTGTCGGCGATCTTGGCCAGATCCCGAGCCTCCTTGAGCATGCCGTCCTTTTCTACACTGATGACCTCGGCACTCACAGGGCCCTCGACAATGGAGCAGATCTCTTTGATCAACCCCTTGAATTCCCGTTTCTCCTTGGCTACCAGAGACGGATTCGTCGTCACCCCGTCCACCATTCCAAGGGCATGGGCCTGTTTGATCTCGTCAATATTCGCCGTATCGATAAAAAACTTCATTCAGTGTTCCTCTCTCTCCCTAAAGGTATGTCCATCCGGAGACGGCCGTTTTTTTCATAAGATCCACCTTATCACAAAAATCAAACGCTTACGCGTCACTCCCGTTGCAAATGTACGGATTGGAACCAAGATTGGTCAAACAGACCATTTCCGGATGATACCCTATTAGCAAGATCTGCGCCAGCAAAACCCATCGAAACCGCATCCTGCCGAACTACAGAGACTTTTCAGTCCGGCCCTCCTCCTTTTCGAAGCGATCCGCGCAGGCCTCGCTGCAAAAAAAGTGGTCCTTTCCACCGATGCTGCGCTTCACGGCCTGGCGCACCGGAACATAGGTCCCGCAAAAAGGGTCCTGCACCATCTCGTCGACATGGCCGCCTGAGGCATCGTAGGTCTGCGTCTTTTCCGCCGGCGGCTGGATCATCTTCCGGAAAAAACGGTATAGGATATAGATCAGTAATGCAAGGAGCAAGATGCGCATCGGATCATTCCTCCAGCGCAGAAACGGCCTGTTCGCCGCCGGGCAGCCGATCCAGGAGCTCCTGCACAGTCATGTTCAGCACCGGATGCATCCACTCCGGTGCAAGTGCCGCAAGCGGGGCAAGCACAAAACGTCGCGTGTGCATCAGCGGGTGCGGGACCGAAAGATCCTCTTCGTCGATGACCTCCTTCCCGAAGATGAGGATGTCGAGATCGATCGGCCGGGAATCCCACTTCTTCAAGCGTACACGCCCCATGCCCGCTTCGATCGCCAGCAGCGCCTCCAGCAGCCTGCGCGCCGGGATCTCGACCTCGAGTTGTGCGACGGCATTGACATACCAGTCCTGACCAACCACGCCGACCGGTTCAGACCCGAAAAAGGGCGAGACCGCCACGACCCGGCACCCGGGGATCAGGTTCATCCGCTCGATGGCCAGGCGGCACTGCGCGGCCTTGTCGCCCATATTCGAGCCGATGCCGACGAAAACTGTGCTGGAACCCGGCATATCTCAACCCTCCTCCCGTGGAAGGCCGTCGATCCGCCCTGTCATCCGCAAGCCGCGCGTGCCGGCCCCGCACTGAATCGCCGACCAGGCCCCTTCCACTCGCCCAATACCCGTATCCATCAACGGTCGACCCGCCTCCGAGGGGCATCCGCCCCAGGCCGGTCGCAGTCGCGGCAGAATGCTCCGGCCTCAAAGATTCAGTTTCTGAAGGCGCTCGATGGCCTCGGCCAACCGTTGACGGTTCTGGGTCAATGCGATGCGAAAATAGCCTTCGCCGGGCTCACCGAAACCGTTTCCAGGCGTCACCACCAGGCCCGCTTCCTCCAGCAACCGGGTCGCCACCTGGGCCGACGTGTACCCTGCAGGCACCTCGACCCAGAGATAGAACGTCGCCCTCGGGACCCGCAGCCTGAAACCGGCCTTCTCGAGGCCTTTTACCATCAGGTCGCGGCGGCGGGTGTAAACGGTCCGCATCTCGTCCACACAGGCTTGATCCCCCGCGATGGCCTCGATCCCGGCCATCTGAACGGCCTGAAAGACCCCCGAGTCGATGTTGCTCTTGATCGCGCCGAGGCCGTCCACCGCCTCCCGATTCCCGACCGCAAAACCGATCCGCCAACCGGTCATATTGTAGGTCTTAGAAAGGGAATGAAATTCCAGCCCGACGTCCTTGGCCCCGGGGACTTCCAGAAAGCTCGGCGGCTGGTACCCGTCGTAGCCCATCTCGGTGTAGGCGGCATCGTGGCAGACAATGAGGTTCTTGTCCTTAGCAAAGGTCACCACCTTCTCGAAAAACGCCCTGTCGGCCACGGCGGCGGTGGGATTGTTCGGGTAGTTGATGAACATCACCCGGGCGCGCGCCGCCACCTCGCCGGGGATGGCATCCAGATCGGGAAGAAAATCGTTCTTCTTCAGCAGAGGCATGAAATACGACTCCCCGCCGGCGAACATCGTCGCGATGTGGTAGACGGGGTAAGCCGGGGTGGGAACGAGCGCCACATCTCCCGGATCGATGAAGGCCAGGGGGAAATGCGCGATGCCTTCCTTGCTTCCGATCAAGGAAACCACCTCGGTCTTCGGGTCCAACTGAACGCCGAACCGCCTCCCGTACCACTCGGCAACCGCCTCCTTGAAGCCGCCCATCCCCGAATAGGACGGGTAGCGGTGATTCCCGGGCTCTTCAGCCGCCTTCTTGAGCACCTCGATAATGTGCGGAGGGGTCGGCAGATCGGGATCCCCCACGCCCAGATCGATGATATCCACGCCGCGGGCCTTCACCTCGGCCTTCTTGCGGTCTATTTCCTTGAAGAGGTAAGGCGGGAGGCGCTTGAGGCGCTCCGCCCTTTCAAATCGTTCCATAGGCAAAAAAACTCCAATCACAGCAGATTTACAGATTCCTCAACCCCAGCACATCCTGCATGTCGTAAAGCCCCGGGGTCCGGCGCACCACCCAGTGAGCCGCCCTGACGGCCCCTTTGGCGAAGTTGTCGCGGTTGTGCGCCCGATGCGTCAATTCGAGCCTCTCACCGATCCCGCCGAACATGACCGTGTGCTCGCCGGTGATGTCGCCGGCCCGCCAGGTCTGGATCCCGATCTCGTCATCCGTGCGCGGCCCTATGATGCCTTTCCGTTCGTAGACCCCCACCTTGTCGAGGTCTTTTCCCTTCGCATCGGCCAGCACCTGGGCCAGGCGCATCGCCGTGCCGCTCGGTGCGTCCTTTTTCAGCCGGTGGTGGATTTCGAGGATCTCACAGTCGAATCCCGCCCCGAGGATCCGGGCCATCTGCTCCGCGATCCGGAACATCACATTGACGCCCACACTCATGTTCGGAGCCATGACCGTGCGCGTCCGCCGCCCAAGATCCTGCGCCTCGGCCAGCTGAGCGCCTTGGATCCCCGTCGTTCCGATCACCACGGCCAGATTCTTGGAAACGGCAAGGCGCAGATTGGCCAGCGTCCCCTCCGGGGCCGTGAAATCGATCAGGACCTCGCCGCGCTCCGCGGCCGCCTCGAGGGATCCAACGATCGGTACGCCGATTTCTCCCAGACCGGCTACAGCGCCGGCATCGGCGCCCAGGTCGGGGTGATCAGGCCGCTCGAAGGCTCCGGCCAATACAGCGTCAGGATCTTCGTGGATCATGTGGATGATGCGTTTTCCCATCTTGCCGGCCGCGCCGGCAACGATTATCTGGATCATCTTCCTCGACTCCTTCTTAACCCCGTCCGGGGTTGACTCCTCTCCGCACGGAGACGGGCCGTTCGCCCCACGTCAAGGCCGTCCCGCCCCGCCGCTTGTGCGGCGAGAGCCCGAGCACCTTCACACAATACGGCCGATCTCACAGACTCCTGCCGGAACGTATCCTTCCACGGAAGAAAATATCCGGCGCGCCTCGCTCGCCCTCTGAGGACCGCCGGCTCCAGCAAAAAAGCGGAAAAACCGGCCGGCCGCTCCCGGAGCGATCCGTCAGATCAATCCATAGGCCTCGAGGGCCTTTTTGAGCTTTTCACGGTTGGCAGGGGCCATCGGGCACAACGGCAGTCTGAATTCCTCCTCGATCATCCCCATCATCGCCAGGGAGGTCTTGACCGGAATCGGGTTGGTCTCATAAAACATGGCCTTGCACAGAGGCAGCAGTTTGTAGAAAAGCGCCTGCGCCCCCGGGATGTCCCCCGTCTCCCAGGCCTTGATCAGGCCGGCGGTGTCCTTCGGCACGATGTTGGCAGCTACCGAGATGACCCCTTTCCCTCCCAGAGCGAGAAGCGGCAGGGTCACGTTGTCATCCCCGGAAAGCAGGGTGATCCGGTCTCCCACCAGTTCGACGATCTCGGCCATCTGGGCCAGGTTGCCCGAGGCCTCCTTGATGGCCACCACCTCCGGAAACTCCGCCAGCCGCGCCACGGTCTCGGGCAGCAGATTGACGCTCGTCCGCCCCGGCACATTGTAGAGGATCATGGGCAGGGACACGGCCTCGGCGATGGTTTTATAGTGCCGGTAAAGGCCTTCCTGCGTCGGCTTGTTGTAGTAGGGGGTCACCTGCAGCGAGGCGTCGGCCCCCGCACGCTTGGCATGCGCGGTCAACTCGACGGCCTCCATGGTGCTGTTGCCGCCGGTCCCGGCGATGACGGGGACCCGCTTCTTCACCGCCTCGATGGTGATATCGATGACGCGGTTGTGCTCCTCCATGCTCAACGTTGCCGATTCCCCCGTCGTGCCACAGGGCACGATGGCGCTCGTCCCGTTTTCGATCTGAAATTCGATCATCCGCCGAAAGGCGTCTTCATCCACTTTGCCGTTTTTGAAGGGTGTCACGATCGCGACGATGGATCCCTGAAACATGGCTCTCCTCCCGAAAATTCGTATCTTAATCTAAATATGATCGATGGACGAACAAGCAGCCCGTTTCCGCGCCGCTCCGTCCGGGCCCTTTCGCCATTCAGATGCCGGCTGATGGCGTCCAGCCCAGGCGGCCTCAGAGGGCCTCCTCATCAAGGGTGGCGCGGTAGATGACGGCCGTGTTCCCCTCGAGCCAGACCCTTTCGAAGACATCCCCCTGCCGCTCGAAGTGGATGGTCAGGATCTCACCCCCGCGGGTCGCCACCTCGACGGGGGATGCGACCTCCCCCCGCGCCGCCGCCGTGAGGGCCGAGGCAATGGCACCGGTTCCGCAGGCGAGCGTCTCGTCCTCCACCCCGCGCTCGTAGGTCCTGAGTCTCACGCTGTGCCTCCCGAGGACCTGCATGAAATTCGCGTTCGTCCCGGCCGGCGCAAAGTGCGCGTGGTAGCGGACCGCCCGCCCATGCTCGACCACGGGGTGGCGGTCGAGGTCTTCCACGTGCACCACCACGTGGGGCACCCCGGTGTTGACGAAGTCCGCGCGCTCCCAGCCCGGCAGCAGGTCGATCCCGACGCCGAGGATCAGCCCCTTCGGCCGGGGCATCAGAACCTTGACCGTTCGGCCGCTCACCTCGGCCGAAACCGGCCCGGCGAGCGTCTCGAAGGTCATCCGGGGGCCGGCGATCCCCTTTAAATGCGCGAAACGGGAGACGCACCGTCCGCCGTTGCCGCACATTTCCACCTCCCCGCCGTCGGCATTGAAAAAGCGCCAGGCGAAATCATACCGGTTCGAAGGCACCACGAAGATCACCCCATCCGCCCCGACGGACTCCCGCCGGCGGCAGACCCGCTCCACCACGCGGCCCATCTCGGCTTCAGCGACCACCCCTTCGCGGTTGTCGATAAGGATGAAGTCGTTGCCGCTGCCGCTCATTTTCCAGAATTCGATCGTGTTCATCGCCCTCGGACGCACCGCATCCCGCGTTCCGTCCCCTCCCGATCAGGCCGCTTCCCCCGGGAGGCTCTCCCCCCGGACCAGGTCTTCGAAGGTCTCGCGGCGGCGGATGACGTGAAAAATCCCGCCCTGAACCATCACCTCGCACGGCCGCGGCCGCGAATTGTAATTGGATGACATGCTGAACCCGTACGCGCCGGCGCTCATGACCGCCAGCAGGTCGCCGGGCTCGAAGGCCTCCAGTTCCCGGCCCTTGGCCAGGAAGTCCCCCGATTCGCAGATGGGGCCCACTACATCGGCTGTCAGCCTCGGGCGCTCCCGGCGGACAACGGGCTGAATGGCATGGTATGACTGATAGAGGCTCGGCCGCATCAGGTCGTTCATCCCGGCATCCACCACGAAAAAATGCTTGAGTCCGGTCGCCTTCGTATAGAGTACCTGCGTCACAAGGATCCCGGCATTCCCGACGATCACACGGCCCGGCTCCAGGATCAGAGTCGCATTCGAGCCCGCAAGGATTTCCTTGAGCGCAGCGGCGTATTCCTCCGGAGGAGGCGGCGTTTCCCGATCATAGGTGATCCCGAGTCCCCCCCCGATGTCGAGGCACCGGATCCGAATCCCAGTGGACCGGAGCACCTCCATCAGTCCGAGGACCTTCCGGAGGGCGTCCACAAAGGGCAGGACCTGGGTCAACTGGGACCCGATATGACAGGAAATCCCCATCACCTCGAGATGGGCCAGAGAGGCCGCGCGGGCGTACTCCGCGGGCGCATCGTCGATGTCGATGCCGAATTTGTTCTCTTTGAGACCCGTCGAGATGTACGGATGGGTCTTGGGATCCACGTCGGGATTGACCCGGAGGGAAATGGGAGCCCTCTTGCCCGCCCGCCGGGCCACCTCGTTCAGGCGGTCGATCTCCTGAGACGATTCCACGTTGAACATCAGGATCCCGGCCTCCAGCGCGTAGGCCAGGTCTTCCTCGCTCTTGCCGACCCCGGAATAAACGATCCGTCCGGGCTCGACCCCCGCGCGCAGCGCACGGTAGAGTTCCCCGCCGGAGACGATGTCCACCCCGCCGCCCTCCCGGGCGAAGAGATTCAGGATCGCCCCGTTGGAGTTCGACTTCATGGAAAAACAGGTCAGGTGCTTCAGACCGGCGAAGGCCCCGTCGAACGCCCTGAAATGACGCCTCAACGTGGCGTGGGAATAGAGATAGAACGGCGTCCCCACGGCTTCGGCTATGTGGGCGACAGGCACCTCCTCGCAAAACAGCTCATCCTGGATATAATTGAAGTGATGCATTCGCTCTCAACATCTTTCTCGAGGCGCCCCGAAACACCCTTCCCGGCGCACCCCGGTTCATCGCCGGCCTCCCCTCCGCCCGGCCCCGCAGGGAGAGGGTCCGGGTCTCCGCCCTCAAAATCCGGGCATGGCGCAAGAAACGCCTTCGCGGACTGCTGCGCAGAAAAGGACAGAAAACTGAAACCACAGGGATTTCATTCGACCTCCCGCAGCACCATCCTCAACCGCTCCGATCCCGGACCCAAACGGCCGTCCGGGGCGATCAGCCGGATCTCGAGATAGTGGACCCCTGGACTGGGATGGATGTTCACCCGGCTCTCGAAGATCCCTCCCTTGACAACGGTGCCCCGGATCTCCCGGTACCCGTGGTAGGAGACCGGACACCCTTCGCAGGGCGCATCATCCAGGGCGAAATGGGCATAGTACACGCGGCACCCGGCCACCTGACCGGGATGAGGCTGGTTCTCCTGCGTCAGGACCTCACCGGTCAGGGTGAGCACGCCCTCATGCCAGACGGCCTCGGGCTGGGTCACCACCAAGGTGAAAGGGGCCTTGGGCAGAAACGGTGGCCCCTTCTTGCCGCAGGCCGCGCCGGCCAGGATCACCGTCAGAAAGGCCAGCAGCCATAGCGGCTTCAAAACCCCTTTCACGACACCCACTCCTTCCTTGCGGCGGAAAGGGCCTCCCGTACGCGCCCGGGAGCCGTGCCGCCGGTCAATTTTCGCCGGGCCACGCACGCCTCTGCGCTGAGCCATCCATAGACCTGCTCGTCGATCACCCGGCTGAAAGTCTTCATCTCCTCGAGCGGCAACTCATGGAGTTCGAGGCCGCGCTCCATGGCGTGCAGGACCATCTTCCCCACCACGCCGTGGGCCTCCCGGAACGTGACCCCCTTGCCGACCAGATAGTCGGCGAGGTCGGTCGCCACCAGATACCCTTCCGCAGCCGCCGCCTTCAAACGACCGGCGTTGAAGGTCACCTCCCTCAGCAGCCTCGCCATGATCTCCAGGCAGAGGGTCAAGGTTTCGGCGGCGTCGAAGAGGCCTTCCTTGTCTTCCTGCATGTCCTTGTTGTAGGTGAGCGGCAGCCCTTTCATGGTGGTCAGGAGCCCCATGAGGTCGCCGTAGACCCTGCCGGTCTTGCCGCGGATCAACTCCGGCACGTCCGGGTTCTTCTTCTGCGGCATGATGCTGCTTCCCGTGCAAAACCCGTCGGAGATGGTGATGAACCCGAATTCCTGGCTTGACCAGATGATCAATTCCTCGCTCAGGCGGCTCAGGTGCATCATGACGGTCGACGCGGCGAACAGGAACTCCAGGATGAAATCCCGGTCGCTCACCGCATCCATGCTGTTGCGGCTGACGCCATCGAATCCGAGCTCCCGCGCCACGCCCTCCCGGTCCAGGGGAAAGGTGGAGCCGGCCAGGGCCGCGCTCCCGAGAGGCAGCACGTTCACCCGCCGGAGGCCTTCGGTCAGGCGCGCCCGGTCCCGCCCCAGCATTTCGACATAGGCGAGGAGGTGGTGCGCCACCAGGACCGGCTGCGCCCGCTGCAGGTGCGTGTAACCCGGCATGATGAGGTCGACGTTCTTCTCGCCGAGTTCGATCAGGCTTTCCTGGACCCGGCCGATCAGGGCGATGGTCTCCTGGATAACGTCCCGCACGTAAAGGCGGATATCCAGGGCCACCTGGTCGTTCCGGCTCCGGCCGGTGTGAAGCTTCTCTCCGAGGGCGCCGATCCGTTCGATCAGGTTCTTCTCCACCAGGGTGTGGATATCCTCGAAATCGTCACTGAAAGGGATCTCCCCGCGCTCGATGCCGCGCTTGATCTCCCCCAGGGCTTCGACCATCCGTTCGGCCTCCTCCTCCTGGATGATCTCCTGCCGGGCGAGCATCCGCGCATGCGCGATACTCCCGAGGATATCCTGTGCGTAGAGGCGGCGATCGAAACCGATGGAGGCATTGAAGCGGTTCACGAGGGCGTCGGTCTCCTCCTTGAACCGCCCTCCCCATGTTTTGCGGACCATGACGGCTGTTCCTCTCCCGAATCGTCTCCCGCGCCCCCGGCCGGCGTCGTGCCGTCGCCGGAGGCCGTTCGATCAGCGTTTCTCCAGCAGGCGCGCGATCTTGAGCCGCAGACCGTTCAGGCGGATGAAACCCTCTGCNTCCTTCTGGTTGTAAACCTCGTCTCCCTCGAAGGTCGCGAAATCCGGATGGTACAGGCTCGCCTCGGACTTTCTTCCCGCGACCGTGCAGCTGCCTTTGTAAAGCTTGAGCCTGGCGACCCCGCTCACCCGCTTCTGGGACAGATCGATCATCTGCTGGAGCATCTCCCGCTCCGGAGCGAACCAGTATCCGTAATAGATCATCTCCGCGTAGCGTGGAACGAGCCCGTCGCGAATGTGCATCACCTCCCGATCGAGCGTGATGGACTCCATCGCCAGGTGCGCCGCCCGCAGGATCGTTCCGCCGGGGGTCTCGTAGACGCCCCGCGATTTCATCCCGACGTAGCGGTTTTCCACCAGATCCACCCGGCCGATGCCATTCGCACCGCCGATTTCGTTCAGATGCGCCAGGAGGCCGGCCGGGGTCATGGACTTGCCGTCCACCGCCACCGCATCCCCCTCCCGATAGGTGATCTCCACGTAGGTGGGCCGGTCGGGGGCCTTTTCCGGCGACACCGACAGCACGAACATGTCCTCGGGCGGCTCGCTCCAGACATCCTCCAGGATCCCGCCTTCGAAGCTGATGTGAAGCAGGTTCCGGTCGCTCGAGTAGGGCTTTTCCTTCGTCACCGGGACGGGGATCCCCTTGCTGCGGGCGAAATCGATCAGATCCTCCCTCCCCTTGAACGCCCATTCGCGCCACGGGGCGATGATCCGCATGCCGGGTTCGAGCGCCATGTAGGCGAGTTCGAACCGGACCTGGTCGTTGCCTTTGCCCGTGGCCCCGTGGGAGACGGCGTTGGCGCCCGTCCGGCGCGCCGCCTCGATCTGCCCGCGGGCGATGAGGGGCCGCGCGAGGGAGGTCCCGAGGAGGTAGGAGGACTCGTAGATCGCGTTGGCCCTGAGGGCGGGCCAGACGTACCCGCTGACGAAATCCTCCCGGAGATCTTCGATGATCACTTCGTCGGCGCCGGTCTTGAGGGCCTTTTCCCGAATCCCGCCAAGTTCCTCTCCCTGTCCCAGATCCGCAGCATAGGCCACCACCGGGCACCCGTACGTTTCCTTGAGCCAGGCCAGGATCACAGAGGTGTCGAGCCCCCCGGAATAGGCCAGCACGATCTTCTTGATATCTTCAGCCAACGTCGTTCTCCCTTGTATGTCAGCCGCTGACAGCGGCGGTTATCATCACCCCTCCAACTTGACCGGCGGACGCATGCCCCCCTGCGCTCGCCCGGCCGCTCAGCGCGCATGAAACCCCTCTAAAAACAGATCCAGGGGGCCGTTCGTCACGCTCCGTTGTCAAGACCCTTTCGAACCCCGCCGGAGCGGCGTGCCCGAACCTGGCCTCACGCCAGCAGCAGGGTCTCGAGCAGGGCCTGATGCAGGTACATCTTGTTTTCGGCCTGGTCCAGAACCACCGATCGGGGACCGTCGAGGACCTCGGAGGCGATCTCCTCCCCACGGTGGGCCGGGAGGCAGTGCATCACGATGACATCCGGGCGCGCACGCGCCACGAGCGTTTCATTGATCTGAAAACCACTGAAATCCTGCAGTCTTTTTTCCCGTTCAGCGTCCTGACCCATGCTGGTCCAGACATCCGTGTTCAGCACGTCCGCCCCCTGCACCGCCTCGGCCGGATCGGTGGTGAGCCGGATATTGGGCGCACCGTCGCCCAGGACCTCGGGCCTCGGCGCATACCCCGGCGGGCAGGCCAGGACCAGTTCGAACCCCAGTTTGCGGGCCGCATGGATCCAGGAATGGGCGACGTTGTTGCCGTCTCCCACCCAGGCGATCTTGAGGTTCCTGACCGAGCCCTTTTTTTCCTTGACGGTCATGAGATCGCTCAGGATCTGACACGGGTGATACAGGTCCGTCAGGGCGTTGATCACGGGGATATCGGCCCAGCGTGCCACCTCCTCCACCCACTCCTGCGAATAGGTCCGGATCGCCAGGACGTCCAGGTACCTGGAAAGGACCTGCGCCGTGTCCTTCAAGGCCTCGTTCCGGGAAAGCTGGGTATCGTGGCGGCTCAGGAAGATCGTCCCCCCTCCCGCGCGGAGCATGGCCACCTCGAACGAAACGCGGGTCCGCGTGGAGGCCTTGTCGAACATGAGGCCGAGGGTGTAGCCTTCCAGCGGCCGTCGGCGCGGATCCCGGCCGCTTCGCTTCAGCGTCAGGGCCTGCCGGACGACATCCATGATCTCGTCCTGAGTCCAGTCTCTGATGGTCAGAAAGTCCCTTTTTTTCATCTGTTTCCCACCCTGAATGACCCGGATCTGCTAGCCGGGTGACGCCACGCTTCCGAGAATACGGTCGAGGGCCTCGACCAGTCGATCGATCTCCTCTTTCTTCACGATCAGCGGCGGGACGAACCGGAGGATCCTGTCCTGGGTACAGTTGATCAGAAACCCTTCGTCCATGCACGCCTTGACGATCGGACCGCCCGGGACGTCGAGTTCCATCCCGACGATCAATCCGATCCCCCGCACTTCCCTGACGAATCCGTACCTATCCCGGAGGGCCTCGAGCCGCGACCTGAAATATCCCCCCGCCTCGCGGCAGTGATCGAGCCAACCGTCCTCGAGGATGCTCGTGAGGACGGCCTTGGCGACCGCAGACACCAGCGGGGTGCCGCCGAAGGTCGTGGCATGGCTGCCCGGGCCGAAGGCGGGTGTCAAGGCCTCGCGCGCCAGCATGGCCCCCATGGGCAGGCCGTTGGCGAGCGCCTTGGCCAGCGACATGATATCCGGCGCCACCCCGAAATGCTCGTGTGCGAAAAGCCGGCCGGTCCGCCCCATCCCGACCTGGACCTCGTCGTAGATCAGGAGCACGCCCCGCTCGTCGCACAGGCGCCTGACCCCCTCGAGATAACCCGGCGACGGAACCACCACCCCGCCCTCGCCCTGGATGGGCTCCAGGATGACGGCACAGACGGTCCCGTCCACCGCCTGCGAAAGGGCTTCCAAATCGTTGAAGGGGACGAACTTGAATCCCTGCAGCAGCGGGTCGTACCCCTTCTGGATCTTGGCCTGGCCGGTCGCCGAGAGGGTCGCCATGGTCCTCCCGTGAAAGGAGTTGGCCATCGACACGATGTGATAGCGCTCCGGTCCGTATTGTTCATGGGCCCAGCGCCGGGCGAGCTTGATGGCGGCCTCGTTCGCCTCGGCCCCGCTGTTGCAGAAAAAGCACCGGTCCGCGAAGCTGTGCTCCACCAGAAGCCGTGCCAGCTCCGCCTGCGGCTGCGTGTAATAGAGATTGGATACATGCACCAGCTTTCGGGCCTGCTCCTCGAGGACCCGCGCCACCAGCGGCGAGCTGTGCCCAAGGGCACAGACGGCGATGCCGCCCACGAAATCCAGATAGCTCTTCCCGGCCTCGTCCCAGACCCGGCAGCCCTCCCCCCGCACGAGGCAGACAGGAAACCGGGCGTAGGTCGGAAACATGAATCGATCAGCCAAAGCGATCGTCGGCTGATTCGTTTTGTTCTCTTCCGTGCCTGACATGGTCATCTTCCGATCTTTCAATTCGTTCCGTTTGGTTGGTTTCCGTTGCAAATCAGGGGACGATCTCCGTCCCCACCCCTTCCTTGGTGAAGATCTCGAGCAGGATCGCGTGCTCCTGGCGCCCGTCGATGATGTGCGTCTTGCGGACCCCGCCCTTGAGGGCGTCGAGGCAGCAGTTGACCTTCGGGATCATGCCGCCCTTGATCACCCCCCGGTTGATCAGTTCCCGCGCCTCGCCCTCCTTCAGGGTCGAAAGGAGGCTGCCCGACTGGTCCAGAACCCCCTGCGTGTCGGTCAGAAGGATCAGTTTCCGAGCCCTGAGGGCCGAGGCCACGGCACCGGCCACGAGGTCGGCGTTGATGTTGAAGGTCTCCCCCTCCACCCCGCCGCCCACAGGGGCAATGACCGGAATGAAGGCATCCTCCATCAGCTTCAGGAGGATCGTGGGATCCACCGCGGTGATCTCCCCGACAAGTCCCATATCGATCAGCTCAGGGGGCTGATCCTCCCCCCGGCTTTTGAGGTATTTCATGCGCTGGGCCGTCACCAGCTGCCCGTCCTTGCCGGAAAGACCGACAGCCCTGCCGCCGTTGGTGTTGATGAGGGTCACGATCTCCTTGTTGACCTTTCCGACCAGGACCATCTCCACCACGTCCATCGTCTGGGGGTCCGTGACCCGCATCCCGTCGACGAAGACCGGCTCGATCGACAGCCGTTTCAGGAGCTCGCCGATTTGAGGGCCGCCGCCGTGGACCACGACCGGGTTCAGCCCCACATACTTGAGCAGGATGATGTCGAGCGCGAAGTCGCGCTTCAACTTTTCGTCCACCATGGCGTGCCCGCCGTACTTGACGACGATCGTGGCACCGTTGAAGCGCTGGATGTAAGGCAAGGCCTCGATCAGGACCTTGGCGCGATCGGACTGCGTAATCATAGGATGTACCTGCTCAGGTTTTCGTCTTCGAGGATGTCCGCGAGTTTCTCGCTCACCGTTTCCCTGGTGATGGTGACCAAATTTTCCTCCATGTCCGGCGCCTCGAACGAGATCTCGTCCAGGAGCTTTTCCATGATCGTCGCCAGGCGACGCGCGCCGATGTTCTCCATCTGCTCGTTGACGCGGTTGGCCATGTAGGCGATCTCCCGGATCGCGTCGTCCTCGAAGTGCAGCTCGATGCCCTCGGTCTCGAGAAGGGCCCTGTACTGCGTAATGAGGGCGTTCCGGGGCTCGGTCAGGATGCGGTAGAAGTCTTCCTCCGAGAGGGAATCCAGCTCCACGCGGATGGGGAACCGGCCCTGCAGTTCCGGGAGGAGGTCCGAGGGCTTGCTGACATTGAAGGCCCCGGCGGCGATGAACAGGATGTGGTCGGTCTTGATCATCCCATACTTGGTGATGACGGTCGAGCCCTCCACGATGGGCAGCAGATCCCGCTGCACGCCTTCGCGGGACACGTCCGGCCCGTAGCCCGACTCCGACCCCGCCACCTTGTCGAGTTCGTCCAGGAAGATGATCCCGTTCTGTTCCGTCATCCGCACGGCCTGCTCGATGACCTTGTCCATGTCGATCAGGCGCTGCGATTCCTCCTGGAAAAGGATCTCCAGGGCCTCCGGAACCTTCACGCGCCGTTTCTTCTTCTTGGCCGGGAAGAGGTTGCCGAAGACCTCCTTGATGTTGAACTCCATCTCCTCCATGCCGCCGCTCGAGAAGATCTCCACCATCGGAAGCTGGGTGTCCTGGACCTCGAGCTCCACGTAGCGCTTGTCGAGCTTGCCGTCGCGCAGCATCCGGCGGAGCTTTTCTCTCGTAGAGGACTTCTCGGCGCTGTCCACGCGGACCACCTCGAGGATCTTCTCCTTTTCGCCCTCCTCCTCGCGCACCTCTTCCTTGCGCTTGGGGAGCAGCATGTCGAGAAGCCTTTCCTCGGCGAGCTCCCGGGCCTTGCTCTTGACCTTTTCCTGCTCCTGCTTCTTGGCCATGTTGACGGCGAGTTCGGCGAGGTCGCGCACGATGGACTCCACATCACGGCCCACGTAGCCCACCTCGGTGAACTTCGTCGCCTCCACCTTGAGAAAGGGGGATTCAGCCAGCCGGGCCAGCCGCCTGGCGATCTCGGTCTTTCCGACCCCCGTCGGGCCGATCATGATGATGTTCTTGGGAGCGATCTCGTCACGCAAGTCCCGCGGCACCTGTTGGCGGCGCCAGCGGTTCCTGAGCGCGATGGCCACCGAGCGCTTGGCCTGGTCCTGGCCGATGATGTACTTGTCCAGCTCGGAAACGATCTCTCTCGGCGTGAGCACTTTCATCCTCGAATCTTTTCGACCTCTCATCCTGTCGCCCGGTTCCCCCGCAGACCGCCCGCAACCCCAGGTGCCGCCTCGTGAAGCGCTCCGCAACCCGGCGGGGGTCCTTCCATGCCCGCTCCGCCCCGGCTGCCTCAGGGCTGGAGTTCATGCACGATGATCTGTTCGTTTGTATAGAGGCAGATGGATGCAGCGATTTTCATCGACTCCATCGCAATGGTCTTCGCGTCGAGCGGCGAATGCTGCACCAGGGCCTGGGCGGCTGCCAGGGCATAGGGCCCGCCGGAGCCGATGGCGGCCACCGCCTCGTCCGGTTCGATCACGTCGCCCGTTCCCGAGATGATCAGGGTGTGCTCCTCGTCCATGGCCAGCAGCAGTGCCTCCAGGCGGCGCAGGATCCTGTCCGTCCGCCAGTCCTTGGCCAGCTCGACCGCCGCGCGGGTGAGATTCCCGCGGTATTCCTCGAGCTTGCCCTCGAGGCGCTCGAACAGGTTGAAGGCGTCGGCCGCGGCGCCGGCGAAGCCGACCAGGACCTGGTCATCGTACATGGGCCGCACCTTGTTGGCCTTGTGCTTCATGATGGTATCCCCGAGGGTCACCTGCCCGTCCCCGGCCATCACCGCGTGGCCGTCCTTGCGGACCGCCAGGATCGTTGTCGCTCGTATGTCCTTCATCTGGGCTCCATTTGCATCCGCGGGATGCGCCTCGACATCCCGGGGGCACCGCACCCTCCCGAAAACCCCCGATCTTCGGCCGGCATCGGATCGTCAGCGGCTCCGGGGATGCGCCTTGTCATAGGTCTCCATCAGCTTGTCCAGGCTGACATGCGTATAGCGCTGGGTAGTGGAAAGACTTGCATGGCCCAGCAGTTCCTGAACCGACCGCAGATCCGCCCCGCCGTCCAGAAGATGCGTGGCGTAGCTGTGCCGCATCGAATGCGGGCTGATCTCCGAAGGCAGGCCGGCCTCGAGGGCATAGCGTTTGACGATCCGCCCAACGCTCCGCGCCGTAAGCCGCCCGCCCCGGGCATTGACGAAGAGCGGTGCCCTTCGGTCATCCCCCCATCGCCCTTGTCTGAGAGTCTGTGTGGCCGCAAGATATCGATCCACGGCACGCAGGGCCTGACGGCCGATGGGAACGATCCGCTCCTTGCCGCCCTTGCCGAGGACCTTCACCAGGCGCTCGTCAACATCCAGGCTCCCGACGTTCAGCCCCGCCAGTTCGCTGACCCGGAGCCCGCACGAGTAAAGGACCTCCAGAACGGCCAAATCCCGCAGACCCAGAGGGGTCTGTACAGCGGCGTTTTCGAGGAGCCGGAACATGGCGTCGACCGGCAGGTAATGGGGGATGCGCTTTTCCATCCGGGGCGACGAAAGATCGGCGGCCGGATTCTCCGACAGGTATCCGTTCCGCTCGAGGAACCGGTAGAAGGACCGGATGCTCGAAAGCTTTCTCGCCATACTGGAGCGTTTCAAACGGCCGTGCATTTCAGCCACGTAGCGGCGCAGCAGATCGGGTTCGACCTGAGGGGCCTCGGATGGCCGGCCCGCCGGGCCGCTCGCCCCTTCGCTGTGCTCCTTCGCCAGGAATTGGATGAATTGATCCAGGTCGATCGTGTAATTTCGCAGGGTATGGAGAGAGTAGCCTTTCTGATCCCGCAAATAATCCAAAAAACGCGCTTTCAGCTCCCCGATCGACACGCCCCGCCCCCCGAAATCCTGCGCCCGTCCAGGACGATTTCATTTTTTCTAAAAAAATGTGTATATTAACATCTTTCGCAGAATTGGCAATTAAAAAATAGGAGCGCTCATTCTGGGCTTGACTTTGAATCGGGCATTGATGTAGTTTCTCAGACCAAACGCTTTAATTTCCTAGCCTTTCACCTCAGGTTGAACATTCCGGCCCTGGAGGGCGGTGTCTAAGCGCCTGAGAAAAGAGGCTCGATTCCGGATATGGCTCATCTTTGCGTCCCGTCTTCACCGGCTCCCCTCGATCTGCGTCGTCCCTTCTCCGGGGTGGAATCCGGGCCGGTTGCCATGCGAAAGGCCTGGTGCACCCCCTTCCGGTGCACCGAAGGCCCCTGTGCCGCTGGGTGGGCTTACGCCTGCAAGGAATGGAAAAGCAGCCTGTTTAGGGTGAAAACCAATCCATTTTTATCAGATTCATCAGGAAAGGGTTAAAGTATGGAGAGAAAATCGGAACAGCTTCGCAACGTCGCCCTGATCGCACATGGGGGTTCGGGGAAAACGTCTCTGGCCGAAGCCATCCTGTTCAACGGCAAGGCGACCACCCGGCTGGGCAGAGTGGATGAAGGCTCCTCCAACCTCGATTTCGAGCCGGAGGAGATCAAGAAGGGGATTACGATCAGCACCGCCTTCCACCACTGCGCCTGGAAAAAGAACATCATCAACCTCATTGACACCCCGGGTGACGACAACTTCCTCTCCGATACGAAATTGTGCCTTCAGGCCGCGGATTCGGCCATCCTGGTGATCGATGCCACCGCCGGCGTCAAGATCGGGACCGAGAAGGTCTGGGCGTTTGCCGAAGAACAGGCGCTCCCGAAAGTGGTTTTCATCAACAAGCTCGACAGGGAGCGGGCCGACTTCTTCAAGGTCCTCGGAGAGGCGGAAGACATCCTGCAGGCCAAAATGACCCCCGTTTTTCTCCCGATCGGCGCGGAGGATCAGTTCAGCGGCATCATCGATCTCATCAAGATGAAGGCCTATCTATACAGTAAAGACGCGAGCGGCGCGTTCGAAACCGTCGACATCCCGGCCGACATGGCCGATGAGGCGGAAGAGTACCGCGAAAAGATGGTCGAGAACGTCGTCGAGGTCAACGACGAACTGATGGAAAAATACCTGGAAGGGGAAAGCTTGAGCGCCCAGGAAATCGAAGACACCTTCATCAAGGGCGTCAACTCCGGGCAGGTGGTTGCCGTGCTGTGCGGATCGGCCACCCTCAACATGGGTGTCCCGCATCTGATGAACCTGATCGTCCAGGGGCTGCCCTCCCCGATTCAGAGGGCACCCAGGAAAGGCACCGCCCCGAAGACCGGTGACACCGTGGAGCGGGCCCCCTCGGCGGAGGCCCCTTTTTCCGCCCTGGTCTTCAAAACCATCGCCGACCCCTTCGCAGGAAAACTCAGCCTCATCCGGGTCTTTTCAGGGACGCTCGAAGCCGACAGCACGGTCTACAACCCCATCAAGGACGTCAAAGAGAAATTCGGACAGCTGCTGCTGATGGAAGGCAAGAAGCAGCAGCCCCTCGAGATAGTCGGACCGGGGGACATCGTCGCCATCCCCAAGCTCAAAGAGACCACCACGGGCGACACCCTCTGCACGGAGGGCGACCCGATCGTCTACCAGCCGGTGCAGCCGTTGCCGGCCGTCATCTCCTACGCCGTCGAGGCGAAGGTGCAAGGGAGCGAAGACAAGCTTTTCAGCTCACTTGCGCGCCTCCTGGAAGAAGACCCCACCCTTCGGCTCGAACGGGATCAGACCACCGCGGAGATCATCCTTTCCGGCGCGGGGCAGATCCACCTCGAGACCACCTGCGACAAGCTCCAGCGCAAGTTCGGCGTCGAGGTCAATCTGAAGCCGGTCAAGATCCCCTATCGGGAAACGATCAAAAAACCCGTCAACAAGGTCATCTACCGGCACAAGAAGCAGACCGGCGGCCGCGGGCAGTTCGCCGAAGTGCATTTCGACGTCATGCCCCTTGAAAGAGGTTCCGGCTTTGAATTCGAAGAGGCGCTCGTCGGCATGAACGTGCCCCGCAACTTCGTCCCGGCGGTCGAGAAGGGGCTCCAGGAGGCCATCCAGAAGGGCACGCTCGCCGGAGCGCCCGTCGTGGACCTGAAGGTGCGTTTCTTCGACGGAAAATCGCACGAAGTCGATTCATCCGAAATGGCCTTCAAAATCGCCGCCATCATGTGCCTGAGAAAGGCCGTCCAGGATGCCAGCCCCACCCTGCTCGAACCGATCATGAAACTCGAGATCGTGGTTCCGGAGGAGTACATGGGCGACGTCATGGGGGATCTCAACAGCCGGCGCGGCCGTGTACTCGGGATGGACAGCGAGGGGCGCTACCAGGTCATCAAGGCCCAGGTCCCCATGGCGGAGGTGCTGACCTACGCCCTCGACCTCAACTCGCTGACAGGCGGCCGCGGCACCTTCCGGATGGAGCAGTCCCACTACGAGGAAGTGCCCGCCCAGTTGGCCGACAAGATCGTGGCGGCCTTCAAGACAGAGGAGTAGATGCAGCGAACCTTCCAGGCCGGTGTCCTGACCATCAGCGACAAGGGTTCCCGGGGCGAGAGAGTCGATGAAAGCGGCGAAGTCGTCGCGGGCATCCTCGAGCAGTCCGGTTTTCAGGTCGCCAAACGGAGCATCGTCCCCGACGACGTCGGCCGGATACGCGGCACCCTCACCGATTGGGCCGACAACGAAAACCTCGCCCTGGTCGTCACCTCCGGCGGCACCGGCCTGAGCCCGACGGACGTAACCCCTCAGGCCATGGACGCTGTCCTCGATTACGAGGTCCCGGGCATGGCCGAGGCGATGCGGGCCGCCAGCCTCCGCAAGACCCCGCACGCGATGATCTCGCGCGCCAAGGCGGGCGTCCGTGGATCCTGCCTGATCGTCAACCTCCCCGGCAGCCCCAGGGGGGCCCGGGAAAACCTGGAGGTACTCCTCCCCGCCCTGCCACACGCCCTGGCCAAGCTGCAGGGCGACCCCTCCGACTGCGCCACGGCCTGAACATCGACAAGGTGTCAAGAGATCCATCCTCATGCACGCGATCGATCCCAACGGGGGAGTTCGATCCTGGTGCCTAGAAAGGGAGCAGGGCGTTAACCCATTCTTTCTCTGAAATACACCTTTTATGCTCCAACAGACCTTTCCCTCCTTTACGATTCCAGGTAAAATGGCTTGCAGAGCAATACAAGGAGGCTTTTGATGCCTTGCATCCTGCGAGTCCTGCTCATCTGCCTCATCGGCATCCTGTCGGCGCACGGCTCGATTCGTGCGGGCGAAAATCCCTGGATCCCGTTCGAGGAAAAAGGCGCCGTCGTGGACCGGATCCAGATCGAAGTGGGCGATGTCTTCGATCTGGACGATCCGAAGGAAAACCACTGGCTGGGGCGGACCGCCAATTTCCTCCACATCGACACCCGGCAGAGGATCATCCGCAAGAACCTGCTCTTCAAGGAAGGGGAGCCCGTCAACGCCCGGATCATCGCTGAAACCGAGAGGCTCCTCAGAAACCTGCCCTATCTGATCGACGCCAAGATCGTGCCCGAAACCAATCCCGACGGCACGGTGACCGCCAGGGTGAGGGTGCACGATGCCTGGACCATCCGGGTGGGAGGAAAATTCAGCGATATCGGCGGGGACCAGGATTGGCGCGTCAGGCTCGGGGACGTCAACCTTCTCGGCTATGGCAAGCAGCTCTTCGTGAGCCATGGGAAAGACAGTGAACGGACCACGCAACAGATCTTCTACACCGATCCGCTCCTTTTCAATACGCGGTGGGTCCTTGACACCGCCTACGAAAACCTGTCGGACGGGGATCTCAAGCTGTTCCGCCTGGAAAGAGGCTTTTTCGAATACACGACCCCCTGGGCGGCCAGCTTCGCCTTTCGGGACGAGAGCAGGATCCACACCCTTTACGATCGGGATCGGGAAATCTACAACTTCCGCTTCAACCCGCAGGAGATCTCGGTCGGCCTCTGGAAGCTGCTCCGCTTCCGACATCGCACGGCGATCCGAGCAGGGGTCGAATACCGGCACATCGATAAACAGTATGGAGAGCTGAACCAGCTCTCCACGCCCACGTTCTCCGCCCCGGAGCTTTGGGACCGCACATACAGCGGCCCGCTCCTCCACTTCTCCCTCAACCAGGACCGCTACGGATCCTTTCGCAACCTCAAGGCCGTCAGTGTCACCGAAAACTACAACCTCGGCTGGGACCTAGAATTTGCCGGCGGTTACTTCTCGTCCGCCTTCGGAAGCGAAACCGACGCAGGCTATTTCGAGGCCTCGGTGGAAAAGGGGCAGCGCCTCACGCCGGAGTCCCTTTTCTTGGTGCAAGCGACAGGGCACACCCGAACGGAGAGCCAAGGATTCCGTGACGCGCTGGGGAGCCTTCGATTCACCGGCTATTATCAGTCATGGCCTTTTCAAACCCTGGCAGCGAATCTGGACCTGACCGGCGGGTATGAAATGGACCCCGAAAACATGATCTACATCGGTGCCGAGGAGGGGCTCAAAGGCTACCCCTCCCACTTCAGGGCGGGAGATGCACGCTGGGTGTTCGCGCTGGAAGACCGGGTCATCCTCCCGTGGGATCTGTGGGGGATCGTCCAAATCGGTTTCGTCGCGTTCGCCGAAGCTGGCGCCATTCGCAGCCCGGACGGGGGCGGATGGAGCAAGATTTATGCGGACGTAGGGGGAGGGCTGCGCCTCGGGAACTTGAAGAGCGCCTTCGGCCGCGTCATCCTCCTCACGGTGGCCTATCCCCTCGTCAAGGAAGAGGAGGCGGACGGCTTCCAGGTGCTGATCGGCAATGAGGTCCGGTTTTGACCGACGGAGGTGCCGAGGTTATTCGACGACTCCGTCCCGGGTCAGCTCATCGATCTCCAAACGAGTATAACCGAGGTCCTGCATGACTTCCACGGTGTCGGCCCCATGGGGTCCAGGATGTTCGCCCGCTGCACCGGGCGTCCTCGAAAGCCTCGGAGCCGGGGCGGGCTGCTTGAGGCCCCTGCGTTCGATCAGCAGTTCCCGTGCCTTCCCGTGCGGATGCCCCCCCACCTCGAAAGGTTCGAGGACGGGGGCGACGCATGCATCGGTGCCCTCGAACACCGCCGTCCATTCGTCGCGCGTCCGCGTCTTGAAGACCGCCGTGAACCGCTCCTGCAGCAAAGGCCAGCCGGATCGGTCGTCCTGGCGCGGGAGCGCCTCCGAATCCAGGCCGAGCTTCTGCAGCAGCACCCGGTAAAACCGCTCCTCCAGCGCCCCAACGGCCATGAATCGGCCGTCGGCTGTCTCATAGGCCTGGTAGTAGGGCGCCCCCCCATCGAGGTCGTTCACCCCGTGCTCCGTCCGCATGAGGCCGTGGCCCATGAGACCGTAAAGGAACGTGCAGAGGCTGGAGGCGCCGTCCACCATGGCCGCGTCCACCACCTGCCCTTTTCCGGATCGGCCGCGCTCGATCAGCGCCAGCAGGATCCCGAAGGCGGCCAGGAGGCCTCCGCCGGCGAAATCGCCCAGGAGGTTGCACGGCGGAAGCGGTTTTTCGCCCTTGCGCCTGAATAAGGACAGGGCCCCCGAAACGGCGATGTAGTCGATATCGTGGCCGGCCATGTTCGCATAGGGGCCCGTCTGCCCCCATCCCGTCAGGCGCGCATACACGATGCCGGGGTTCCACGCAAAGACCTCATCGGGGCCGAGACCGAGAGCCTCCATCACCCCGGGGCGGTAGGGTTCGAGCAGGACGTCACCCTGTTCGATCATCCTCCGGACGATGTCCTTCCCGGCCCCGTCCCGGAGATTCACCCGGATCGAGCGCTTTCCCCGATCGAGAGGGTTGCGGTCCATGATGTGCGGGATCTCGGGCGCCCCGCGGGTCGGCCGGTCCACCACCACGACATCGGCCCCGAAATCCGCCAGCAGCATCCCGCAATACGGCGAGGGCGCCAGCCCCGCCATCTCGATCACTTTGCACCCCGTCAACGGACGCATCTCATCCTCCCCGTCTGTATCCTTTCAACGCCGAGGCCGGTGGAAGCCGACTCAGGCCGCCCTTCGAGCCCCCACTCATCCATCATCGTCGGCGGTCCTCTTGTTCCCCAGTTGTTTGGATCATGTCTGGAGGTCTACTGGAACGCCACGCTTGACACTGTATATCGTTTGCATGTATTTTATATATAAATGCAGCCTGGAAATACCGACCGCAAAACAGGTTTCGGTCCCTGGAGAAAATAAAACCCCATGACGAAAAAAGTGACATCCATCCGGCTCGATACCCGTCTTGCCGATGAAGCCGCGAAGATACTGGGTGTGAAAAGCAGGACGGAGGCCATTCACGTGGCCTTGAGGGAAATCGTCGCCCTGCAGAAATTCAAGGCCCTCATGGCGAGACATGCCGGGAAACTCTCCTTCGAGGGGATGGATGAGCAGGCTGATCCTCTTTGACAGCTCCGTTCTCATCGATCACCTCCGAACTGGGCGTCACGCGGAGCGGATCGAGACCTTGAGCGGGCTGATCAGGATGTCATCCGTGGTCCTGGCCGAATTGTGGCGCGGCGCGACAAAGACCGCCGAAAGGTCATTCCTCAAGGAGTTGGAGAGAAACCATCCCGTTTTTACACCCACAGAGAAGAACTGGCTTGAATCCGGTCACATCCTGGCCAAGATACGGGCCGATAGAGGTTTTTCGACGGGAAAGCTGCGCGACCTGCATTTCGACGTCCTGATCGCGTTGACGGCGAGATCCCACGGCGCCTGGCTGATCCATTCCAACCGGCAGGATTTCGAACTGATCCAGCAATATCATCCATTTCAACAAGAGATCTGGTGACGGCCGTCCCCTCTTCAAGCCTGTGACTCAGCACCCGGGAGGCCGGACCACCAGCCTGTCCCCATCCCACGCCACGATCGGCACGGCGTCGAACAGATCCCGCTGCAGGCAGAAGAGCGGATCCTCAGGCGGCAGATAGGGCCTCGATCGCGTCAGAAATTTCTGTGCCGTCGGTTGAAAAACGACCTCCCGGAACACCTTCACCGGGTCGTAGGGGGTGCCGTTGAGGAGGTGCTCCAGATAATCGGCGCAGGCCTCGTCCTCCGGGGCGGGCCTGAGCGCCCGGTCGCCCATCGCGACGAGGGTGACTTCCCCGAGCTGCAAGCCCTTCAGGTATTCCGCGATGGCCGAGGCTGTTACGAAGCTGCCCAGGATGACCTCGTCGGCGCTCGCCGCCGCCAGGCTCACCCCGGTCACCCCGGCGGTGGTCCGGTGGATGACGGTCCTGCCCTCGAAGCGCCGCGCGCCTTCGGCGATGATCCGGGAAGGGGAGTTCCCCATGTCCCCGCCTTCGATGGGAACCTCGTCGACCTCCCCTACCAACACCGCATCGGGGTGGAAGCGTTTCAACTCCACGGCCCTCAGGGGATCCGCCTCCAGCATGACCTTCGAGGCCCCGAAATAGAAAAAGAGCGGCGTGCAGGAAAAGGCCCGGAACACATCGATGACGACCACCGTGCCCCGCGCCCCCCGCGCCCCGTCCGCCAGGCGTTTTCGAATCACCTTCATACGCAAAACCGGCCACCGGTCCTGTTCCGCCACATCGCCACCGGGTGGAACGGCGCACATCTTACAGCATGACGACAAAGCCATCCACCCGGCCGCAGGCCGCCAGCCCATGCCTAGCAGCCTGCAATATTCCATGGCCTCCGGCACCTGCTCCAAACCCGGTGAGAACCGGATTCCTCCGCCCGGCCCAACGCATGACGAAGGTTCGGGGCGCCGGATTTCCATCACGTGTTTCCGATGGTCTTCCGGTGAAACGCTACCATATCAAGACAGCAAATTCCACGGCTTAAATGGTATCCATCCGAAAATGAGGGTTTTTGCCCGAAATCAAGGAAATCAACCGTTTGCCCAAAGGCGACCTGCAGGTCACCCCACAAGCAAACGTGCAGAATGACGCCGAGAATGGCCAAAAAGACCATTTCCGGATGGACACTGAATGGACATCGACCTACACCGCAACTTTCACCGGACGCGCACGAGCGGCGTCTTATAGACCGTTCGCTGGATAGTCTCCGGAGGAACGAGGTTGGCCTCGATCTTCACGACAAGGATCTCCCTGACCTTGTTTTCGATGTCCTTCTTGAGTCTGGCCTTGTCCTCCACCGAAGGCAGCACCTCGATGTCCACCGGGATGGGCTTGTCGAACCGGACCTGTGCGGCGGAATCCTTGACCACCTGGAGGTAGCCTGTGAGGACGTCCTTGAAGGAGGTCACCACCACATCACGGATCGCCGAAGGAAAGACGTTCATGGCCTTGTAGATCAGCATGTCGTCGACCCGGCCGATGCAGCGCATCCTGGGCGATGTCCGCCCGCAGGAGCATTCGAGCGCTTCGACCCGGATGAAGTCATGGGAGGCGTACCGGATGATGGGGGTCGCTTCGCGGGTGATCGTCGTGTAGACGGGCTCGCCACAGACGCCGGGCTCCCAGGGCAGGTGCTTGCCCGTTTCGGGGTCGGTCAATTCCACCATGACATGGGGCTGCGCCGTAAAATGCATGCCTTTTTCCTCCTCGCACTCCGCCCACATCCCCGGCATGATGTCGGCCAGCCCCATGATCTCCCGCACGCTGTCGGCGCCCCACAGTTCCTTGATCCGGTCGCGGATGGGTTCCTCGCCGAGGCCCGGCTCCCCGCCCCCGAGGATCTTCCGGACCCCCAGGTCCTTCGCGTCGACGCCGAGATACTTGCGGCAGTTCTCCGCCAGGTACAGATCGAAGCTGGTCGTCCCGAGGATCGCCGTGCAGTGAAGGTTGCGCAGCGTCTCGAAGAGCCTTTCCGTGGCGAGTCCGCCCGCCCAGACAACCGTCGCCCCGATATGGCGCATCCCCTCGAAGTAGGGCTCCCCTCCGGCGAATATGGGCGTGCCCACCACGTGCGCCGCCACGTCGCTCTTTCGTATGTTCGCCGTATAGGTGAAGGCGGCCAGCGACTCCCGCCAGGACTCCAGGTCCTTCCGGGTAATCCCGTAATAAACCGGACGCCCCGTCGTTCCGGATGACGAAATGACCTGGACGATGTCCTCCGTCCTGGCGACCTGGATCGTCCCCAGCGGGTTATCGGCGTCACCCGCCAACTGGGCCTCACGGATCTCGCTCTTGGTCATCACCGGAACTGCTGTCAGGTCATCGAAGGAAGCAACAGCCTTCGTTTCCGCCAGGTGCTTCCGGTAAAAAGGCGAGTTCGACTTTACGTAGTCGAGCAGGAGGTTGAACTTTTCGAGCCAGTATTGGTGGACATCCGCCCACGGCATGGTCTCGAACCGTTGGTTCCAGTAATCACCCATCCTTGCATCCCTCCATCACTGGGAATCCATAGCGGCAGGACAGCCTCGAAGCCCGAGTTCCGCAGCGCGCGAAATCGCTCGTCGGCAGCCCGTATCCGCCCTTGATCCCAGATATTCCAAATGATTGGTATCGCCGCCCGAAGCCGGCTCTGCAGCCCCCGGCAGCTTGATCGGAAAGCCATCTGCCAGATCTGAGCGCCGGCGGCATCCACCTGCCGGCCCTCCTTGAAAAGTCTCAAAAAACGGAAACCCGCACCTGTTTGACAAAGAAATGTCGAAAGATGAATCGTGTCCCCCGGCCTCCTGCCAACCGGTCAGCCGCTATCGGAGATACTCGCGGATAGCCTGGATGCCGCGGATCATGGCCTCCTTGTCGACATCGGCGGGGATTTCCCCCTCCGTCGTCAGCAGGAAGAGGCTCGCGGCCTCCAACGCCCGGCCCACACCGCTCCTCCCCAGATACGCGGTGATCTCTTCTGGAGACTTCTCCATCACAGACACCGGTATCGAGAAGGAGACCTTTTTCGCCGGTCCCCAGAGTTCCGGCTCGGCATCGGCCGGAAAGACCAACGCCTCGACGGTCCGCCGTAGAACCGCAACGTTCTCCTTCCCAAATTCCTTCTGCATCAGAAGCGCTGGAAACCCGTAATACTTCGCCGTGTTCCAGATAGGCGAGTAGACTCGGGTCAGGACCCTCGCGAGATTCGCATCCAGGGGCGGCAATGCCTCCTCGGCGACGATCATGATGTCGATGCCCGTCTCGCCCAAGGCCCTGGCAAACGTCAGGACCGCCTTCGTGCAAACGGAAAGGAGCCTCGGTTGTGCCATGACCTCTCCGGCCGAAAGCCCTGTCAACCGAACGGCAAGCGTCACGGGCCCGTTCAACCATCCGGTCAGCAGCGTTTCCGGCAGAAGCATCTGCAGCCTTTTGGTCACATCCAGCGCGACCATCAGTCTATCGTTCCGCAGGACCTCATCCATCCGGTTTTCGAGTCCATGGCACTCTTCCGGGCTCAGAGATCGATCGGCCGCCGATCCGCAGAGGGACACCAGAGCGTCGGGCAGAAGCTTCGCGTCGCCATAAGCGAAGATGGCTTCCAGGCCGAAATGCCTCTGGATCGAGCGGAGGGCGTTCGAGACCTTCGTCGGGTCATGGAGAAAGGCGTTCAGCGGCAGATCCTCCAGCAGCGCCCCGAAGGAAAAGATCCACGGCACAAAGATGCGCCCCTTTTTGAGCCCTTCTTTCTTTACCCGGGACATACCCATCCTCCTTTGAGTCTCGCCATCCGAGTCCTCGCCTCCGTTGTCACATCTCGTTTCATCCCCTATCGACCATGCCGGGGCTGCCCGCCCCTTGGAATCCATCCTCCGGGAGGGCCCCCGGCAGGGCGATCAGGGTTCCTTGTTGGACATCGTGGGCATTTGGCGCAGAAACGATTCCTCAGCACCTCTTATGGTCGGAAGATGGGCTGGATGCACTGCGCTTCCGGCCAGGTTCCGTAAAACTTCAGGATCGCATCGTCCACCTTCAGGCCGGCCCACTCAGAGGTGAACTCGTCGAAAGGCTTCCCCCGCGCGAGCCTCGCCAGCCGCTCCTCCTTCCGCGCCGCTTCGGTCCCCTCCCGGTCCAGCTTGAGGCTCTGCGGGTCATAGACGACCTTGTAGACCTGCTGCGCCGACCAGTCCGAGATGATCTGGTCCTTCAGATCCTGAATCACCAGGTCCGGCTCCCGGTCGAGGGGATCCCCGTACCCGGCGCCTCCGGTGGCGAATCCGAACGTGACCACGTCGTTCTTCTGGAACATGGTGGTAGGCCGCCCGAAAAACTCGTTCTGCCATTTCCCGCCAACGGTCTTCCGGCTCAGGATATCGAACAGCTCCAGGTTGAGATCCTTATCCCCCTTCTGCATCCGCTCCATGAGGTCGGCGCCGCGGATGCTGAGCCCCGGGACGGTGCAGGGGGCGTAGCCGCCGAAAAGCCCCTGGGGGGTCTGGACCTTGCTGTTGTCCGCGATCGCCATGAAGAAGACCTGGGGGGCGTGGTGAGCCACCCATATCTGCACGGTCCCCACCCCGCCTCGGTATTTGCCGTGGCCGCAGGAATCCTTCCAGTGATCGGAAAGGGGGATGAGCAGAGGCAGGTCGAGTTCCATCTCCTCGACATCCGGCGTGCGGCCGAACACGCACCACGGGAAGCCGAAGGCGTTGACGCCGTCCATGGTGGGGCGTCCGCCCTGGCCCTCGCTGTTGATGGAATAGGCCAGCATATCCGCGAACGGCAGATTCCACTGGGAAAGTCCGGCCAGCACCATGGCATTCCCGGCGTTGCCCTGCGAGGCGGAGGTCTGCTGCCACATATCCTTCGTGCTGAACATCATTTTACCGAAAACGCCGTGCAGTGCGCTCATGACGCCGGTCGAGATCATGACCGCGCAGCTGGTGGCCGCCCGCGCATCCGGATTGAGGCAGGACCCCTCGGGAAAGATGAAATCAAAGGGTTCGAACGTGGCGCTGCTCACCGGGAGGTCGTGGAAGATGTATTCATAGATGAAGTTGGAGATGTGCCCCACCACCGCCTGCACGTGGGCGTTATAGGAATAGGGATTCTCCGGGGAGGTCCCGGTGAAATCCATGGTGAGCCGGCTGCCTTTTTTCGTCGCCGTCATGAAGCAGGAGCGGATGAGGCCTACCTCCATCCCGACACCGTCGGCGAAGTTGACCGACGTGAAGGTGCCGTCCGGCCAGGAGGCGATCTTCTTCCGCGCCCCCTCCTCCGCGACGATGAGCATCTTGCGCATGAGCCCCTTGACGTAATCGGGGCTTTTTTCCTGCGCCAGTTCCACCAGCCGTTTGCGGGCCCGGTCAGCCGCCGTAGCCCTGGCCTTGAGATCGATGACCACCATCTGGGGCGCCCTCATGCCGAAGGCGGCCATCAGCTCGAGAAAATCCTCACGGATTCGGAAATCCTCACCGATCTTGATCGGCGGGAAGTTGCCGCCTTCCAGGAACCGCGAGTTGGCATTGATGGGCATCCCGCCGGGCTCGCTGGCACCCGTCTCCGTCGTGTGGGAAGCCGCGCCCGTCCAGGCGATGAGCTCCCCCTTGAAAAACACGGGCATGACGATGACGCAGTCGGGATTGTGGATCCCCCCGTAGAGCGCATCGTTGGTAAACCAGATGTCCCCGTCCCGTATGCCCGGGTTTTCGCTGTAGCTTTTCATGATGAACTTGATGATGGCCGGCTGGATGATGGCATGCAGGTAGGTGCCGCTGCTGGCATTGCCCATGTCGCCTTTGGCGGTGAAGACCGCCACCATGGAATCCCCCGCGACCCCCATGGAACTTCGCGAGGAGCGGATGAACACCTCCATCGCCTCATCGAGAATATTGTTGATGCGCTCGAAACCCACTTCATAATCCCCGGGGTTCAGCGTATCCACGCACCGCATTTCGTCCGCGTCCGCGGGCTCCACCTTGATCATGGAGAGTTTTTCTTCAGCGGTTGGAATCGCCATGCTACTCACCTCCTTCTAGGGTTAACCCCGCGAGATGCGGGCGAACAGGTGCTGGTCGATGGAGCAGGTCAGGGCCGGCGGAATAACCAGGGTCGTGTACTCCGTCTCGAGGATGGAAGGCCCCTTGACGACGTTCCCGGGCTTCAGATCCAGGTATTCATAGACGGGGGTCTCCTCGAAGCCGCCGTTGCCCCAATAGCACTGGCGCACCCCCTTCTGCGCCGCGGCCGGATCCGTGCCTGCCATCTCGAAGGTGGGAACCGCCGGCTTTTCCGTCGGGATGACCGCCGTCACGACGAAGCTCTCCACGTAGCATCCGCCTGCCGGATGCACGACCAGGGGACTGAAGGTCTCGCTGAATTCCTTTTCGAACTCCTTGTAGACCGCCGTCAGATCCCCTTCCGAGCGCACATAGAGGAGCGGAGAACTCGACCGCTTTCGGTGCACCTGCCCTCCGTAAAGCATGTCGAGCTCCAGTTTGAAAACCGCCCGGGCCGGATCGAGGCCTTCGCCCCGAAGCTCCTTTTTCGCCCGTTCGATCAGCGCCTCCACCGTGGAATTGAAATCGTCGTAGTGTTTGTTGAATTTCCTGGTCACGGGCTCCATGACCATGTAGCGGTGGGAGGTCTCGTAGATGTGCATGATGTCCATGACCGACGAGCCCAGCGCCGAGAAGACCGGGGAGAAGGGGAAAACCATGGCTGCCGGGATCTCGCCCATATAGCCCGCCACATGTGTCGGCCCCCCGCCGCCGATGGCGAAGAGGACGAACTCCCGCGGGTCATACCCGCGCAGATGGATCTCCTTGCGGATGGCTGCCGCCATGTGCTGGTCCACGATCCTCCGGACGAGCATGGCGGTTTCCGGTACGCTCAGCCCCAAGGGCTCGGCCAGTTGAGTTCGGATAGCCTCCTCGGACTTCTCTTTGTTCAGGAGCATCCGTCCGCCGAAATAATAGTCCGGATCGAGGTATCCCAGCACCAGGTCCGCGTCCGTCACCGTCGGGGCCTCGCCCCCCTGGTCGTAGCAGATCGGGCCGGGATAGGAGCCGGCGCTCTGCGGTCCCACCTCGAGCTTGTTTCCGAGCAGTTCGTTCACCCAGGCGATCGAGCCCCCGCCCGCCCCGATCGACATGGTCTGGAGCATGGTGATGCCCACCATCCACCGGTCGAGGATGGGGCGGAAGTCGTAGTTCCGGACGCTCTGCTTCACGACGAGGCCGATGTCGAAGCTGGTGCCGCCGACGTCGCTCGCGATGACGTTCTGGTATCCGAGTTCCTGCGCCAGACGGTAGGACCCGATAAGGCCCGCCACGGGACCTGCGCTGTAGGTCCTGACCGCGTCCGTCTTGAAGACCTCGGCCATACCGCCCGAGTTGTGGACCATCATGAAGGGGCCGCGATAGTCGTACTCGCGCAGCTTGTCCCACATGGCGGAAAGCTCCATCTGCATCGCCCGGAAGAGATAGGCGTCCAGCACCGCCGTCATGGTCCGCTGATATTCGCCGGACCTGCCGACCACATCGCTTGCCAGCACCACCGGCAGACAGCCGAGATAGTAGTCCTTGTATTCCTCCCGGATGATGGCCTTGATGCGCCGCTCATGCTCCGGGTTGGCAGGCGACCAGAGGAGCGAGACGACGAATCCCCTCACCCCCTTGTCCACCAGGAAATTGATCTTCTCACGGACGTCCTCCTCGTCGAGTGGACGCACCACCTGGCCGAACGAATCGATCCGCTCCTTCACGCCCACGATGAGCTCCCGCGGGATGATAGGCGTAGGCTTGTTCTGCACCGCCAGGTTCCGCCGCTCGGTGATCCGGGTGCCGTCGACCCACTGGGCGCCCCGCCCGATGAGGATGCCGTCTTCGTGTCCCTCCGTCGTGATGAGCCCGAGGCGCGGGCCCTTGCGCTCGATCAGGCGGTTCATGGCCACCGTGGTCGAGTAGCGCAGGAGGTCGATCTTCGGGAGGAGTTCGTCCAGCGCCATGTCGAGTTCGCGTGCGCTCTCCTCGATCACGCCGAGGAAACACACCGAAAGGTCGTAGGGCGTGGTCTGCGCCTTCTTGATGATCGTTCTCCCTTCGAAGGTCAGGACGAGGTCCGTAAAGGTGCCTCCCACGTCAATGTCGATGGTATTCATGCTTTCACCTCCAGGCGCTTGTTCACGACACGCAGTTCGCCGCTTTCGATCCGGCTCTTCAGACCGGCGAGGTCGATGGCGATGTCATGGGTGATGGGATGGCCGAGCGGCAGATATTCCGTCTCGATCTGAACCCCGCAGCCGGGGCAGTAGAATTCGAGGATCCGCACCCAGTTCGGGTCCGGGGCGAAGGTATATTCCCCCTCATATACGGCGTTGTGCACCTCCTTCGGGTCCCGGGCATACACCAGACACCCCCGCTTGTAATTCTCCGCGGCGCCGATCAGGGCCTTGCCGCAGGCGCTGCAGTACCATTGCTCTTCTCCCAGATCCAGGTCCAGGTACTCCGTCATTCTGATTCTATCTCCCATGGCCTTTACCTCCTGGTCAAAACGCCGTTCCGATATGCATCCAAGGAAAGGGTCCAGTTTCGGGGAACGATGTAGGTGCTGTCCCGGCTCTCCAGGATCGCGTGCCCCTCGATCCGGTTGCCGGGCTCCAGCTTCTCCCAGCTGTAGAGCCTGCTCCGGACCTGTTCCGTCCCGCGGTAGACCTCGCGCTCGCCCTTCGCGGCGTCGGAGGCATCCTCCCTCCCCAGGGGGAGAGCAAGCGGCTGCATCTTGGCGGCCTTCGCCCTCGCGCGCAGCCTGAGGATCTCGACCACCCTCTCCCCGTCGCTGCTCCTGGGCAGACGCTCCACCAGCCGTTCCTTGAACAGACTCAAAAGGCCGGCCGTATCGAGGGATTGGATCGTCCACTCGCAACTGACCGGGTAGGACCGTTCGCTGTCATGCAGCTCGGCATATAGCTCGGTCTCCACGGTATCCATGGGGAATCCTTCCCCGGCCATGTCCCGTCTGGCATCGGCCATCATGCGGCCGATGATGCGCGGCAGCGCAGCCGCCTCGCCGATGGGCAGAAATGGGGAATATTCATAGGTGTGGGAGACATCCGCCACCGAAGAACCGAATGCGCTCAGGACGGAGCCGAGATCGAAGACATAGACCGATGGGATGTCGGCCTTGCGGGCCACCTCGCACCCCACCATGGCGCCGTTGCCGCCGAAGGCGAAGAGGACATACTCCTCTGCGGGCCTTCCCTGCCGCCGGATCAGTGCGTTGACCTCGTCGGCGATCATACGCGTGGCGCGGTTGGCAATCTGATAAGCAGCCATTTCAGGCTCCACCTTGAGGGGGCCTGCAACCTGCTCGGCGATGACCGCCCGTGCGCGCTCCTTCTGGAGCTTCTTCCCACCGCCGGAGAAATAATCCGGATCCAGAAAACCCTTGACCAGGTAAGCGTCGGTCAGCGTCGCGTTCGTTCCGCCCAGGTCGTAGCAGGCCGGGCCGGGATAGGCCCCCATGCTCTCCGGACCCAGGGTCAGCTTGCCATCCACCGCGCGAGCGACGGTCCCTCCTCCGAGCGCAATGCTTCGAAGGTCGAGCATGTTCTGTTTCAGCGGCACACCGAGGATATCCCCCTCCCGGACCATGGCCGGCCGGAAATGCTCCACGAGGCCGATCTTGGTGGTCGTCCCGCCCACATCCAGGGTGATGACATGCGGCAGGTGGTACTGCTCGGCCCAGAAGGCACCGGCGTGGATGCCGAAGATCGGGCCGGATTCGATCGTATCGACGGGCTTGGTCTTGGCGACCCGGGCGACCCCGCCGTCGGTGTGCCCGAGCAGCAGAGGCCGCAGATACCCGCGCTCCCTCAATTCGTCCTCGGCCTTGAACATGGCACGGGCCATGGGGCCGTGCACATAGGAATTCATCAGCGCCATGTGCGTCCGGTTCATGTCATCGGGGTGCTTGCAGATATCGCCCGCCATCAGAAAGGGGACATTCCCGAGATAGTGGTCCGGATACTGTTCTTCGAAGAGGCCCTTGATTTCCATCTCGTCCGGGAGATTTTTGAAGCCGTCCTTCAGGCTGATGCAGATCCGGCGCACACCCTTTTCCAAAAGCCGTTTCAGTTGCACCACCAGGGTGTTGGCATCCAGGGGAAAAGCGACCGCCTCGACGTTTTCTTCCTCCAACAGACGGCCGAACACCGGACTCCGCCTCCCCTCCGAGTAGAGGGATTCCCGGTAGCCTTCCGTGACAAAAATCCCCAGCTTGGGGCCTTTTTTCTCGGCCAGGATATTGGTCGCCGTCGTGTTGGACCAGCGGACGATATCCACCTGCTCCAGAAAGCCCTCGAGCGAGTCAAAACCGACGGCGGCGGCGCCTTCCCGCATCGCGTTGAGCCACGCAATGGTGATGTCATGGGGGGTGGTATCCACCTTGACCCGCTTGATATCCTTGCCGTTGGTAAACAAGCCGTCAGTGAAGGTGCCCCCCGTGTCAATGTCGACTGTGAAGCCCATCGTTCCCCTCCTCTTCCGCGAACATCCGAAAAACAACCGGTCGAATCCCCCGGGCCGATCCCGGAACCCATGAGGTGCAATGAGCAACGTTCATGCCACGATGAGCAGATTCACAACATCTCATGCGAATTCAGACTCTTATGTCACAAGGCCAAATAAATTTACGAGGGGAAATTCGCCTTCGGGGCGGCAAGAAGGACAAAACCATAACCGAAATGCAACTGCAAATGCGTTTCAGTTATGCTCATCGGATTGCGGATTTGCATATGTGTTGCTCGGCGAGGCAACCCTAAAAAAAATTACGACGGTCCTTCATATTCTCAGAAGACAGCGCCTAGAAAATCAGTTCGCCGATGATCGCGGGTAATCATTCATCAAAGTACACAAAAACAACCTCTTAACCTCAAAACCCCTGCACATATTCATATGCAATTTTCTGCCTTCTATGGTCTCGTGCCACCGGACACGATTCAGGCGCAACTTTAAATATCGGAAAAACACATCCCGTCTAAATCAGATATCGCGCCAATTCCGTATGTTAGGCCAATCCTCCCCCAAAGTAAGGCAATTGAACTCCCAAGCCTTGGCGATACTGGCATATGATTTGCACGATTTATGTTTCAATGTCACACCTGGATATGAACAAGAGCCATTGACAATCCGGGGCTCCGGGAACAACCCACTGCTTGTGCACAAAGCCGCAGATCACTAACGGCAAAAGCAAAAAGGGGAACACGCAATAAAAATTGAAATACAACGCCAACAAGGAATGCACCACCGGATCGAAACACTGCCGGACAAGGCTCTATCACCACCAACATCTTGCAAGAATGATCAAAAACCTGAATTATATGCCAAACAATAAAAACCTATAGGGGGAACATCCATGAAGGTATCTTTGAATAATCCAGGACTAAACATTCAAACAACAACCCACGCCGATCGATCGGATAAAACTGCAGAACAAGCTGTCTTCAAAAATTATCCTGTACAGCAAATCTCCAAAAAAACTTCAAATAACATTTTGGCGGATATACTAGCGAAAATTAAGCTAGAAGCACACAATCATATTTTTGAAGAAGCAATGAGATTTGAATACGTACGCTATACGTACTCACGTGCTGTTTATCATAAACACATCAAAAGCTGAACGTTATAGTTTCACTTCATAATCTGAAGCAATACGAATATTTTACAATTTAAATAGTATAGCTTCATATTTTTCGCTTTTCACAACGTTTCAGGCAAAAAGCACAAATTTGAAGGAATTTACAACGTTGAACTATGCAATTTCATATGCTACAGATGAACCTGACCTCATCGTTCCAGTTTCATCATTCCTACTTAAGTTAACCAATCAATGCAATTTCAATTGTGATTATTGTTATTTCAGGCACAAAGCTGACCAGTCATACACACTCCGCCCGTCAAAAATGTCCAAGGATACGATCAGCCATTTTGCATCCTCCTTGGGAGATTATATTAATGAATACGGGCTCAAGTGTACCGAAATTATTTTTCATGGCGGCGAACCTCTCATATTGGGAAAAACCTACCTGAAAGACGCGGTTCACACCATAAGATCTTTCATCCCTGAGAATTGCACTGCAACTTTTTCTATTCAAACCAATGCATCATTGCTGAATGATGAAATTGTAAAAACACTTCACGAACAAAATGTAATGATATCGGCCAGTCTTGATGGCCCAGAGAAAGCACAAAATCGGCATAGGCGTTTTAGCGACGGAAAAAATTCCTTCGATGTCGTGACTACAAATATCAAGAAATATTTGCTTGATGGAAAAGGACGGGATATATACAGCGGTCTTCTGGCTGTAATCGACATCCAAAATAAACCGTTGGACGTCTTTAAATTTCTACAGCAGTATACAATTAATAAATTGGATTTTTTGCTGCCAGATGGAACGTATGATTGCTTACCACCAGGAATCACCCAGACCAATTTTAAATTTCACCGTGAATATGCCGATTGGCTGATCGAAATATTTGATTATTGGTTTGAAATGGGCGTTCATCAACCTCAGATCAGATTTTTCGAAAATATCATTTCTCTCATCCTAGGCGGACAAAGTGAAGCAGACAATATCGGAAAACAAAGATTGTTCGTATGGACAATTCAAACAGATGGTGAAATACAGGATAACGACGTCCTCGGAATCGCCTATGAGAACGCCGCACGGTTCGGTGCCGGCCATTTCATTGGAAATCGCTGTTTCCAAACCTTATTGAGATCGACGGATTTCAAAAAGCAGCGCCAGATCTATTCTTCAACCTCGCTAAATTCCGAGTGCGCGGCATGTTACTGGAGAGAAATCTGTGGCGGTGGAGTCATATCACACCGGTTTTCCAGTAAGAATGGTTACAACAACCCAAGTATATATTGCGGTAACATCCGCGCCTTGTTGGAGCATATACGAAATCGAGTAAAACAGCACCTGGAAATAAGATGTGATGCTGCCCATAATCGCACAGATAGCACCGCCTCCGAACAGCCCGGGAGTTCCATCCCGTTTTTCCAATCCTTGATAGGCCTGTGGGATATCCCCGTCCTTGTGGATGATGAACCTAAATTCGTTCATCTGCAGGGGCAAGATGACCTCATCAAAAAATATTCTTCGGACCATGCGGGAAGCGTAATCTTGTCGCCGGAGCACACGCGCTTCTGGCAGTCGATCGACGGTGAAATAGCTAAGATCATAAAATTTCTTGTGCATCGCCTGAATGCCATAACGTTTTCCAGCTGTCAGGGGCATCGGCTTTCTAACGGGGGGTGGACCCCCAGATACATCAAGATTCTCTGTAGGCAAAAGGAAGAATTTAGATATCTTAATGGGATGCTCAAAAATGCCGCCAATGCAGTAGATTCAAACAACATCCAAGTAAAGCCTGTAAAAGTCTCTTGTGAAAATGAGAAAATGGATGCCATTGAGATTATATTCCTACCTCAGGTTGAAGATCCAGAGATCTATTTTTCTTGCGTGGACCTGCTCTGCGAGACATTTCTTGCTGCTCTCAACGCACAAGTGAATCCGCGACCTTCGCAATGGAAAATTCCGACTGATCGAATACATCCAACCATTAGCATGGAGCAGGTACGTGCCACTTTTTCTGATTATTTTTGCCGTACATTTTACTTTTCAAACAGAACATTCTATGTAGATGCAATTGAACCGCTCTACCGTAACGAATACCTGGCTTTCAGACACTATGCCCATAATAGCAATATTGCAATCTTCAACAATCATGCCTGGGCTCTGCCTTTCTGGATACATGCTTTACGTCAGAATTACGACCGGCCTAATTATTTTTATCAAATCATACACATGGACTACCACAGCGATTTGATGTCGCCACGGATATCTTTTTCCCCGACAGAGAATTTGTTCATGGATTTTTTTACCGGGAAGTCCGTCGATTTTGACCGTGAGGAGACACTAGAACAAGCCATATACTCGACTGCTATCGGACCAGGCGGGTTCATCCTGCCTTTTTTCTACCTGTATCGACATCTTCCGATACGGTTCGATCATATTTATCCGGATTCAGGTAGAGACCTAAACAATACTGGAACGGAAAAGGAAATTTATGAACCGGGACCACATGCCTGCCAAATTTCAATTGGCGGTCCGCCCATTTTGGGACAATGCGGGCCGACACTCTGTCTGGAAAAAGACCCAGAGAATAACACCAACCTTACACTCAGTCATTTGAACGCGGGCAGGACGCAGTATCCGGAAATTCTCGGTGACGTCATAATCCTGGACATCGATCTCGATTTTTTCTCTAACAAGATGAGAGGCAGTTCTGAATGGTTGAACCTTGCTGGCTGGCATCCTAATGAAGAAGAATTCGAGAGACTCGTCGATTACACACGCACGCTGCTCCGGAGCATCGCTTCCCGATCCGTTCCCGTGATCGTCACAATCGCAACCTCCAATAGTTTCTGCCCGCCCGAAACTGCCTTGCGCGTATTGGAACAGCTCGAGGACATCCTGCATGCTTTAACATTCACAAAAACTGCGAAAGGCTGCTAGATCCATCCGGAAATGAGCATCTGCCGCGACAAAGTTTCCAATCCGGAAATGCTGAAGCAAGTCTGTCTCGATTATTCTCTGGGCAACTGACCCTGCCGCAAGGCACTCGTCGACTCAGAAAACGCGAACCTTCGGAGACACCGGAAGCTTGGGAACAAGGTAGAAGCGTTTCTGCCTATTTGCCGACGTCTCGAAACTTGCGCAGCTTGCGATGAAGCGTGACGGGGTGAATGCCGGCCTGGCGGGCGGCCTTCGCCACGTTCCCGCCGTTCGCTTCGAGAAGGGCCTTGAAATAGCGGGCCTCGAAAGCCTCGCAGGCCTCGCGGTAGGATTGAACCATGGGTTCCGGCTCCATGGTGCCGGCTTCCGCCGGGCTGCTCGACGAAGAGTCTTCGATTGAAAAAGGGCCAGGCCCCCCGGGCCGGGACGTATAGTCGGCACGGCCCGCCCGATACGGATCAGCCGATCGTCTGCTGTCGGCAGAATCGCCCGGGTGCACCGCAGACAGGGGATCCTCTCGACCGAGGGCCGCCTGGATCTTTCCGGAGTATTGGAAGATCTGTTTGCGCGTAATGAGGTGCTGCCCTTCGGGCAGCGTGGCCGCCAGGCCCTCCATCAGGTTTTCGAGTTCGCGCACGTTCCCCGGCCAGTCGTAGGCCTCGAGAAGCCGCACCGCCTCGGGCGAGAGTTGAATAAGGTCCAGCCGGTTTTTCAGACAGAAGCGCGCCAGGAAATAGTCGGCCAGCGGCAGGATGTCCTCCGTCCGCTGCCTCAGCGACGGCGCGCGCAGGTATACCACGTTCAGGCGGTAGTAGAGGTCCGCCCTGAACCGCCGCTCATCGACTGCCTGGTCGAGGTTCCGGTTGGTTGCGGCGATGATGCGCACATCCGCTTTCTGCGCCGCAGAGCCGCCCACACGGGTAAATTCTTGATTCTCCAGGAACCTCAGCAGCGCCACCTGCCCTTTCGCCGTAAGTTCGCCGACCTCGTCCAGGAAAAGCGTCCCGCCCTGCGCCTCTTCCAGGAACCCGGCATGCCTGCGGGTCGCGCCGGTGAAGGCGCCCTTCTCGTGGCCGAAGAAGATGCTCTCGAAGAGCGCCTCGGGGACCGCCCCGCAGTTTACCGCTACGAACGGCCCATCCCGACGATCGCTTTCCTGATGGACGGCGCGCGCGATCAACTCCTTGCCCGTGCCGCTCTCCCCGCATATCAAGACGTTGACCTGCATCGGGCCGATCTGCCGGATGGTCCTCTGCAACTCCATGAGGAGACGGCTCTTGCCGATCATGCCGTATGCGGCGCCGCTACCGAGGCCCGCCTCGGCCTGCTTGCGGAGCTCATCGCGCCTCGAAAAGGCCCCCCGCAGGGCCTGCTCCACCCGTGCTGCGTTGTTGAAAGGGCGCACGAGATAGTCGAAGGCCCCGGCATGCACCACCGCCAGGGCCACGTCCACATCCGCCTCCTCGGAAACAGCGATGATCGGGGTCACGGCATTGTGCTCGGCCAGGCGCCGCATCGAAACGAGCGCCTGCTCCACACGGTCTTGAAAATGAACGATGACGGCATCCAGGGCCGTGTCCGCCGCCGCATCCAGGATGTCCGAGCCTTTCGCCGCGGAGGTCACGCGCAGACCCGGCAGCCGGAGGACCTCGGTCAGAAAATAGCCGCAGTACCCGTCGTCCTCGACAAGAAGGACGCTCCGCTCCCCTTGAAGCCCGGCCTTCTCCATCAGGGTATCTCTCCTCCGCCCCATCGACTTTGCGGCCAGGGGCCATAATATTTGAGGATCTCGTCCTTCGGCCGCCTCACGGACCACTTTTCCATGAAGACCTTCCAGGGAAGCCCCTGAGCGAGGCGCTGTTTCCGGACGCCCTCCCGCCGCCTGGCCGTCTCCTGTGCATCGACCGTTTTTGTGACGGGGTCATACACCACGTGGTAGACATTACGCGCCACCCAATCGGAGATCACCTCCCGCTCCACGTCCTCGACCACCCGTTCGGGGTCCCGCTCCAGGACATCCCCGTACCCGACCCCGCCATGGGAACAGCCGACAAAGATATCCCCTTCCTCGAAGGTCTCCGCCGCGCGCAGGTTCGTCGTCGTTTCATACGTCCCCGCTATCCGCCGCTCCTCGATCAACTGGTAGACATCCGTCGGCAGATCGGCATCTCCCCGCTCGAGCTTGTCGAGCACATCGGTCCCGCGGACCTGTATCCCCGGGTGGGTCGGAGGGGGATATCCTCCGAAAAAGGACTGGAGCGCCTGAACCCGCGACGACTTGATGATGGATTGATACACGGCCCGCGGCGCGCCCCGCACCGCCCACGCCACCGTGATGCCGGCCCCGCCCCGGTATTTACCGTGCCCGCAGGAATCCCGCAGGAGCTTCTGAAAGAGGTGTATATGCGGTTTATCGTCCTCCTCCTCTTCGACGTCCGGCCCCCTACCCCAAGGACCCCAGGGGAAACCCCAGGCATCCACGCCGTCGGCATCGCATCGGGCGCCGCCGCCCTCCGCGTTCAACGGATAGGCCAGCATGTCGCTGAAAGGCACCCCCCACTGGTTCATACCGGCCATCACATAGGCATCCCCATTGTTGCCGAAAGGCCCTGTAGCCAACTCTCGAACACCCGATGCAAACAGGATCTTCGACAGGGTCAAATGCACCAGGCACATGGCGAGGCTGCAGATCAGGACCGAATTCGCCACTGCGGCCTCCGGGTGCGCGTTGAAGCAGGTGCCTTTGGGGACAATGGTCTCGATCGACTCCCAGATCCCGGCCGAGAGCGGCAGATCGTGAAACGGGAACCCATAGAAATACATGGCGTTGTGCGCGATCATGGTGTGCTTGAAGGCATTGTAGGGGCCGGGGGTCTGCGGGGAGGTGTCCGTAAAATCCAGGCTCAGCCGGTCGCCCCGTTTTCGGATCGTGCAGGCGCCCTTCACCAGCCCTTCGTCCACCCCGATGTGGTCTGTGAAGACGACGCTCCGGAAGGTGCCGTCCACCCAACCGGCGATGCGGCGGCGCACGGCCTCGGCAGTGCTCTTGAGGATCCGCGAAAAGACCCCGACCAGAAAGCCGCCGCCCTTTTCGGCCGCCATCTCCTCGATTCTCAGCCGCACCCGGTCACACGCCATCACCCGCGCACGGGTGTCGATCATCTGCATGTGGGGGGTCCGCGAGACCATATTGGCCATCATCTCCAGGAGGTCTTCCCGCAGCCTGAAGGCTTCGCGGATCCGCATGGGGCTCATCTTGAGCCCTTCGTCGTAACGCGTCCTTGCATTGACCGGCATCCCACCCGGCTCGCAGGCTCCAGTCTCGGGTTGATGGCACGCGGCGGCCGCCCATGCAATCAGGCGCCCGTTCCAGAAGATGGGAACGAAGGCGAACTGGTCCGGATTGTGCACCCCCCCGTAAACGGCATCGTTGGCATAGAAGATATCGCCCGGCCGCACCCCGACGTCGGGATGGTCCTTCCAGCGGTGGCAGATGTACTTGATCTGGGGCTGGCCGCACACGGCGTAGAGGTAGGAACCGCAGGCGGCCGTTACCATGTCCCCTCTGGCGGTGTACAACCCGACGCTCACATCCCCGGATCGCAGCATGCTGGAGACGCCGCTCCGCACGAAGATCTCCTTCGCCTCCTCTACGATCATATTGAGTTTTTCGCGGGCCACGCCGTAATCGATCGGGTCGAGGCCCTCCATGCACACCCGCTCTTCCTCGGTCAGCGGTTCCGGCTTCAACCGCTCGGTGAAGGTCATGTCCAGGATCACGCTTCCCCCTCAAGCAGGAGAGGCTCGGCCATCGAGCCACTCGATCCGGTGGTTCATATACCCGTCCACAAAAAGCTCCACCCCTTTCGGAAGAACCGTGGTCGTATTCCGGGCCTCCACGACGGCCGGCCCCTCGATCACATTGCCGCTGCGAAGCGCCTCTCCATCGTATAAGCGAGTCTTCCGAAACCCCTTTTCCGCTTCCCAGTAAACCAGACGCGCCCCCTTGCGCGCCTGGCGAGGGGGCATGGACCGATCGTCCTTCAAGCGCGGGAAAGCGGCCCGTTCCAAAGGGTAAACGGCGTGCAGTACAAAACTTTCGATACTCACACCACCCTGGGAATAGACGCCCGCCGGGCCGAAAAACCGACGGTATTCGTCCAGAAAAACATCCAGGAGCGCAAAGACATCCGGCGGCCCCCCGAGCCGGAGCGTGGGGCTCAGGATCCGCCTGACATGGAGCTGTTTGATAAACTTCATGTCGAGTTCCAGACGGAACTGAAGGTTTTCGGGGTTCAACCCCTCGGCCCGAACGTCTTGCCCGGCCTTTTCCAGCAGTTGGTTGACGATGCGGTTGAAGCGGCCCCTGTCCAGAACAGGCGTCTCGTCGCCCTGCGGCACCACCAGCAGCCGGCGCGAGAGTTCGTAGATGTGCCGCACGTCCATGAGCGACCCGGAAAAGGCGCAGAAAACCGGCGAGAAGGGGAACGCGATCAGCCGCCGGATATGACTCGCCCCAGCAAAACCGCAACAGTGGGTCGGCCCCGCACCCCCGAAGCTGAACAGCACGAAACGCCGCGGATCATGCCCCCGCAGCACGGTTTCATTGAACAGGCTGTTTCCCATGAATCCGTCCACAAGCCGGCGCATCGCCGCGGCGCCCTCCACCGCGTCCATCCCGAGAGGCCGTGCGACGCGCTCCTGAATCGCCTGCCGTGCGAGGTCGCCGTCCAGCCGGATCCGACCCCCGTGGAAAAAATCCGGGTTGATATAACCGAGGAGCACGTCTGCATCCGTCACCGTCGGTTCCACGCCGCCCATGTTGTAGCAGGCCGGCCCGGGCATCGCACCGGCGCTCTGCGGCCCCACCTCCAGGCGCCCTCCCATGGCCTCGTTGGTCCAGGCGATGGAGCCGCCCCCGGCGCCGATGGTCCTGCAATCCACCATATTGAGGTTCACCATCCAACGGTCGATCAGCGGGCGCACCTCGGTGTAGTGCCAATGCCCGTCGTGGATGACGCCCACATCGAAACTCGTACCCCCCATGTCGGTCGTGACGACATCCGTCAGGCCATAGAGCTTCGCGATCTCCAGGCTCCCGGCGATGCCGGCGATATGGCCGCCGTTGTACGTATCCACCGCCGTGGTCTTCAGCACCTCGCCCATGCCGCCCGAGTTGTGGACCATCAGGACCGGGCCGCGATAGCCGTTCTGCCTCAGCTCCCGCCTGAAAGCGGCCAGATCGCTCGAGACCGACGGGTGAAGGTAGGCGTCGAGGATGGCCGTCATCGCCCGCTGATACTCACCCTTCTTGGGTTGAACCTCATGCGAAAGCATGACGGGTATACGCCCGAGGGTAACCTCCGGATATTCCTCCTCGATGATCTCCCGGACCCGGATCTCATGCGCGCCGTTCACATGGGCCCAGAGAAGGCACACCACGATCCCCCGGACTCCCTGGTCCACCAGATGATGGACCTTCCGTCTCACATCCTTTTCATCGAGCGGACGGATCACTTCGCCCCTGTGGTCCATCCGCTCCTTGATCCCTGCGATGCGCTCCCGCGGGACGATGGGCGTCGGCTTTCTGACCATCGCGAGGTTTCGCGTCTCGGACTTCGAAAGCCCGTCGTCCCATTGGGCCCCCTTGCCGATCAGGATCCCGTCCTCGAACCCCTCCGTCGCAATCAGACCGATCTGCGGCCCTGTCCGCTCGATGAGTTTGTTCATCGCCAGGGTCGTGGAATACCGGATCATGTTCGTTCTCGGCAACACGGCCGATGGGCTCAGGCCGAGCTGCCTCGCTGCGTCCGCAAGGGCCCGCACAAACCCCACCGAAAGATCGTACTGGGTCGTAGGGGACTTGCCGTAAGCGCGCCGGTCCTCCATTTGGAGAAAACAGTCGGTGAAGGTCCCCCCGACGTCGACGTCGATCGTATTGGGCGCCCTCGAGCCATTCGGCCGCATCTCTTCCCGTTTCTGTTCGTGGTCGATGGACATCCTTCAAAAACCTAAAAGCGGTGTCGGCGCTTCAACGCATCGATATCGATTTCGATGTCCCAGGTTATGGGATGCCCCGGCGGAAGGAATTCGTTTTCGATCATGGTGCCGCAGCCCGGGCAGTAGAATTCGACGATCCGGATCCAGTCGGGGTCCGGCGCGAAGGTGTAAGCCCCCTCTGTCACCGGCGGGTAAATCGAACGGGGGTCGCGATCGAAGATCAGGCACCCCTTTTTGTAATTGTCCCGGGCCTGGCCCAGCAGTCGCCCACAGCGGTTGCAGCACCATTGCTCGGCCTCGAGATCGATGTCCAGATATTCAGTAATGGAAATCTTCATCCAGCCCTCCCTCGAAACGCGCCACCGCATCGGATCGGGAAATCCTCGCATTTCGACGTTTGTCGAGCGCCATCTCATATCCCGGGGAAACGACCACGGTCGTCTCCCGGCTTTCGAGAATGCAGGGACCCGAAACCTTCCGGGGGACCTTCAACGCATCCCACCGATGAACGCAGGCGTCGAACCAATGCCCCCCCTGGCCGTAAAACCGCCGTTCGAGGCCGGTGCTGCCGGTCTCGTCGAGACGCACCAGGGCATCGGGCTCGGCATGGGGGACATGCGCCACAGCCGTCAGGGCGATCCCCACAAGGCGGAGACCGCGCCCGTCGACCTCGGCCCCGTCCCCGCCAAAAAGCCGCCCGATCCGCTTTCGGACGGCATTCCAATCCCCCGGCCATATAAACGCCGTGGGGCAATCACAGCTCCGCCTGATCCCTGACGCTTCGGCCGCGATCTCCAGGGCCGATTCGAACTGGATTCCTTCCGGCTGGAAGCCCTCGGCCGCCATATCCTGAAAGGCTCTTCGCTGGAGGGCCAAAACGGCACCGTTGATCCGGTCGCACACCTCCAGACCCCTCTCCGCAGCGGGCTCGAGGCCCAGGTTCACCTCTTCCTCATAGCGATGCAACACGTCCATCCCGCTCGTCCCGAAGGCGCCGAAGACCGATCCCTGCCGGAAAATTCGGAGCTCACGGAGCCCCGTCGCCTCGCACAAAGCACACCCCATGCACCCGCCGCATCCGCCGACAGCAAAAAGCGCCGTGTTCACCGGATCGAGGCCGAAGCGCGCGATCACCGTCCGGATCTCTTCCGCAATCCGCCTGACGGCCTCCTCCTTGACGCGCAAGGCGGCCTCCTCACAGGAAACCCCCCATATGCCGGCGACCCGCTCCTGAAAGACCTTCTCGGCGAGAGTCCGCTTCAAGCGTCTTTCTCCACCCAGAAAATAGCCTTCGTCGAAGTATCCCAGGATCAGAAAGGCATCCGTCAGGGTCGGCTCCGCACCCCCCAGGCCATAGCAGGCAGGTCCGGGAAACGCCCCGACACTCCCCGGCCCCAGATGGACCCGCCCCGTATCGTCCAACCGGACGACCGAGCCCCCTCCGATCCCGATGGTCACAGCGATGGGCAATCCTCGCGAAGAATCGGCTTCGCTCCCCCGCCGGCACCACACCATCTCGCCGCCCCGGATAACGCCGAGCTCGGTGCTTGTCCCCCCGATGTCCACCGTGAGGGCATTCTTTACCCCATAGATCCGGGAGAATCTCAGCGCGCCGAACACCCCCGCAGCGGCCCCTGAGCTGATGGTCCGCTCCGCCGTGGACTTCGATACCCGCGAAGTACCTCCGTCCGCGTGCACAAGCAGCAGCGGATGCGGATACCCGTTTTCCCGCAGATAGTCTTCGATGGCCAGGAAGGGTCCTGAGACCGCATGGTGGGCATAGGTGTTGAAAACGATCCGGCTGGTGCGCGGCAGATATTCCCGGACCCGGCTCAATTGCCCGCCGCTGACCACGGGGATCGACCCGATGAAGTGGTTGGCGTAGTAACGGTGGATAACGGCCCTGGCGCGCCCTTCGGCCTGCAGAAAGCCCTCCTTCCCTCCATCCAGACTGATGACCAGTATGTCGGCGCCCCTCAGAATCAGCCGGTAAGCCGCTTCACGGACCTCCGATTCTTCGGATTCAGCCCCTACCTCGATCACCATCTCCGGCTCCACAAGCACCCCTGAACCATCGGGAAAAATTCCTTTCCCCAAAAAGGCCTCTTTCCATCCCGCCGTCAGGATCAATCCTATACAGAGTCCCTTTCGCTCCAAGATCAGATTGGTTGACAGACTCGTCGAAAGACGGATCACCCGGACAGACGAAAGACATTGGCGGACAGACTCGAAGCCCAAGGTTTCCCGCGCTCTTTCGAGCGCCTTTCTGAAGCAGACGCTCAAATCATGACGCGTCGTATCCACCTTGATCAACGTCATCGAGCGTCTGCTCGAGAAGATCGCGTCGGTGAAAGTCCCCCCGATGTCCATGTCGACGGAATACCTCTCGGCAGAGCCGCCGGGGCCAGGCTGGTCGAATGGATATCTGCCTGTCCTGATCGCCATAGTCGCTCTGAAAAGGCCGTGCGCCGGGCCGCCTCGGCAAAACGGCCCCTGTTTCTTTATTCTCCGACATCCTGTGGGTGTTCCCCACCTGGCTCCAGCTGCAAAAAATCCTGAAAAACAGGATCCTGTATCATGATACCTGCTCCCGTCAAAATCACAAGCCGGTTTCCATCCGGCAGCCGCATATCCTTTCCATCCCGCTGAAAGCTCGGCCCTCGATCATGGCCGCTCGAACAGGAGTTGTCCCGCCTGACGCCCCCGCACAAAGAAAGCGTTGACAGCCTCTGCTCGCCTCGGGTATCTCGTCGGTATGCACGCTATGCCTCAAACCCTTTCACGGGCCCTGCGCCCGTTCACACCCCTCAAACCGATCTTTCACGAGAACCGGTGGGCCATCGTCCTGGGGCTGACAAGCCTCCTGATTGTCGACGCGCTGCAGCTCCTCATCCCGCTCGTGATCCGGAGCGCTGTCGACGACCTCACGCACCGCACCGCCACCGGGATCATCCTCCTGCGGCAGGCCTCCTTGATCCTGGGCCTCGCCCTGGCCATCGGGGTGTTCCGTTACGTCTGGCGTCTCCTCATCATGGGGCACTCGCGGAGGGTCGAACGGGAGCTCCGGATGCGCCTCTACGCCAAGATGCAGCAGCTGAGCCCCGCTTTCTACCACCGCACGAGGACCGGGGATCTCATGGCGCGGGCCATCAACGATCTCAATGCCGTGCGCATGGCCACAGGAATGGGCCTGGTGGCCTTTACCGACGGCTTCGTTCTGGGCCTGGCCGCCGTCGGCTTCATGGTGGCCATCGATGTCAAGCTGGCCGTCATCTCCCTGATCCCGGCTCCGCTGATCGTGGTCCTGACTCGCATCCTCACCCGTCGCATGTCGGCCGGCTTCGATGCCGTCCAGCACTCTTTTTCGGAGGTGACGGAGCGGGTGAGGGAAAGCTTCGCGGGCATCCGGGTCCTCAAGGCCTATCACCGTGAACGATGGGCGCACGAGCGGGTGCGGCGGGAGGGCGAGAAGTATGTCGGCGTAAACCTGCGACTCGCGAAAACCCTGGGCCTCTTCTTTCCGCTGATGGCCATTTTCACCAACGCCGGTCTCGCCGTCGTGATCGGGCTCGGCGGCCGGCTGGCCATCCTCGGCGACATCACCACGGGCGACTTCGTCGCCTTCACAAGCTACCTGAATCTCCTCACCTGGCCGATGATGGCCATGGGATGGGTTACAAACCTGATACAACGTGGTCGGGCCTCGCTGGACCACGTTGTATCAGGTTTGTAACCCATCCCATGGCCATCACCAGTACGCCCGGTGACTTTGTGGCCCTTATCAGCTACCTGGGGTTACTTACCTGGCCGATGATGGCCATGGGCTGGGTGACAAACCTCCTCCAGCGCGGGTCGGCCTCGATGCGGCGCATCAACCGCGTCCTCGACGAACTGCCGGAGATCGAAGAACCCGCAGCGCCGGCCGCCGTCAAAGCCCTCCGCGGCGAGGTCCGCATGGAGAATCTGACCTTCACTTACCCGTCTCAAAACCGGCCGGCCCTCCGGGAGATCCGCCTCCGCATCGAACCCGGGGAAACCGTGGCCCTCGTCGGCCGCGTGGGATCGGGGAAAAGCACCCTGCTTCAGATCATCCCCCGCCTGATGCCCCCGCCGCCAGGGACGGTCTTCCTGGATGGATATGCCGTCGAGGCCCTGCCGATCGCGACGCTCAGGCGGCAGATCGCCTTCGTGACCCAGGAACCCTTCGTGTTCTCGGACACCATCCGCAACAACGTCCTTTTCGGCCGCCGGGGGCTCACGGAGGAGCAGGTCAGGGACACCCTCGACGCCGCCGGCATCCTCGATGAAGTCGACCAGTTCGACAGAGGCCTCGACACCATCCTCGGTGAACGCGGCATCACGCTTTCCGGCGGACAGCGCCAGCGGCTCACCATCGCCCGGGCCCTCGTCCTCGACGCCCCGATCCTCATCCTCGACGACGCCCTCGCCATGGTGGACACCCGCACCGAGGAGGCCATCCTGAACAGCCTTTTCAGCATGCGGCGCGGCAGAACCAATCTGATCGTGTCGCACCGTGTCTCCACCATCCGGCGGGCCGACCGCATCCTCGTACTCGACGAGGGGCGGCTGGTGGAGGAGGGCGACCACACCTCCCTTTTGCGCCGCCGCGGGCTCTATGCCGCCCTCTACGAGAAGGAGCTTCTCTCCCGGTCCCTCGAAACGGAGGCCGACGCATGACCGCTTTTGGGGAATACGGCTACATGGAGGAGGGGCACCTTGGAAGGCCCTACGATTTCAAGCTTCTGAGGCGCCTGGCCCGCTATACCCTGCCGTACAGGAAGACCGCCGCCCTGGCCCTCTGCCTGACGCTGCTCATCACCTTGGTCGACCTCACGGTCCCCTATCTGACCAAGATCGCCATCGACCGCTACATCCTGGCCGCGTGGTACACCCTGGACGTCCAAAGCCTCGCGCCGGCCGAGCGCGAGGCCCTGGAGGTCCGGTTCGCCGGGGCGCTGGAAGAAAGCCGCGACGGGGCCCTGTGGGTGCTGAGCCACGAAGCCGCGAAGGGAATGGACCCGGCGCTCCGCCATGCGCTCGAGTCGCGCGGCGCGATGGAGACCGGCCGTTTCTACCGGGTTGACGCCGCCGTCTGGAAGGAAATCGCATCCCGGGCACCGGCCGGGGCGGGGGTGCCGCTCAGAGACGGCGCCGCTATCCTCCCTTATTCATCCCTGGAGCAGCTCCCGCCTGAAACGATCGAGCGGATCCGTTCGAGAGACCTCACGGGGGTCCTTCGGATCGCCGCCTTCTTCTTCATCCTGCTGCTCCTCTCGTTCGGATTGAGCTACCTCGAATACGTCCTCCTGGAATACGTGGGCCAGCATGTCATGCAGGACATCCGCGTCCAGCTCTTCGAGACCATGACGGCCCAGGCCGTGCGCTTTTTCGACCGGCACCCGCTCGGACGCCTCGTCACCCGCATGACCAACGACGTCGACAATCTGAACGAAATGTTCAAATCCGTAGTCATCACGGTCTTCAAGGACCTCTTTCTGCTGACGGGGATCCTCATCGTCCTGCTGAGCCTCAACTGGCGTCTGGCCCTGGTGGCCTTCATCTTTCTCCCGTTCATCTTCGGCATCACGCTGCTCTTCAGCCGCCTGGCCCGCGAGGCCTTCCGCGACCTGCGCGCGACCGTGGCCAAGATCAACGCCTTCCTGCAGGAGCGCATCAGCGGCATGCGCGTCATCCAGCTCTTCGTACAGGAGAGGCGGCAGATGGAGACCTTCAGGGAGATCAACCAGGCCAATTATCTGGCCGGCATGCGGCAGATCAAGGTCTTCGCCCTGTTCATGCCCCTCATGGAGCTCTTTTCCTCTCTGGCGGTAGCCATCCTCATCTGGTATGGAGGCGGAAAGGTCGTCCAGGACGAGTTGACCCTGGGGGCCCTCGTGGCTTTCATCGGCTATATGCAGATGTTCTTCAAGCCGATCCGGGACATCTCCGAAAAATACAACATCATGCAGTCCGCGATGGCCTCGACGGAGCGGATCTTCGAGTTCATGGACCAGGATGAGACCATCCCGGAACACCCCGCGCCTTACGCCCCGGAGACCCTGCGCGGCGAGGTGGCCTTCCGGGACGTCTCCTTCGCCTACGAAGAGGGTCAGCCGGTCCTCAAACACGTCTCCTTCGAGGTCAACCCGGGGGAGACCCTCGCGATCGTCGGGGCCACGGGGTCCGGCAAGACGACGATCATCAATCTCCTCGAACGCTTCTACGATCCGGATGAAGGGGCTGTGTTTCTGGACGGAAGAGACCTGCGGGAATGGTCCCCATCCGCCCTGCACCGGCGCATGAGCCTCTGCATGCAGGACGTCTTCATCTTTGCCGGCACCCTGGCCGAGAATATCTCCATGGGGCGTGAGGATCTGGGGCCGGAGGCCGTCCGCGAGGCCGCCTCCAAAGCCAACGCCCTTTCCTTCATCGAGCGGCTGCCGGGCGGGCTGAACCAGACGATCGGCGAAGGCGGAGCAACGCTCTCCGCCGGTGAGCGGCAGCTCCTGTCGTTTGCGAGGGCCCTGGCGGCCGACCCGCCCGTCCTGATCCTCGACGAGGCCACCTCGAGCGTCGACCCGGAGACCGAAAGACTGATCCAGGAAGCCATCACGCGCATGGCCTCGCGCCGGACCACCCTGATCGTGGCCCACCGGCTTTCGACCATCCGGCATGCGGACCGCATCCTCGTGATGCACCATGGCCGGATCTGCGAGCAGGGCGACCACGACGCCCTCATGGCCCGCAAGGGGATCTACTACAAGCTGAGCCGCCTCCGTTCCGGTGCCTGATACCGCCCGGGAGGGTGGATATCTCCCGCCCTTCGGTCATGGAGTCGTCGTGCTCAGATCATCCGCTCGAGCTCTTTCCGCTTTTCCTCCAGGCGCTTGGGGGAGACGGGGTAGAGGGTCTTCAGTTCCTGGGCGAAGAGCGACACCTTCAACTCCTCCACCATCCAGCGAAAGGCTTCGAGCGCCTCGCGCTTCTCCAGGGAGGTGCGCGGGGAAAGGGCGTCGGTCATCTTCTGGAGGGCCTCGACGAAGGGATCGACATCGGCCTGCTTCCGGCGGTCCTTGGCGGGGTCGTAGGCCCCGCGTTCAGCCCTCAACTGGATCGCCTTCAGGTAGCGGGGCATGTTGGAGAGCTGATCGGGGTCGTACCACCGGATGAAATCCGACGGCAGGAGGACATCGAGTTCGCTGCGAAGGCCGGCGCAAAGGGCCAGGACCTCTTCGTTCGTCGCATTGGCCCGCTCGAGGTCATAGAGCGCGCCACGGGTCTCCTCGAATGATTTCAAGACCTTTTCGACCTGCTCACGCAGCACGGCCGCCTCCTCGAATAGGCCTTCACGGAGGACCGCCGCATGCCGGTCGAATGCCTCCTGGTTCCGAAGGTCCAACGCGAGGGAGCGTTCGAG